>CAXAVL010000063.1:0-20120 GCA_963971905.1 uncultured Cellvibrio sp.
ACATCTTCCTACATTGAGCGCGATAGCTCTGGGCAATCAGTGTGTCTGGTGGGGTCGACGGTTGATATCACGGAGCAAAAGAATGCGCAATTCTCGCTTCAGGACCTCAATCAGCAGCTGCGGAAAAAGGTCGCATCCAGTGTTTCTGAGCGTGACCGGATTTGGGCTATCTCTCACGATATATTGGCCGTTGCATCATTTTCGGGTTATTTGGTCGCGGTAAATCCAGCATTTACTAAAACTCTGGGGTGGACCGCGCAAGAGGCTTTGTCGTTTCCGTTCCTCGATATTTGTCATCCAGACCAAATCCCAGAGGCGCTTCAAATTCTGTCTGACTTGGCCGCCAAAAAGCAGCTCGATAACGTCGAAATTAACACCCGGCATAAAAATGGATGCTATCGGTGGATTTGCTGGACGCTCGTCGCAGAGAATGACCTTCTCTATGCTGTTGGGCGGGATGTCACTGAGGTACGTCATCAGCGGGATATAGTGCAGCACGCCACTGAAAAGCGCTTCCAACTCGCGTTAAGTGCTGGCGGAATGGGTGCTTGGCAGTGGGATCTCACTACCGACGTGGTTCACTGGTGGCCTGGTATGGCAGCGATCCACGGCTTGCCTGAGGGTGATGGGATTACGAAAGCAAGTGAGTATTTACGCTTTGTGCATCCCGATGATGTCCCCCGGCTAGACACAGCACGCTCGGATTTACTCACACATAATGCTTTTTTGACGATAGAGTATCGAATTTTCTGGCCGGATGGGAGCTTGCGTTGGATTGAAAGTCGGCGTGAAAAAATACTCGATCAAGAGGGAACGCCGGTGCTCATCGCGGGGGTTTGTCTCGACATTACTGAACGCAAGCTCAATGAGCAAAAGTTGCAATTTATTGCCGAAGCCAGTGCCGAGTTTGCGGATGTAATAGATTATGAAAAAACCCTCGCAAAAGTCGCCCAGCTTGCGGTGCCAAGCTTTGCCGATTGGTGCACTGTAGACCTCTTGGATCAAGAAGGTGAGTTAAAACGAGTGGCAGTAAGTCACGTTGAGCCGACGAAAGTGCAATTGGCTCATCAACTTCATGAAAAGTTTCCGCCCGATAAATCCGCCCCGCTAGGGCTTTGGCAAATTGTGCGTTCAGGGCAACCGGAGTTGGTGGCTGAAATTGATGACGCCCTGCTGCAAAAGACTATCAAAGATTTAGATCACTTAAACAGCATCAGAGAACTGGGCTTACGTTCGTACATAGGTGTGCCATTATCGGTAAGAGGTAAAACCTTAGGCGTGCTCACATTTATTTCAGCCGAGAGCGGGCGAATTTATGGGCCGCGCGATGTGTCGCTCGCGATCGACATAGGACAGCGTGCGGCAATCGCCATTGAAAATGCTAATTTTCTGGCCGCGCTGAAAGAAGCCGATCGGCGCAAAGACGATTTCCTTGCCATGCTTGCGCATGAGCTGCGCAATCCTCTCGCGCCGATTAAATCGGCGGCCGATTTACTTAATTTACCGCTGTCACCCGAACGGATTAGAAAGACCAGCGAAATAATTACTCGCCAAGTAAATCATATGACGGGTCTAGTCGATGATTTACTGGATGCATCCCGCGTAACCCGGGGTCACATTCGTGTGGACAAAAAACCGTTTGCGTTTAAACACGTCATTAGTACCGCACTGGAGCAAATCCGCCCGCAGGTTGAGATGAAAAAACAGCGGTTAATCGTACAGTTTGAAGATGAAACTGCGCGAGTGGAGGGCGATGAAGAGCGGCTTGTTCAGGTCGTCGTCAATCTCCTTGCTAACGCCTGTAAATTTACCCCCGAGCAAGGTTTGATTGAGCTGACAGTGAGGTGCGTTGCAAGCGAGATCGAAATACGAGTGCGCGATAACGGTATAGGAATGGAACCGAATTTGATCGTTAGTGCTTTCGATTTGTTTGTACAAGGAACGCGCTCTGCTGACCGAAGTCAAGGCGGTCTCGGTCTAGGTCTGGCAATCGTAAAAACCTTAATTACGCTCCATAACGGGACGGTAGTTGCTCGCAGTGGTGGCGCGGGGAATGGAGCTGAGTTCATCGTGCGGTTACCACTTCTCACGACACCTGAAACAATTAATCAGGTTGGTGAAATAATACCTGTTGAAAGTCAGCAAAGAACGCGAAAAATCCTGGTGGTCGACGACAATAAAGATGCGGCAAATACTTTGGCGGTATACCTTCAGGTTATGGGATATGAGACTGAGGTAGTTTATGACCCGCGCGACGCCCTGCGAGAATTAGCGGCTGTGTCTTTTGATACAGTAGTACTCGATATTGGCCTACCTGAAATGGATGGTTATGAGTTAGCTGGACGTATTCGCAATCTGTTGGGCGAAAGGGCGCCTGAACTTATCGCAGTATCAGGTTACGGACAGGCGAGTGACCGTGAAGCGGCACACGCGGCAGGTATCGACCATTATTTTGTGAAGCCATTAGATGTAACGCTTCTGCTGAATCTCATAAATAAAGAGCGCCTGTAGTCGCTAGGTTTGATCGGGTTGCGCAGGTTCGTATAGACCCTTCGCCTCAGAGGGGTCTGTTGAGGTTTTGTCTTCAGCCCTGCCACGTCTTTGTTCCGCTGCTAATTTAATGGCCATCTGCCAATGTTTGTTGGCTTGTCCGTCAGGTTTTCCTTCTGAAATCCAAAGGTAATAAGCTAATTCGCGAATCTCTTGACTGTTTTGCATGGTGACCTCTCTGCAATGTCTAAACAATTTTTATAACAATGTCGCCATGGCGATTCAGTGCGTTACATCGCATAAGCGATTGTTCGTAGCCTTATATTCCTTGCTTTGGCTTAGAGAATTTTTATTGTGCAACTTTTAAACTTCCCCCACAAACAGGATTGACACGATTGGTATTCGTTTAATTGATTTAAGTGAGATTACACAAACATATGCGGACAGCCCGCTGTGACTAAATTTTATGACTGACCCACACTTTTAATGCTGTCAGCGCTTGTGGAGTGTGGCGCTGCTGGTGAGCTGGTTTTTTCTCAATGCGGTGGTGTTGGTGACAGAGCCGGATGCTCCGCCCGAGCGCTTACTGATTAAAAAATTGGGGCGAGAATTCTTAATTCAGACCAGCGATATTGAATGGATCGAAGCGGCGGGCAATTACGCGAATTTGCATATCAAAGGCAGTGTCTACCCTATGCGCATCACCATGGAAAAACTGGAAAAACTATTGCCAGATAATTTCACCCGCATTCATCGCTCCACCATTGTTAACCTGGAACAGATTCAGGAAATGCAGGCGTTGGATACCGGCGACTATGAAGTAACCTTGCACAATCAAATAAAACTTACACTCTCGCGCCGCTATCGGGAAAATTTTAAAGCGTTGTTAAGTGTTTAACTTAAAATTATTTATCGATGGCAGCGTGGATACAAAAACGCGCATCGGTTTTGGGGCGTATCTTGCGGTTGACGAAGCCGGGTTGTCTCTTAACGACTTAAACGCAAAGGTGGCCGTCAAGCGGTTTGACAATACGTCATCCACAACGCTGGAATTACAGACCTTGTTGTGGGCTATTAATGATGTCTTACTGTTACATTCAGAAACTGCCGTGCAGTTTGTAATTTATACCGATTCACAAAATATTGTAGGGCTGTTGGCGAGGCGTAATAAGTTAGAACAGGAGGATTATTGTGCGAACAGTGGTAAGCGTTTAAATAATGCGAGTCTCTATCAGCAATTTTTTATGGTGTTAGATCAATGCAACTGCCAGATCATTAAATTGGCGGGGCACAAGCCAAAGAATTTAAAAGATGATCTGGATCGCGTGTTTGCATTAGTGGATAAAGCCGCCCGGTCGTCCTTGCGAAAATATAATCGCGCAACGTTTGAGAGTATCACGCTAAAATAAATCCTTATTTTTAAAAAACTACCAGCACAACGTAAAACAAATAAAAACACGGTGTTATGGCAACCAGAAATGCCAGTGAGCGTAGCTTATCTAAATTGGTAAGATAAAAAATTCCGTGTAGTAAACGACCAATAAGTACAACAATGGCGGCTTCTGCCAAATATTTAACGTCCAGCCCTGATGCAACTACGGCCAATAACGCTGCGCTGTATATTGCAAGCGCCTCCCACGAATTTTGTTGAGCCGCCACTGCGCGAGCGCCGGCCCCTTGTAAGTGAGTGATTTGTTCGCGCGGATATTGATTGTCAAATTTACCTAATTGCTGTTTGCGATAGTAATGCGATATCACAGCGAACACATAAGGCAAGACGCATAAGCATAATAAAACGATAATAGCGATTTTCATTTATTGGATTCTCTATGGAGTGGCGGGTAACAGGTTCGTATTGAATACAGTGGGAAGATCCAAGCGCGTGCAAGACATGGGTGTTTGTAGCATAAAACCCCGAGGAAATATGTGCGTGGAGCCACTTAAAAACTTACGCTACCCAATTCTAAAGTTATTTCATTGTTCGGTAGCTAACGGAATACATCAGGCCTGTTTTATAGACTGCAGACCCGTCTTTAAAAGAGAGGCTTGATGATGACTTCGATTACTCAACAAGATTACCAACATGCGAATGAGCGTGGAAACGGTCCCAAATGTCGTATGGAGGGCGGTGATATGACGGATGACATAAGCATCAATGATCCAGATAATCCGTTTAAGAAAAAGCCCAAAAAGGAAATTTCCGCCTTTCATGCAATTCCGCCGTACAAAAAGCCCAAAAGCTCAATGTAGAAGAATAGCTTAGCGAAGCTGGCTGTCTTTGCTGCCCCTGCGATTTATTGACGGATATGCGATATTATGTTCGTCATGTTGTTGCTGGCATTTCACACATAGACGCACTCCAGGCATGATCTTACGACGCGCGACAGGAATGGTCGCGTCGCATGCTTCGCATCGGACTAAACTTTTCCCTTCAGGAAGTTGGCTGCGAGCCAAGTTCACTGCATCTTCAATGCTCGCATCTATTTGATCTTGCACTGCTCCTTCTCTTGCCCAACCACTGGCCACTGGCTTTATTCCCCCTTCAATGCATGAAAATGCGTTCACGCCGTTAATCGGCAGCTCGTTTAAATTTTGGCCTCACGGGGGCTGGAAAGTTCAGTATCGTTAGTAGAATGGGGCGCGTGACTTATGAAATTTCCTTATCGAGTAAAGAATCCGCTAAGCTGGCCTAGACTCTGATTTTATAAATCAGGCGAGCGACGTATATCCTTTTGCTCTTGCTAGTCTTCCATTAATGAGAATTTTCTATGAATTTGGATAAATCAAAAAAACGTATCGCCAAGCGCGCCAAAATGGGTTTTCAGGGCTATCCCCAAATTTCCATAAGTTACTTGGGTAAAACCGCCACTCATGCCGATGAAGTGTTAGTGGAATTTTTGCTGGAGGAGGGGGCGGAGGTTCAGCTGGAACGATTCGCCAGTAAGCTCGACGCGCGTGAAGATGAAACTATTCAATCGGCACTGGTAAAAATGATTGAGCGCTCTGAGGCGAAAACAGTTGTGCAAGTTGATGGGATAAGGAGGACTACTTAATTGCGAAAGTCGGTGACTGCAGGTTGCTTAGCGAAATTTATCCTACAAACGCTGCACTCTTAATAATTAATTAAAGGGGAATTCCGCCGTGCCTGAGTCACTTTATTTGTCTACCGGTTTATGGATGCTGATTTATTTTGGCTTGAGTATTTATACCAAATGGGTTGTTAGTTGGGGTGGCGCGTGTGTGTTGGAGCGATGGAATTCTGCCTGGAATTGGTTTGGATATTTTCATGAAACCACCGAAGAGCAAATTAAGTTTACGACGAAATGGTTTTGGGTTTTTGTAACAGCGTGGTTTATTGCTGGGCTATTTGTACCCGAGATGAGGATAAAGGCATAAGTGCGTTTAGTGATGGTCATACTGTTAGTGATGTTGAAGCAGGATAGGAATACGCGAACTTGAGCCCACCCTCTAATCTAACGAAGTTCGTTTGTATTATTACGCGATTGCGCGCGCTGCGGCGCGAATGCCTAGCAATAATTCAAATTGTGGAGCGGGCATGGGTTTTCCAAAAAGATAACCTTGACCTTCATCGCATTTTTCATTGCGTAAATAATTGTATTCCGCTTCGGTTTCAATACCTTCGGCAATTGTTTCCAGGTCAA
Source organism: uncultured Cellvibrio sp. (assembly GCA_963971905.1). Taxonomy (GTDB): domain Bacteria; phylum Pseudomonadota; class Gammaproteobacteria; order Pseudomonadales; family Cellvibrionaceae; genus Cellvibrio. Next base: position 6,153 of record CAXAVL010000063.1, read on the forward strand.
AACTTTTTGCCATGTCGAGAATCGCGCGAATTACTGAGGCATCACGTTTGGATGTCAACAGTCCGCGCACAAAAGATTGATCAATTTTAATGCGCGATAGCGGATAGGATTTTAATAAGCTGAGTGATGCATAGCCTGTTCCGAAATCATCAAACGCAATTCCTACCCCCTGTTCATGCAAACGGTGCAAAACCTCCAGCACAATATCGTCGTTATCGAGCACTATGTTTTCTGTCACCTCCAGTTCCAATGCTTCTGCTGGCAACCCATGGTGCGCCAGAACTTCCTTCACCTCAGCAGCTAAATCGCCCACACGAAATTGCGCGCTGGATAGGTTTACGCCAATGCGAAAGCGTGGAGCTCCGCTTCGACGCCAGTAAGCGGCTTGTGCGCAGGCTTCATTCAAAATCCAGGATCCAACCGTAGATGCCAATGGACCACCTTCCAGTGCGGGCAAAAAAGCAGCGGGAGATAATATTCCCCGTTCGGGGTGACGCCAGCGGATCAGTGCTTCAGCGCCGGTGATGGAGCCGTCGAACAAATTGATTTGCGGTTGGTAAAACAGCACAAATTCACCTCTATCAACGGCGCGATGTAGTTCCAGCCCGTACCGCCGCCGTGCCATCGCCTCCATTCGAAGTGCAGGAACGAACAAAAATACGCGCCCACGTCCGCCGCTTTTTGCTTTGAATAGTGCTAAATCCGCATTGCTCACCAACTCCAGCGCTTCCTGCGCTTGCATTGGAGCAAGTGCGACGCCACAACTTGCGGCAACGCGAACTTCCTTGCCATCAATAGCAATTGGGCGCGCAATAGCACGAACTATCGCCTCCGCCCGTTGGACTGCTGTGGTCGAGTCAGTGACATTTGTTAACAGGATGGCAAATTCATCGCCGCCAATGCGGGCAACTAGGTCATCGCGGTGCGCCAATTGCTGTAAACGTCTGGCGACTTCACGCAAGATGTCATCGCCCAAAGTGTGACCCAAGGTATCGTTGACGTCTTTAAAACCATCGAGGTCAATCATCAACACTGTTGCCGGAGCCGCGTTGATTAATATGCTTTCTACATTGCGATAAAATTTTCCACGATTGGCGAGTCCGGTCAGGCCATCGATATTGGCCTGTAGGCGCAGCTGTTCCTCCTCGTGTTGTTGTGATGTCAGATCTTTAAGAATGGCTTCAAATTTCATATGGTTCGCGTCGCGCCAGCCAAACAGCGAAAAGCCGAAACGAAACTCGCTGCCGTCATAGCGCAATCCATTTATTTCTTCGGGAAAATTGATGTGTTCGAGTGAGCCGGCCTCGATTGCCTGCACGATAAGATCGCGGAACTTGGCGCGCTCCGGTTCTGATAGCAATAAGTCGAATTGCAGCGCTCTCCTGTCGCGCAGTTGATAACCATGCGCGGTGGCGGCCGCATGGTTCCATTCGATAATTTGTAAGTGTTCATCAAACCAGATCACGGGGGTCGACGAGCTGCCTGCATATTCTTCAAACGGGGGTCTAGTGCGGTCGGATGACACCTCAATGCGCCGCAATTCCAAACGATCAGAGGCCATTTTTGCCAGCTCCTGCAAGCGCTGTTGATCTTCCTGGGAAAAATCGGTATGTGGTCGGTCATCAATCACGCAGAGAGCGCCCAAGGCTAGCCCGTTCGGCGAAAAAAGTGGTACGCCAGCGTAAAAGCGCAGGTTCGCATCACCTGTTACCAGAGGGTTGTCGAAAAAGCGTTCATCTAGGGTTGCGTCGGGCACCACCATGACCTCACGTTGGGTGATTGCGTGCGCACAAAATGAAACATCGCGGCGCATATCGACCTCACCCACTCCGACACTTGCGGCAAAAAACACATGGTCGCTACCAATCATGTTGACTGCTGCAACCGGCATATCAAACATGCGCGCGGCAATATGGACCACTGGATCGAGGCTTTGCAGCATCTGCTCTTGATCAAGTCCATAGCTTGCCAGCGCTTTTAATCGCTCGGGTTCGTTTGCAAATATCGCAGGGCACTTCATCTGGGCGTCCTCATCTATTTTCCCCCTAAAAATAGCTTGCAAATTCAGTATAGGGAAAGAAAAAAGGGCAGCGTTAAATGTAGCTGGAGGCGTCATTTTATTAATGGCAATGGAATATAAATCAGCACCTACTAAATACTTACGCCCACAGATAATTACGATACCAATGGCTATCCGTAGGCGTGGGATCAGGTGGGTAGGCAATTGTCGCGACTATTTTTCTCTATAAAATAGGAAATCAATAATAAAAAAATATTTTTATGTAATCTGTTACATGATTCGAATAACTCAGATATAAATTCAGCCACTCGGCATGGTTAATTCTATATATAGTTAAAATGACTATAATGAATTTGCCGACAGTTATTTTATGTTGTCGGGGGGACAACAATGTTAAAAAAATTTATACAACGACAATAACGGCAATTTAGTTTCAAAAAAATCTCTTCGTAAGGTGATGTGGGTGCAAAGTCATTAATGCTTTGTAGTGGGTTCGTTCGCGCCGTAAAAAGTTGATCGTGCAAATTAATCATCGAGCTGTCTTTAATTCAACCTAAATCAAGGTTGAACGGTATTGCTTTGCTTGAAAAATAATTAATTCATCGGTGCGTTTTTTTAAATAGAAGTTTCTGGGAGATAAAAAGTGAAAATCAATTATCTATTTATAGTTGTTTTTGTATGGGCGTTAGGTGCGGGAGCGCAGGCGCAATTATTGGAGCATGTTGAATCGGAAAGCGGCTCCTTGCTCCCGGGTTACTCGGGGCGAATCGCTTCGCCATTTAGCGGTGTCGCGGCCTACGGAAATAATGACGGCGTTGAACACGCGACTAATAAATTCACCAATGTGCCCGGTATTTTTCGGCTTGATGTACGCGGCGCTAGTAGCTCAAATTCCGCAGCGGGCATGGCCATTTATATTGATGCAAAAAAAGTAGGCTCGGTTTCTTTTTCGGGAACCACGCCAAAGGTAAGTAGCATTGAATTTAAATTGGAATCAGCGGGGGCGTCACCAAAAATTCGATTTGTGTTGGAAACGGATACCGGTGCTAATGATACTTTTTTAGATTGGTATGAGCTGCATTACGTGGGCGCAATTCCGCCGCCACCCCCACCACCTGTATTGCCAGTAACGGGTTCCTATTATTCGGGTGTGTATCGCAACCTATTTGCTGAGGCGGGTTACTCCCAAGCGGAGATTACGGCCAAACTGAATGCGACTTACAGCCAACTCTTCCACGGCAGCAATAAAACCCTGGATGGCGAAGCAATTTTTATTGAAATGCCAAATGATCCGAGCATGGCGTACATCTGGGATACCGGCAATAACGACGTGCGCAGCGAAGGGTTGTCGTACGGGATGATGGCGGCAGTGCAAATGAATCGCCAAGATGATTTTAATAAGTTGTGGAAGTGGGCCAATCAATATGCGCTGAATAAATCTGGTGATATGAAAGGATATTTCGCATGGCAAACCTCGACCTCCGGCGCGATTTTGGATAAGAACCCTGCACCGGATGGGGAAGAATATTTTGTAACAGCATTATTTTTTGCTTCGCATCGCTGGGGTGATGGAACCGGTATTTTTAATTACCGTCAGCAAGCAAATAAATTATTGGATGATATGTTCAACAACGGCCAAACCCGTTACGGCAATAACGGTCAACTGGAATATTTTAGTTTGTTTGATCATAAGGTTAAGCAAATAGTATTTTCACCGGCGACGCCCAGTGATCGCAATTGGACCGACCCCTCTTATCATTTGCCAGGGTTTTATGAGCTGTGGGCGCTGTGGGCTGATAACAACAATTCTTTTTGGGCTGATTTGGCAGTAAGCAGTCGCGCATTTTTTAAAACTACAGTTCACCCAACAACAGGATTGAACCCGGACTACGCCTATTTCGACGGGCGCCCACATGGTGCTTTCCAGCATTGGAAGGATACATTTCAATACGATGCCTGGCGCACCATCAGCAATACCTCACTGGATTATGCCTGGTTTAAAAAAGACGAATGGGCGGTGACTTATGCCGAGCGTTTGCAAACATTTTTTACCGGCAAAGGGGTTGAGTCTTACGGTTCTTTGTATGAATTAAATGGTGATGCTTATGAAAATAATACCGATCATTCGCCCGGCTTGGTGGCGATGAATGCGGTGGGTTCATTGGCATCGCGCAAGGCCCAGACTTGGGCGTTTGTTCAGGATCTTTGGAATACACCAATTCCGCGGGGAAAATATCGCTATTACGATGGCAGTCTTTATTTGTTTGGCATGTTGGCTGCGAGCGGAAACTATCGCATTTATTGCCCGAATAATACCTGCATTAACACGGGTAACTCATCCAGTGTAAGCAGTACGCGTTCATCAACTATTTCGGTTGCGTCCAGTCGATCATCGGCATCGGTGCAAAGCTCAAGCGCCGCTAGTTCTTTGGCAAGCAGTTCCAGCCAGCGTTCATCAAGCTCAGTCTCTTCCAGTTCGGCAAGTTCAGTTGCTGCTGTGATATTGGGGCGCATTGAAGCTGAAGCTTTTACCAATCAATTTGGTGTTCAAACTGAAACCACGAGCGATGTTGGTGGCGGATTGAATGTTGGTTATATACAAAATGGTGATTTTGTTGAGTATCAAATCAATGTACCAACGGCGGGTTTGTATCAGGTGCAGTTCCGCGTGGCGAGCAATACAGCGGGCGGCACTATTAATATACTTGCTGCCGGTAAAAATGTTGGCGCGGTAACCGTAGCGAATACCGGTGGATGGCAAGCCTGGACAAGCGTATCAAAAGCAATTCAATTAACCGCTGGCCCACAAGTGTTGCGATTGAATTTTGCCGGCAGCGGCAATTATTTATTCAATTTAAATTGGATGAACTTTTCCCTGTCTACTGGCTCATCCAGTATTAGTAGTTCGCGCGCAAGCTCCAGTAGCTCAAGTCAGGCCAGCTCCGCTGTGAATGGTCTGGTGTGCAGTCACGTGATCATCGACCAATGGAGTCAGGGCTTCACTGCTGGTGTACGAGTTAGTAATAACAGCTCAACACCAATCACCGGTTGGTCGATCACCTGGCAGTATGCTGATGGTTCGCGGGTAACCAATACCTGGAATGCTACGGTGACGGGTAACAACCCTTATCTGGCACAGCCATTATCCTGGATGACTACCATCAATCCTGGTCAGACAATAGAAGTTGGTGTGCAGGGTGTAAAAGGTGTCGCTAATGGTTCGGCACCCACTGCAGCAGTAGCATGTAATTAAGCTGATTTATTCCTTACAAAGCTCAGGCGACTTGCTGTCGCCTGAGTACCGCAAATCACCCCGTGTGCGATTCATTAAACCTCTCCAATCACTGCCGAACACTAGCGCGGGCATTATCTGAAAACTCGCGTCAACTCCGCGCGTCCATGAATTGAACACGGGCGCTTAGCTAAGTAGTGGCGGGGGCTGGCCACTCTTACCAAAGGTTCATTCACAGAGTTATGCACAGGTTTTGTGGATAAGACTTTGATGAGACGGACTCTTCTCCAGATCTTCACGTCCATTGCTTTTTGGTAATACCAGTTGGTGCGCCAAGCCTGCTTGTGACTTTAAGTTACAGCTTGTGACTTGCCCATCGGCACTATTTCATTAGTCTCTCATCCTTTATTTTTCCGTCTTATTGTAGATATTTGCCGATTAATGACGATGTTTGTGAATTATTTATAATTGGTAATACCAAAAATTGATATTGTCTCTAATAATTGGATTGACATAAATATTGATGAGGATGTAGTTTGGCCAGCCTTTGCGCCTAGTGGTCAGGTGTTTTGGGTTGTTTGGGGGCAAAGAGGGTCGATAACAACATCCGTTAATAAAATCAATAATCTGGGGAATTACATGTTCAATAATTTCAAACACATCATGTGCAATGCGGGTTTAGCCGGTGTGCTCTGTGCGCTGCCGTTAGTGGGCGCGAATGCAGCATCAGTGGCGATTAACAATCCCAGCTTCGAAAGCAGCTGGACTGGTTGGACGCGGGTCGGCAGCGTGGCCATTTCGGGCGATGCTTATGTAGGCACTAAGTCGGCAAAAATTACCGCCTCATCGGGTGTGGTGTCGCAAGTCGTATCTGTAGCCGCCAATACCACTTATACCTTTACTGCTTATGTATTGGGCGGTGGCAAGGTCGGTGCCAAGGTCGGTTTGATCAATTATTCAAAATCGGTCACTGCAAAGGGTAGTTGGCAGTTGGTCACCATTACATTCAATTCCGGGATGGCGACTTCGGTTACTTTGTCTGCTGCCTATAGTGGCAGTGAAGGGCGTTTTGATGAATTTAAATTAGACAGTGGCACTGTGGCTTCGTCCAGTGTTGCCGCTTCGGTAGCTCCGTCCTCGTCTTCCTCCTCTTCTTCGGTATCCTCATTGGCGACCAGCTCGTCGGCAGCGGCTTCGTCAGTTCCTGCTACTGGCGGCATTGTGTATCCGGCGGATGTGGGTGGCGGTTTGTCGCTGTGGAAATTAACCCTGCCGATCAGTGCTAGTGGTGTGGGTACCAGCGCACAAGAAATTAAGCAGCCGGCATTGGCAACTTATTCGTCAACTTACTTTGCGTTGAATAGCGATAAAACCGCTATGGTCATGACCGATATATTTGGTGGTGCGCGCACCAGTAGCGGCACCGCTTATGCGCGTACGGAATTGCGCGAAATGACCGCGAGCGGCACCAGTGCGGCGTGGAGTTGTACGGATGCGGTGCGCAAAATGACTGTGCGCCAGCGCATTATCAAATCGCCAATCCACAAGCCTGAAATGAGTATTGGGCAAATTCATGACAGCAAAAATGACAACTTGGAGATTCGCTACATTGGGCCTAAGGGTGCTGGCAGTGTTGGCACCGGAAATGGTTTGACTGATATTGGAAAAATTGAAGCACATTGGAATAACGACACCTCTTACGACATTTTGGATGCGGCATACCAAATCGGCGACATGATGAATGTGGTGATCAGTACCGATGGTAGTGGTTATCAAACCGTGTCTTATACCAATGAGCGCACCGGTGTGACGTCAACTAAAACCCAGGCGTTTAGTGGTGTGATTGGCAGCTGTTACTTCAAGGCGGGCAATTATCATCAGGCATGTACAGTCACCGATATTTATGGTGGCACTAATGATAACTGTGCGGCCAAGGGTTGGGTGCCGGGCCGTTATGAAACGGATCCATGGGGTACTTCTGTGCTGGAAATTTATGGTCTTTCATTAGATTAATCATTTCTGCCTCTCTATTAATTGTTAAGTGAAGGATGTTGCATGATGTTAAATATCACGGTTAAAAAATTACTCGCCGTTGTCGGTCTTGGGCTGGCTAGCTTGCATGCTCAAGCGGGCCTGTTAAATGGCGAGAGTGTTGGTTTTACCTATTACTATCCTACGCTGGCTAGTACCTATGCGGAGTTGGATTCTGCTGTGGTTGGCGATGGTGTTGAATTCGATTTCTTTGATATGTTTTCCGTTGATGTTGCGGATAGCTCCATTGTGATCAATAACTTTTTTTACAGTGACAGCGATACCGCTTGGGATGCCGCTAGTTTTAGCGGTTTTGTGATTCGCGATCTGGGTGGTTTTATCAATTTAACCGCAGCTGTTCTGGATGTGTCGTCCAATATGGTGGGTTTGGATGCGAGCCGTATCAGTTTTGATGCGCGCAGTGTTTATGTGAACTGGCAGGGCTTGGCGTTTAATTCTGGTACCCAGGTGAAAATCAACCTGCAAGGTGAAAGCGCTAGACCCGCTGTCAGTGTTCCGGAATCGAGCAGCTTGTTGCTTGCATTGCTCGGGCTGGCTGGAGTTTTGTTGCGCTGCCGTCGAGCCTAAGGCTTGGTAGAGGTTGTACCAGGGGCGGGATATTCATGGAATATCCCGCCTTTTTTATGTCGCAGGGTTGAGTTGGCTGGGTGGTCTTAGTGTGTTTGATTAATTGGTAATGCAGCTTGGTAATGATTATGTTGATATTGGATTGACAAAATATGCTATTTGGATATAATTTGGTAAGCTATCTGCAGGGGGAAATAATTGTTTCGTCTTGTATGTCATTTAACGCACATCAATCTCTCTAGGAGTTAGATATGACAAAACCTGTCATTGGTTTCATCGGTCTTGGCCTTATGGGCAGCAACATGGTTGAGAACCTGCAAAAGAAAGGCTTTAAGCCAATTGTAATGGACCTCAACAAAGAGGCGGTTGCCGCAGTTGTTGCTCGTGGTGCTACCGAGGCTACCTCTGCGCGTGAACTGGCTGCAGCTGCCGATATAGTGATGCTCTGCCTCACCACATCGGCGGTTGTTGAAAAGCTGGTTTATGCCGAAGATGGCATCCTGGCAGGTATCAAAGAAGGTGCGGTATTGGTTGATTTCGGCACTTCAATTCCAGCTTCAACCCGCAAAATTGGCGCTGATTTAGCGAAAAAAGGCGCGGGCATGATTGATGCTCCACTGGGGCGCACCCCGGCGCATGCAAAAGATGGCCTGCTCAATATTATGGCTGCTGGTGACAAGGCGACTTTTGAGAAAGTGAAGCCCGTGCTTGAGATGCAGGGCGAGAACGTCTTTTATCTTGGTGCGCTTGGTGCTGGCCACACCACCAAATTAATCAACAACTTTATGGGTATGACCACTGTTGCCGCTATGTCGCAAGCCTTCGCTGTAGCTGATCGCGCCGGTGTAGACCGTCAACAGCTGTTCGACATTATGTCGACTGGTCCATCAAGTTCGCCGTTTATGAAGTTCTGCAAAAACTATGCAGTTGATGGTGTGAGTGACTTGGGTTTCTCGATTGCTAATGCCAATAAAGATCTGGGCTATTTCCTGGAGATGGTTGATAACCTTGGTACGCGCGCCCAGATCGCCGAAGGCACCTCCGCTAATCTCAAGGCGGCGGTTGAGGCAGGTATGGGTAACGGTAATGTGCCGGAGATTTTTGACTACTTCCTTAAGCTAGAGAAGTAATTTGAGTCCTGCTTAATGGCGGTCGCGCGCTAATTCATGTGGTGGTGCGCGGCTGCCTCTTCTATTTATTGCATCGAAATTCCCGATGCTCCTCGCTGTATTGTGTCTGCTTCATAAGCATTTATCTGCTCTGAATTGGTCGGTTTTTCTGTCTGTTTTTTTCAATAGTTCTCCAAAAGTATTGCAGTTTTTTACTGCTGTATTGGATAGGTGTTGCTGGTGTTTTGGTAATGCCACTGCGGCACAATTTGTTTGACATGCTTGATTATCATGGTAAATTTAAATGACTTATTCCAATAACTATTGGGGCAGATAGCGGCGCCAATTTCTTTATTTAAGCCTGGAGACAGTAATGGACATGAAAGGTAAGGTATTCATAGTGGCAGGTGGTGGGCGCGATATAGGGCGCTCATGTGCGATAGCTTTGGCAAAGCGCGGCGCTAATATAGTGTTGACCTATCATTCCAGTTCAGGCACTGCACTTAACGTTGTAAAGGAAATAGAAAGCTATGGTGTTAGCGCGATCGCCCTCAGGGCTGATCTCACTCAAGAGGCTGAGGCGAATGGTGTTGTGACTGCGGCGCTCGAAGGGTTTGGTCATCTTAATGGTTTGGTACATGTGTCGGGTGGTTTGCTAGAGCGTATTAAAATAGAAGATATGTCGCTACAGCATTGGCACAATGTAATGAATGTGAACTTGACCTCATTGTTTATGATGGTGCACGCCACTATTCCGCATTTAAAAGATGGCGATAGTATTGTTACTTTTGCATCGCAAGCGGGGCGCGATGGCGGTGGCGGCGGTGCTGTAGCTTATGCAACATCAAAAGGAGCGATCATGACTTTTACGCGCGGTTTGGCAAAAGAGTTGGGCGCTAAAAATATTCGTGTCAATAGTGTTTGTCCCGGCATGATTAGTACTGGCTTTCACGATCAATTTACGCAGGATGATATTCGCTCCAAGGTCGCTGCAGCAACTGCATTGAAGCGAGAAGGCACTGCCGATGAGGTGGGTAGTCTTGTGGCATTTTTAATGTCGCAAGAGGCTTCCTTTATGACGGGTAATTGCGTTGATATTAATGGCGGCTTGCTGTTTTCGTAATTATTTTTTGTTGCTGTTAAATAAAAAAGACCTGCTGATGCAGGTCTTTTTTTTGGGCTTCTAATCGGAACATTGTGCGATTTTGTCAGGTTAGTTGTGCGCAGGTGCAAGGTGGTCGAGTGAATATCGGCCTCTGTTTTCCGAGGTTTTTCGGCGTATCTCTTCCAGTGCGCGTCTTTCGCTTGCGTCAAACAAGGCGTTGATCAGGCGTTTGAAGTGGTGGTGCATTGCGGCGCGCGCTGCATTTGCATCGCGCTCTTTAAGTGCGCTGTAAATGGCGGTGTGCTCTTCCATGCGCTTGGGGGAGCTTTGATTGCACACACCTTTATATGCATCGATGATGTCTTCATTGGCGCCGCGCAGTAACCAAAGTTTTTCTACTGCAACCAAAATTGCATTGTTATGTGTCGCCTTGGAGATAATTAAATGAAACTCTTTGTCGGCACTTTCGGCGCTTGCTTCATTTTCCATATCAACCAGTGTTTGGTGTAGCGCTGCCAGTTCTTCTTCGGTAATGGTGGTGGCGGCAAGTGCGGCTGCCTCGCCTTCTACCAATGCCCGCGCTTGAGTGAGCTCAAAGGCGCTAATTTTTAAATCTTTATTTTCGGCGGATTGGTTTTCTACAACATAAATACCTGAGCCGGTTTTCACTTCCACTCGGCCGCGCACTTCCAATGCAATGATGGCTTCGCGAATGGTGGGGCGGCTCACGCCGTAATTTTCAGCGAGCTCCCGCTCTGGCGGCAGTCTGCTGCCCGGCGGGTAAATACCGGTATCAATCAGGTTTTCAATTTTTTCGACAATGCGCCAAAACAAACGACGGTTCTTCATTTCTTATCCTCATTGGTGCGCACCAAAATATGGTTTCTGGTCAAGGATAACTCAATCGCTAGGTAATTGGCAAAGCCAATTCTAAAAAGGCCTGTCGTGTGTGTCTATATTTCAAGAGTTCTTGGTCTTTTTATTGGTAATACCAGATTTGAATTATCGGTAATATTTATATTTGCTTATTGGTCAATTTTAGATTGACATGCTGGTCTTAACTGTTAAGATTTTGTGGTTAGTAACAATAATATTCACGAGGACAGCAGAATGCCTGCACAACTACCGGTAAAACGCAACAAGCTTGCAGAGGCTTTGGCGTTATTAAATCTAAAATCAAGCTTGAGCCCACTGCTCTATTCGTCAGCCCTGCTTGGTTTGATGGGTGTTCCCGCTATAGCGCAGACCACACCTGACGCAACTAAAGAGAATGCTTCAGGTGTGGTTGAAGAAGTAGTCGTAACCGGATTGCGAGCCACAATGACTCGCTCTATGGATGTAAAAAGAGAAAACACGGCAATTGTGGATGCTATAGCAGCATCTGACTTTGGTGGTTTGCCTGGTCTGTCTATGTCCGATGTTATTGAAAATATCACCTCGGTTTCAGGTCATCGCGGTAAGGGCAGTGCATCTGAAATGTCTATTCGTGGCCTTGGCCCCTTTTTGGGCTCTGGCACCTTTAATGGCCGTGTGGTTACCAGTGCGGGTTATACGCGCGCAGTGAACTACAAAAAATTCCCTTCAGACTTGAGCGACAAAGTGACTGTGTATAAATCACAGCAGGCAGATCTGGTAGAAGGTGGTGTAGCTGGTACGGTCAACATTAACTCGTTGCGCCCACTGGATTTTGGTCGCCGTAAAATCACTGTTGATGTAAGCGCAATTTACAATGAGGTGAGTGCAAACCAAGACGGCGAAAATGGGCTTGGCAATGAGCAAACCATTTCCTATGTAGACCAGTTTGATACAGATAATTTTGGTAAGTTAGGTGTGACCCTTGGTTTTCAACGCACTGACTCGGCCAATCCCGAAGAAACTATCACAATGAGTAGCGGCACCATGGTCGCGTGCGCTAGCCGTAAAGCTGATGGTACGCCGGTCACTTCTGGCACAAATGCGCGCTGCGAAACATCTGCTGCTACCGGTGTAACGCGCGACAACTACGACAGCTTTGATCCCGATTCTATTTATGTACGCTCTGGCTCCTATACCTGGCGCAATCAGACTGATGGCGACTATCGCGAAGGTCTGGTAGGTGCGGTTCAGTGGCAGCCCAATGAGCGTTGGGATATTAATGCGGACATAGTGACTTCAGACAATTCCTACTTTGAAAATCGTCACGATTTTGTGTTGACCGATACCCGTCGCGACCTGCGCGACCAAGTAGTCAGTCAAGATCATTCGCTGTGGTACTCCACTGGTGCTTCTAAAGTTGAAACTCAGGGCTACTACCGTTTAGAGCAAGAAACCTACCTTGGTTGGGGCTTAAATGCGGCCTTTGAAGCGACCGATAATTTAACGCTGGAAGGCGATATTTCTTATTCCCGCTCGCATCGCGACCGCAGTAGTTTCCAGTCGCGCTTGGGTACTGATGCCTATATCAACTACTCCATCAGCAATATGGATTCATTTGTACCGCAACTGGAGTTTCTCGATAAGAGTCGCCGCAGTGCAGACGATGCGGGCTTTGTTGCGAGTGAAGCATTTAATCCCGCCGATCCAGCGAGCTGGTCGATGGCCAACAACGCCAATCGAACCGTTGCTAAATATCGCCGCCAACTGGAAGAGCGTTTCGACACGATTGGCGCAGCACGTTTTGATGCGGAATATAAATTCGATACTGGCGTGATTTCCAAAGTCAAAGCCGGTGTGCGCTACTCGGAACAAGAGCTTTATTCCGATCAGGATACCGATTCGATGTGGAACCCGGTAACCGGAAAAGTAGAACAGCGTGAATACAATGTTACGGGTGCACCTACAGTTGACCGTATTGTTGACAATTGTTTTATCGGTTGGACCAATTCAGATTTTCTCGGCACTGTGGGTGGCTCGGGCTTCCCTGATGGCGGCTATGCGCAACTCGATGGACGCTGTGGTTTCGGGATTATGTCGGGTTACAACAGCGATGGTACTTTTGCTGACTTTGGTAAGTTGGCAGACCGCCGCAGCGTAGGTGATGACGTAATCAATGAAGATGTATTTGCCGCCTATGTGATGGGCAGTTTTGAAGGCAATCTGGGCGTGCCTGTTACCGGTAATGTTGGTGTACGTGTGGTGAATACCAAGGTGACATCTACCGGTTACTCCAGAGAATATGATTTGGATACCCGTGAAGAAAATGGTGAAACTTTTTACTCGCTGGTCGCGGTCACTGGTGGCGATGTAACTGAGTTTACCAATGAACACAGCGTCACTACCGTGCTGCCAAGCTCTAATATCACCTTCTATCTGGAAGACGATTTATTGTTGCGCGGTGCACTTTATCGCGCCATGTCACGTCCTAATTTGCAAGACATGGGTTCTGGTCGCCTGCTGGTTGAAGGTAGCGACAATATTACCAACCCCAATGACTTGATTGCTCGTGCGTCGGGCGACAATCCATTTTTAGAGCCATTGTTATCCGATAATGCCGACATATCGCTGGAGTGGTACCCGAGTAAAGATTCATCTATCTCGTTGGCTTACTACTACAAAAATTTCAAAGCTAATTTCCGGGAAGTGTTAATTCCTACTACAGTAACTATTGAAGGCGTAAATATAGAAACCGAATTACTCACCGGCACCTATACTGATGATTCGGCACGTCTTACTGGTTGGGAGTTAGCAGGTCAGCATAGTTTTACTTGGTTGCCCGCGCCGTTTGATGGCTTTGGTGTGAAGCTCGCTTATAACTATGCCGATTCTGATTTCGAAAACGAAGACCCTATCTTTGGTGCGCAATACGATGAGACTGGTGCAAAAATCATATTTCCTACTGAAAGACGTGCAAAGAACTTTGCTGAGAAGAACTGGGTTGTTGAAGATGTAGTTCCCAATCAGGCAA
>CAXAVL010000064.1:0-20089 GCA_963971905.1 uncultured Cellvibrio sp.
CAGCCCGGCAACCTTGCCGCTCAATGCCGATTGCACATTCTCCAGCGTCCAACCGGCGATAACGGTGTAGAACGATAAAATCACCAGCCCGGCGAGCGCGCCCATCCAGCCAATTACCGTCCAGCCTTTGCTCGCACCCGAGGTTTGGCACAACTCGGCGGTTGCCATAATCGGATTGGCGCGCGCGCGGCGACCCATTAAAATTTCCGCCATCATGATCGGAATCCCAATCACCGCGATCCACAGCAAATACATCAACACAAACGCACCACCGCCGTTCTCGCCGGTAATGTAGGGAAACTTCCAAATATTGCCCAAACCCACAGCAGAACCGGTCGCGGCCAGAATAAAACTGCCGCGCAATCCCCAAATAGTATGTTGCTTCAGTGGCTTCACGCGCTGCTCCTCTTTTGAGTCTCAATAGAGACGTAATTATTCTTAGCTAAGCACAGATCGCACCAAAAATAGCGCGCAACAATGACTTACAAAATGGCGTACATGATTGACAAAATGACGTTCGAGATTGAATTGTACCTAGATTGCCCCAAGGGTATAAGCCCAGACACCATCCTACATCAAGACAGGGCGCGGACTTTGCCGATATAATGCCCGCCCGTTTGATGACACACCCTGAGTAGTTACCAGTTCATGGCCAAAAAAGCGCAAAAAAACCAAGGCAATACCATTGCCCTCAATAAAAAAGCCAAATTCGATTACGAATTACACGATCGTTTTGAAGCCGGCGTTGCTTTCCTCGGTTGGGAAATCAAAAGCATGCGCGCGGGCAAAGCCAATATCACCGATTGTTATGTGGTATTCAAAAACAATGAAGCCTGGCTGCAAGCCGCACAGATTCAGCCACTGGTAAGCGCCTCAACGCACTTTGTCACCGACCCCTTCCGCAACCGCAAATTGCTGCTCAACCGCCGCGAAATTAATCGCCTGCAAGAAGCAGTCAATCAAAAAGGTTACACAGTGGTGCCCACCGCGCTCTATTGGAAAGATCATTTGATCAAATTAGAGATCGCCATCGCCAAGGGTAAACAACTGCACGACAAACGCGAAACCGAAAAAGAACGCGACTGGGCGCGGGACAAACAACGCCTGTTTCAAACCGCAAGCAAGCGCGATTAATACTTCGCCTTTCTTATCGATAAAAAAATGCCGGTACTTTTCAGCACCGGCATTTTTTTATGCGGCAAAAAACTAACGAATTAGCCTTTTGCGCGCTCTTCCAAAATCGCAACTGCAGGCAATACTTTGCCTTCTACGAATTCAAGGAAGGCACCACCGCCGGTAGACACGTAAGAAATTTGGTCGGCCAAGTTCCACTTGTCGATTGCGGCTAAGGTATCGCCACCACCGGCAACCGAGAAAGCTTCGCTCGCAGCGATTGCGCGGGAAATCACTTCAGTGCCCTGTGCAAATGCATCAAACTCAAATACACCGCATGGACCATTCCACAACACGGTTTTGGCGTTTTTGATGATCTCTGCAACGCGCGCGGCAGTTTCAGGGCCGTAGTCGATAATTTCTTCGTCCGCAGCAATTTCGCTTGGTTTTTTCACCGTCGCAACGGAATTGTGGTTCCACTCTTTGAAGCCTTCTTTGGTCACACGCACATCGGTTGCGTAAACCACTTCAGTGGTTTTGCACAAGCGCTGCGCTTCGGGGATCAAATCTTTTTCGTACAGCGAGTTGCCTACTTCAAAACCGGCAGCAGCTACGAAAGTGTTGGAGATACCACCACCAACAACCAGAATGTCAGCGATTTTTGACAATGCATCTAACACGCTCAACTTGGTCGATACTTTTGAACCACCAACGATTGCCACTAATGGGCGCGCCGGGTTATCCAACACTTTTGCCAAGGCATCCAACTCACCTGCCAGCAATGGACCAGCGCAAGCGATAGGAGCAAATTTCGCGACGCCGTGAGTCGATGCCCGCGACCGCCGGCAGGTAGTACCCGACCCCGACCACCGAGGCGTGCGCGCGGTGCGCGGTGCCGAATGCGTCCATTACAAACACATCACACAGCGCTGCCATTTTTTTACTCAGCTCATCAGCATTTTTGCCTTCGCCCACATTGAAGCGCACGTTTTCCAACAGAACCAAATCGCTTTCCATTGCAAAACCATTTACCCAATCTTTTACCAACGGAACCGCGCGGCCCAATTTCTCGCTCAGGTATTTTGCAACCGGCGCCAATGAAGCAGCCTCGTCATAAACACCTTCATCAGGACGACCAAGATGCGACATCACCATTACTTTTGCACCGGCAGCCAAAGCAGCCTGAATGGTAGGGATAGAAGCATCGATACGCACAGCAGACGTGATACGGCCATCTTCCAACGGCACGTTCAGATCCTGACGAATCAATACACGCTTACCAGCGAGATTCTGGTCTTTCATTAGTTTTACGGTCATATCTTTCTCCAAAATAAAGCTATAGGGATATATAAAGGTGGTCAGTTTACAGAATCATGCGGATCAAATCTTGGTTATGTTGCTGAGCCGTTTCAACTACAAAGACTAACGAACACTCGCTTAATATCCATTTATACATACACTGCCAAGCTTCCGGTTGATATCTAGCTATTCAGTTGTCTATACTAGGCAACAAGTGGATTGGGGGTTCCCGGTCGGCGTTATGGCCTCGGTGAGTATCATCGGGGCTTTTCGCTTTCTGGCGTAGGGTAAATTTTTAACCCCAACCCCTCATAATCATTACCCACTCCAGCCCTACCGCCATCACAATAAAATTTTCGCTTCAATACTTCAAAAGCTCGGTTTTCCTGTTCTGGGCGCAACACATTTAATCCAATTGGTCTTGCAACCAAGTCAGCTAACTGCAATCCGGAAGACATAGCTTTTTTATCTGAAAACAACACATCAAAAGGTAATGACTGATTTAAACGATTATTCCCATCACAAATGCGTCTAAATTCCAACTCAAGATCGTCATCTTCTTTTTTACCTCTGCACTCAACCACCACAAATGTTTTTTTCTCGTGCTGTTCTTTCTCTTGCAGAAATTCGTACAAAGCTTCCAAACAAAAACCTAGAGCAATATGGTATGGATTTGATTCGATATCTACTTGCTTGCGCAAAGAGCGCTTATCAATCACACAGCTGATCAGAATAAAGTTACTAAACTCAATAATGCTGGTTAACTCATCAAGAAACTGAAGCTTTTGTTCGCGATTGCGGAAAATAGTAAACGCGCCTTTCTCTTTCCGAATTTCATTTTCGTGCAAAATGACTTGATCATGACCAAAGTAATTAAATTTGAACTTTTCTAACGCTGCCACCACTTGTTCACTGTAATGACGCTTATGAAATACACAGAAAGCCAAAACAAATAAAGGATAGTTATCGTCCACGGTTTGCATACCATGGTCACCACTTTCATCGACGTAGACAATATATTTGCTATATGGGCTTTCTATCTCAGCATGCGCAGCCACAGAAACGGGTCTGGTTGGCTGCCTACTGGATGAATCCAACTCAAATAGCGGCAATTGCTGTTCGTCAGACATACTCACAAACCAATTCCTTATTGCTTCATTTTCAAAAAGCAGAAACAAAACACCCGACTCGCGCCGGGTGTTTTATGCTTTGTGGCGAGACTTAGTCTTCCAACAACTCTTCAACCGTGTTGACGATGTTATCAACAGTGAAGCCGAAGTGTTCGAGCAGTTTGTTGCCTGGCGCTGATTCACCGAAGGTGGTCATGCCGATGATGCGGCCATCAAAGCCTACGTATTTGTACCAGTAATCGGCGTGTGCAGTTTCTACTGCAACACGCGCGGTAACATTGCTTGGCAATACGGATTCTTTGTAGGCTGCGTCTTGCTGATCAAATACCGAGGTAGAAGGCATAGATACAACGCGCACGTTTTTACCTTTCGCTTTCAGTGCTTCTGCCGCTTTCACAGTCACGCCAACTTCTGAACCAGTCGCGATCAGAATTGCTTCTGGTTCACCCACTGAATCAACCAATACATAACCACCTTTGGCGATGCTGGCGACTTGTGCTTCGCTACGCGCGAAGAAATCCAGATTTTGACGGCTGAATACCAGGGCCGCAGGGCCATCTTTACGCTCAACCGCAGACTTCCACGCAACCACAGACTCGGTGCTGTCCGCCGGGCGCCAGGTTTCCAAGTTAGGGGTCAGACGCAGAGTGCCGAGCACTTCGATCGGTTGGTGAGTCGGGCCGTCTTCGCCCTGACCGATTGAGTCATGGGTGTAAACAAACACGTTGCGCAGTTTCATCAACGCCGACATACGCACCGCGTTCGCCGCGTATTGTTGGAACATCAGGAAGGTTGCACCGTAGGGGATGAAACCGCCGTGCGCCGATACGCCGTTCATGATCGCGCTCATACCAAATTCGCGCACACCGTAGTACACATAGTTACCGCTTGCATCGCCCGCTTCAACGCCTTTGGATTTTTTCACCAGCGTCAGGTTGGAACCAGCGAGGTCAGCGGAGCCGCCGAGAATTTCTGGCAACCACTCAACAAACGATGCGATGGTGTTTTGCGATGCTTTGCGGCTCGCAATTTTTTCGCCTTTAGCTTGAGTCTCAGCGATCAAGGCTTCTGCTTTTGCAGCGAAGTCTGCAGGCAAATCGCCTTTCACTACGCGGCGATCAAATTCAGCGGCGAGTTCTGGATACGCAGCTTGATAAGCGGCAAATTTTTCACCCCAGGATTTTTCTGCCGCAGCGCCTTTGGCTTTAGCATCCCAACCTTCGTAAACATCGGCTGGAACCACAAATGGCTCGTATTCCCAGTTAAGGGTTTTACGCACCAATGCCACTTCTTCCAGACCGAGTGGTGAGCCGTGGCAATCGTGTGATGCCTGCTTGTTTGGTGAACCGAAACCGATAATGGTTTTGGTGATGATCAGCGTCGGTCTGCTGGTTTCAGCGCGTGCGGTTTCGATGGCAGTTTTGATCTCTACTGCATCGTGACCATCAACTGAACGAATCACCTGCCAGCCGTAAGCTTCAAAGCGCTTGGCGGTGTCATCGGTAAACCAGCCTTCAACATGGCCGTCGATTGAAATGCCGTTGTCATCGTAGAAAGCAATCAGTTTGCCCAAGCCCAAGGTACCGGCCAATGAACAAGCTTCGTGTGAAACACCTTCCATCATGCAGCCATCGCCGAGGAAGCAGTAAGTGAAGTGGTCAACCAAATCATGGCCGTCGCGGTTGAATTGCGCCGCAAGAACTTTTTCTGCCAGCGCCATACCGACGGCGTTAGCGATACCCTGGCCTAATGGGCCAGTGGTGGTTTCAACACCTGGGGTGTAACCGCGCTCCGGGTGGCCGGGGGTGTTGGAATGCAATTGACGGAATTGCTGCAGGTCTTCCATTGAAACCGCATAGCCGCTCAGGTGCAGCAAGGAGTAAATCAGCATGGAGCCGTGGCCGTTAGACAATACAAAACGGTCGCGATCGGCCCAGTTGGGATTTTGTGGGTTGTGTTTTAAAAAGTCATTCCACAGAACTTCGGCGATATCCGCCATGCCCATAGGGGCGCCCGGGTGGCCTGAGTTAGCTTTTTGAACGGCGTCCATCGAGAGGACACGGATTGCATTGGCAAGATGTTGACGAGTTGGCATGAAACTCAAGGCTCCTTACGTATAAGTTGATTGCTGTTGTAGGTGGGCGCTTTCGCACCTGAACCGATTAAAGTCAGGGCGCCCTGGGGTTGCAAAGCACTAATGGGCAATTGCCACTTATTTACCGGCCTCTGATGGGCTTTTGTGTCGTTGGGTTCCAGCCGCCGTCGCTGGGAGTGAATACATTCACGATCACAATCAAATGCATCCACTGACAAAATGGGCAGGCATTTTCGCCCAGCAGGCGCTGGCCGTAAAGAAATAACCGTCTGAATCGCCAGATTTAGCGAGATTTGATCAATAAAGCTGGCGCTACAGAGCGAAAAAACACCCATTCAGAACAAATCCTAACAAAAAAGCCTAAAACCTATATCAAAATATTTTGATATAGGTTTTTTTGGCTGCTAGACTGCACACCACTCACAGCCAATTGATTAAACAATGAACCAATCCCTGCAAGACCACTCCGATGCACTGCCAGTCCTGACCGATATGGTCGAACTGGAGACTCCGCTCAGCCCACTGGCCAACCTGCTAAAAGCGGCTGGTGACCCACTGCGGTTGGAGATATTGCGGGTGCTCAGCCAGGATTCGTTTGGCGTGCTGGAGCTGTGCCGCATCTTCAATGCCAAACAATCGGGCATGAGCCATCACCTGAAAGTGTTAACCAGTGCTGGCTTGTTGAGTTCACGCCGCGAAGCGAATTCGATTTTTTATCGCCGCGCCTATTTAGCGCCCGATCATGCACTCGCCGCACTACAGCAACAACTATTTGCGACGGTGGATACATTGCCGATTGCCGAGCACTTGCGCGAGCCGATCCGCGAATTGCAATTGGAGCGCAGCCAAGCCGCACAAGCATTTTTTAGCGAGAACGCCGATAAGTTTCGCGCGCAACAAGATTTAATTGCCAGCTATCCGGTGTACGCCGAACAGATGACACAACTGCTCAACAACACGGTGCTGCGCGATAAAAATCTCGCGCTGGAAATCGGCCCGGGTGAAGGCGAATTTTTAGCAGTGCTTGCGCAGCAATTTAATCAAGTGATCGCACTCGATAACGCCGCCAATATGCTCGACAAAGCGCGGGCCTTCGCCGCAGACAAAGATCTGCGCGGTATCGAATTTATTTTGGGTGACACCCAAAGTCTGCCAGAGCACAAAGTACTGGCCGATTGCATTGTGGTGAATATGGTCTTGCACCATACGCCATCACCCGCCGATATTTTTCAGGATTTAAGTAATGCCTTAGCGCCGGGCGGCGCTTTACTGATCTGCGATCTCTGCCGCCACGAACAAGCTTGGGCACGCGAAGCTTGCGGCGATTTATGGCAAGGTTTCGAACCACAGGATTTTTCGCGCTGGGCGCAAGCAGCAAAACTGGATGAAGGTCAGAGTGTGTATTTCGCCTTGCGCAACGGTTTTCAAATTCAATTGCGACAATTTTTTAAACCAACGAATTTTTAAAACACAAATAGCCCCACCCTAACCCTCCCCCTTAAAAAGAGGGAGGGAATAAACACCACTCCGAATTAAGTAGGGAGTAAAGCCCCTCCCCTTTTTTAAGGGGGAGGTTGGGAGGGGGTAAATTTTTTAATTTTTACAAAGGAAAAAACCATGTCTGAATATTCCGTTTTTACCTCTGAGTCGGTTTCCGAAGGTCACCCGGATAAACTCGCCGACCAGATTTCCGATGCCGTGCTCGATGCAATTTTAAAAGACGATCCCAACGCACGTGTTGCGGTTGAGACGCTGGTAAAAACCGGCATGGCGATTGTGGCCGGTGAAGTGCGCACATCTACTTATGTTGATCTGGAGGATTTGATTCGCCAGGTTATTCTCGATATCGGCTACGACTCAAGTGATGTCGGTTTTGATGGCGCTAGCTGCGCAGTATTAAATGCAATCGGCAAACAATCGTCCGACATCGCCATGGGTGTGGATGAAGGTGATGAAAAAGATTTAGGCGCGGGCGACCAAGGTTTGATGTTTGGTTTTGCCACCAACGAAACCTCCGTATTAATGCCTGCCCCGATTTTTTATGCGCACCGTTTGGTAGAAAAACAAGCTGAGCTGCGCAAAAACGGCGCTCTGCCCTGGTTGCGCCCCGATGCAAAAAGTCAGGTCACTTTACGCTACGAAAACGGCAAGCCAGTGGCGGTAGATGCGGTGGTACTCTCAACCCAACACAGCCCCAATGTTCAGCAAAGTGAAATTCACGATGCAGTGCGCGAGCTGATTATTAAACAAGTTTTACCCGCTGAGTGGCTGCACAAAGACACCAAGTACCACATCAATCCTACCGGCCAATTTATTATCGGCGGCCCGGTAGGTGACTGTGGTTTGACCGGGCGCAAAATTATCGTGGACACCTACGGCGGTATGGCGCGTCACGGCGGCGGCGCATTCTCGGGTAAAGATCCATCAAAAGTAGACCGTTCTGCCGCTTACGCAGGCCGCTACGTTGCCAAAAATATTGTCGCAGCGGGATTGGCTGACAAATGTGAAATTCAAGTGAGCTACGCGATTGGCGTTGCTGAACCCACATCAATTTCAATCAACACTTTTGGCACCGGCAAAATTTCCGACGATGCGATCATTAATTTAGTGCGCGAAAATTTTGATTTGCGCCCACGCGGCCTGATTCAAATGCTGGATTTGAAACGCCCGATCTATCGCCAAACTGCGGCCTACGGTCACTTTGGTCGCGAGCTTCCCGATTTCACTTGGGAAAAAACTGATAAGGCCGATGCGTTGAAGAAAGCGCTTTAAAACAATTAATCGTAGGGGCGCTGCTTGCCGCGCCCTGCTCTTATGAAAAAGAGAAAAATGGGCGCAGCAAGCAGCGCCCCTACGCAATTTACATTTTTTGTAACTAAAAACAGGTTTCCGATTATGAGCTTCACCGATTACAAAGTTGCCGCACAAACCCCCGAAGCCTTTGCTAAAGATGCCAACTGGGGCCGTAAAGAAATTGAAATCGCCGAAGGTGAAATGCCGGCACTCATGGCACTGCGCCGCAAATATGCCGCGAGCAAACCATTGGCTGATGCAAAAATTATCGGCTGCATTCACATGACCATTCAAACTGCAGTGTTGATTGAAACACTGGTGGATTTGGGCGCAGAAGTGCGTTGGTCATCGTGCAATATTTTCTCAACGCAAGATCACGCTGCTGCAGCTATCGCCGCTGCGGGCATTCCAGTGTTTGCCTGGAAAGGTGAGACCGAAGAGGAATTCTGGTGGTGTATTGAGCAAACCATCAATAAAGATGGCAAGCCTTGGGATGCCAACATGATTCTCGATGACGGCGGCGATGTAACCCAAATCGTGCACGAAAAATATCCACAGATGCTCGACAAAATTCACGGCATCTCTGAAGAGACCACCACCGGTGTCCACCGCTTGCTCGACATGTTGAAAAAAGGCCAATTAAAAGTGCCTGCCATCAACGTGAACGATGCAGTAACCAAAAGCAAAAATGATAACAAATACGGTTGCCGTCACAGCCTGAGCGATGCCATCAAGCGCGGTACTGACCATTTGTTAATGGGCAAAAAAGCCTTGGTTGTCGGCTACGGCGATGTAGGTAAAGGCTCTGCAGCATCATTGCGCCAAGAGGGTATGATTGTAAAAATTACCGAGATAGATCCAATCTGCGCCATGCAAGCCTGTATGGATGGTTTTGAGGTAGTGTCGCCATACAACGACGGGATTAACACCGGCAAATATGAAGACATTAATCACGCCGTACTCAGCACAACTGATTTGTTAGTCACCACCACCGGCAACGTAAACGTGTGTGATTCCGCCATGTTACGCGCGTTAAAGAAAAGCGCCGTGGTGTGCAATATCGGCCACTTCGATAGCGAAATCGACACTGCATTTATGCGCAAAAATTGGGAGTGGGAAGAAGTTAAACCCCAAGTACATAAAATTTATCGCGACAAGACGACCAACGATCATTTGATTTTGTTATCAGAAGGCCGTTTAGTAAATCTGGGCAACGCTACCGGTCACCCATCGCGCATTATGGATGGCTCTTTTGCAAACCAAGTATTGGCACAAATGTATTTGTACGAGCGCAAATTTGCCGATTTACCGGCAGAGCAAAAAGCCGAGCATTTGTATGTGCGTGTACTGCCGAAAAAACTCGACGAAGAAGTCGCTAAAGATATGGTGGAAGGTTTTGGTGGTGTAATCACCAAACTCACTGCGCAACAGGCAGAATATATTGGCTTTGCCGTAGAAGGTCCGTTTAAGCCGGAATCTTATAAATATTAATTTATTAAATCCCTCCCCAACCCTCCCTTTTTCAAAGGGAGGGAGTCAAAATCTCCTTTGCAAAGGGGGTCGCCGCAGGCGGGGGGATTTGCTCTTTTTTGAGAAATAAAAATGAACGACTCACAACCGCGTTTAAGTTTTGAATTTTTTCCGCCTAAAACGCCGGAAGGAAAAGAAAAGCTAATCAAAGTACGCAACGAATTAAATCAGTTTGCACCGGACTTTTTTTCAGTGACCTATGGCGCTGGCGGTTCAACTCGCGACAATACCAAAGGCATAGTCACCCAATTTAAAGCCGATGGCATCAGCATTGCGCCGCACCTGTCTTTTGGCGGTGACGATGAAGGCACCATCAAAACCTTAATTCAGGAATATAAAGACGCGGGTGTAGATCGCATAGTCGCCCTGCGCGGCGATATGCCTTCCGGTGTAGGCGGCTCGTATCAATTGGTGTACGCCAATGAATTGGTGGCGTTTATCCGCAAACATTTTGGCGAACATTTTCATTTGGAAGTAGCGGCCTATCCGGAAATTCATCCGCAAGCCAAAAGCTACAGCGATGACATTCGCTATTTGAAAGGTAAATTTGATGCGGGCGCCAACAGCGCAATCACGCAGTACTTTTTCAATCCGGATTCGTATTTTTATTTTGTAGATCAATGCCAAAAAGCGGGAATCACCCAACCGATTTACCCCGGCATTATGCCCATCATTAACTACAAAAATTTAACGCGCTTTTCCGATGCCTGCGGCGCTGAAATTCCGCGCTGGTTGCGCAAAGCGTTGGAGAATTACGGCGACGATGAAGCCAGCTTAAAAGCCTTCGGCGTAGAGTTGGTGACAGAGTTGTGTGAAGTCATGCTGGAAAATGAAGCGCCCGGTTTGCATTTTTACACCATGAACCAGACCGAGCCGACCGCGCAGATTGTGAAAAATTTGGGTTTGATTCCGAACGAATAATTTTCTCACCGTAGGGGGCGCTGCTTGCCGCGCCCTGCTCTTATTAAAAATAAAAGAATGGGCGCAGCAAGCAGCGCCCCTACGGTGAAAATTTAATTAATTATCGTTTAACGCCTGCTGCTGCAATTCATTCAACTGGGCAATTCCCTTCTTCGCTAAACTCAGCATCGCGGCAAACTCAGCTTCGGTAAATGGCTCAGCTTCGGCAGTGCCTTGAATTTCGATAATGCCGCCGTCATTGCCCATCACCACATTCATATCGGTATCGGCAGAAGAGTCCTCGGGATAATCCAAATCCAATACCGGCACGCCTTGATAAATCCCCACCGAGATAGACGCAATCGCACGCTTGAGTGGCTCGCCCGTCACCTTGCCTTGTGCTTTCAAAAAACTAATCGCATCGGCCAGTGCTACCCAAGCGCCGGTGATAGACGCGGTGCGGGTGCCGCCATCGGCCTGAATAACGTCACAATCGATATGTATGGTGTTTTCGCCTAAAGCGGTTAAATCCACCGCAGCGCGCAGTGAGCGGCCAATCAACCGTTGGATTTCTACCGTGCGCCCCTGCTGTTTACCGCGCGCGGCTTCGCGATCCATACGGGTGCCAGTGGAGCGCGGCAACATGCCGTATTCGGCGGTGAGCCAACCCTGCCCTTGGCCACGTAAAAAAGGCGGAACGGAATTGACCACACTCGCGGTGCAGATAACTTTAGTGTCGCCAAACTCTACCAACACCGAACCTTCGGCGTGTTTGGTATAGCGACGGGTAATACGAATAGGGCGTAATTGATCTGGATTGCGACCGCTGGGACGTTGCATAAAAGGAATCCTGACTGCTGGAAATGGATCTGCGGGAAGGTGTGATACCATCCCAATCTATTGATAAATGTTAATTTGCGAGGGAACTCTACCAGCTCTAGCGCGTAGACGTAACCGCCAATCTTGAGGAGTATTTATGCCACGTAGTATGACTGGATTTGCCCGTCGTGAAGCCAAGCTCCCCTGGGGGACCTTGGTATGGGAAATCCGCAGTGTGAACCATCGCTACCTCGAACCCAGTTTCCGCCTGCCGGAAGACTTCCGCGAAATTGAACCCCACCTGCGCGACGCCATGCGCAAAGCCTTGCAGCGCGGCAAAGTAGAAGCCAGCCTGAGCGTACAATGGGAGCAAGAAGGCGAATCTGAAATGGGCGTTAACCTAACCAAGGTTGCTCAACTCACTAAAGCCACCCAACAAATTAACAACCTGCTCGGCAACGCCGCTGCGCCGGTAAATGCCTTGGATATTTTGCGCTGGCCGGGAGTGTTGCAAAAACAAGAACTAGATCGCGAAGCTCTGCACAAAGCAGCGCTGGAATTATTTGATCTCGCCATTGAAGGATTAATCGAGCACCGCTCGCGCGAAGGCGCTGAATTGCAACAGCTAATTATTAATCGGTTAGACAGCGTCTCGGTGCAAGTCGCCGATGTACGCGCCCGCATGCCAGAAATTCTCGCTGCACAACGCGAAAAATTACAAACCAAACTCGCTGCATTACAGGTTGAATTAGATCCGGAACGGTTGGAACAAGAAATTGTGTTGCTCGCCCACAAAGCCGATGTCGATGAAGAACTGGATCGTCTTGACACGCACGTGATCGAAGTAAAACGCAGTCTAAAACAAACCGATTCCCTTGGCCGCCGGTTAGATTTTTTAATGCAGGAATTAAATCGCGAAGCCAATACGCTTTCATCAAAATCGATTGTGAGTGAGACGACGCAAGCAGCGGTGGAATTGAAGGTGTTGATTGAGCAGATGAGAGAGCAGATCCAGAATATCGAGTGATTAGCTCAACCACACATAAGGTTACGGCCAAGGAGCGGGCGTGACACTGATATACTGAGCACCTCCGTCTTCCGGCTCAGGCTCCATTGCTTGCGCATCGATACCACATGCAATTTTACGAAAGCTTTCTTGAATTTCGGCAAAATCGTCTCGGTGCAAAGGCAATTCTTTGTTGGGCGTATTTTCTATAACCCAATCAATTAACTCATTGAACTTACTATTTACTTCCACTGCAAAGGCGATTTTTTCGGGTGATTGTTGCATCGTCTACTCCTGCACAAATGCTATTGAATTACTGTCCAGAAAATACTCTAGCGCCGTAAAAACCTGCTACGGCAGAGACTGCGGTTACAACTACTCCCCAAACAATATCTACTAATGTAAGAGTTATAGACCAATCCTTCAGTGTAACCATATTGATCAAACCATAACTCACGCATGCCACTAGCCCCAGCAATAAACTGAACCCGGTAGCAAGCATCCAGTGTTGCTCAGGCAAGGTAGGACTTACTGCAAAAAAAACGACTCCCACCAAATAGAGTAGATAAAAAATTAGCGCTGGAATCATCTTGACTTCTGCTGTCATGAGCACCCCTCCTTTGTGATTAATAGAAATTCTTAGCCACTTTTGTCAACCAAATAAAAATCCATTACACAAAACACACACGCGGCTACACAACAAGCAGCAACATCACGCAAAACTAAAATTTCACGTAGCTATGCATAGCAATAGCAGATGAAAATTTTCACAACCTTCTAGCTAGGAATAACATTGATTAATTGTTATCAAGTGTAACTAAAAGGCTGATTTTGGCATTCAGCACTTTGGAAACAGGGCAAGCACTTTTAACTTCGTTTGCTATCTCCTCAAACTCTTCCGCGTCCATCTCAGGAATCTTCGCTTGCAAATCGAGATGGACGGCAGTGATGGTGAACTCTTTTCCTGATTGCTCCAGAGTCACCTCAGCATTGGTAGTTAATTGCTCGATCAACATTTTCATTTCCGTTAACCGCGCAGCTAATGCCATAGTGAAACAACCCGCATGAGCCGCACCAATTAGCTCTTCTGGATTGGTTCCTGGAGTATCCTCAAACCGGGTATTGAAACCATAAGGTGAAGATGAGAGAGCAAGGCTTTGAGTTGAAATATAACCTTTGCCTTCCTTTAATGTACCAGCCCAAGTTGCCGATGCCGTACGTAACATAATGATGCCTCCATAAAATCGATGGACTGATGCAGATAGCAATTTAAGAAATTTCGCTCAAATCGGTTGCATCATCGAGTCATAACCATCGCAGGTACAACTAGGAGAGTCTGTGCGGTAACTAACAGTGAATTTCACTGTAAAAAAGCGGATTTATTAAATAAGGAGGGCTGAATTAGGCCGCAGTGGGAAAATTAAAAAAGGAGGCAATCGCCTCCTTTTATTCACTTCAAAAAATAATTACTTCTTAATACCTTCCACTTCCAGAGCAAGCTTCACAGTTTGCGATGCTGGACCGAGATCCATTTTTACGTTGAAGTCTTTCAGGTTGATGGTGGTTTCGCCGGAGAAACCCGCACGATAACCGCCCCACGGATCTTTGCCTTCGCCGATTTTATCTACTTCGATGGTTACGCTTTTGGTAACGCCATTCAGGGTGAGATCACCAACAATATCGAACTCGTCTTTATTATCACCCACTACAATTTTGGTGCTGGCAAAGGTGGCTTTTGGAAATTTTTCTACATTTAAAAAATCATCGCTACGCAAATGTTTGTCGCGCTCGGCATGGTTGGAGTTAACGCTGCCGGTGTCGATAGATACGTTAACTGTGCTCGCTTCAGGTTTAGCTGGATCATAAGTGAACTCACCAGAGAAGGTATCAAAGCGACCGGTCAATACACTGTAACCCAAATGTTTGATGGCAAAATTGATCGAAGCGTGCGCGCCCTTGGTATCAATAACATAAGTATCCGCCAAGGCTGGCAAACTCATGAAACCGATACTACTCAGCGTTACCGCGAGCAAAGATTTTTTAAATAGGGATTGTTTTAACATAAATAAACTCCTTTGAGATTAACCAGCGTGGTGAAAAATAAATATTCATTTTTTTGCATCAATCAGATTTTTTTACCGGTTTTAGCATTCGCACTAAGGTGCGATCGCGAATAATAAAATGATGAAATAAAGCACCTAGCACATGCAATGCAACCAGTAGGACAATGCCCCAGGCAAAATATTCATGCAGCTCGCCAGCGAGATCGACATTTTGTGAACTCAATTCAATCAATACCGGGAAATGAATGAGATTAAACATACTCGCCGGTTGACCTTCGGCGGTAGTAATTAAATAGCCGCTAGTTAACACTACAAAGATAAAACCGTAGAGACCAAGCTTAACGAGTTTTGCCGCAAGGTTTTG
Source organism: uncultured Cellvibrio sp. (assembly GCA_963971905.1). Taxonomy (GTDB): domain Bacteria; phylum Pseudomonadota; class Gammaproteobacteria; order Pseudomonadales; family Cellvibrionaceae; genus Cellvibrio. The sequence goes on from CAXAVL010000064.1 coordinate 15,113, forward strand.
CGCGCGCTTAACAGAAAGTTCAACCGGTGTTGGATTAACGACGCGCCAAACAACACGCAGCAACATTAACAGCAGCACAACCAAACCTAAGCTGATATGTAATTCAGGGCCTTTGTGATACCAGTCATCGTAGTAGCCCAAATCCACCATGTAGATACCAAGGCCAAACAAAAACAAAATTAATATCGCACTGATCCAATGAATCGCAATAGACATTAAACCGTAGCCACTGCGGGAATCCTTCAACATGCATCGCCTCTGAATTAAAAGTACAAATGAGCGCAATCGACTGCGCTCTGGACAAGGTGAACGAACGATAGCAGCAATGCGTACAAATTACAGTAGCGATCAAGTCTAACGCGACGGAGATGAAAAAACAGAACACCGGAAGTAAAGAAAGGTTTAATAGAATATTTTTTTATTTTTCAGCAGCTTATAAAAATAATAGTGCTCCTGTGCCAATCCCACAAAACCAACCAATCTACTTTTTTGTTGCTTATGATCAGTTTTTCAGTCGCTTTAACAGGCGACATTAAACAGAGATAGAGGGATTATTTAATACAGGTCGCTTGTGCCCATGCTCATCCAGCGCGACGTAAACATACTCACCCTGGGTGACCTGAGTAATTTGATGGGTGAGAAAATCTTTAATCCACACTTCGACTTTGACGCGTATCGATGTATTGCCGATACGCAAGGTACTGGTGTAACAACTGATAATGGCGCCCACCGGCACCGGCCGCATAAACACCATACTACCCACTGCAACCGTAGTCACCCGCCCCTGCGATACTTCATTGGCGTGGATCGCGCCAGCGAGATCCATTTGCGCCATTACCCAGCCGCCGAAAATATCGCCAAAGGGATTGGTGTCGGCAGGCATGGTGATGGTTTGCAGAGCGATGGTGCCGGTGGGGGTGGCATTAAACGTTTGCATAGATTACTTCCGAAAAGCTGATTCCAAGAGGCGGATTGAGCTCTGAGTATAGACCTACATCTGCTCTGGCAACCAAGTCACCAACCCCGGCCACAAGGCCATAGCGCAGAGCACCAATAATTGCAGGGCGATAAAGGGAATAACACCGCGATAAATTTCGCCGGTTTTAATACTGGCGGGCGCTACACCGCGCAAGTAAAACAGGGCAAAACCAAACGGCGGGGTGAGGAATGAGGTTTGCAAATTTATCGCGATCATAATGCCCAGCCAGATTGGATCCACCCCCATGGCGAGCAATACCGGGGCGACAATGGGTACGACTACAAAAATAATTTCGATAAAATCGAGAATAAAACCCAGCACAAACATCACCAGCATAACGAGCAATACAGCAGTGAAAACACCACCGGGCAACTGACTGAAAAAGCTGTGCACTAACTCTTCACCGCCGAAGCCGCGAAACACTAATGAGAACAGTGATGCGCCGATTAATATCATAAAAATCATGGCGCTGATTTGCAGAGTGGAGCGCGAGACTTCGCGCAAGCGCTTAACACAAAATTGTTTTTTACTGAGCGCTAATAAACAGGCACCCAGCGCACCAACACCCGCCGCCTCCGTTGGTGTTGCTGCACCGATTAAAATAGAACCCAAGACCAAACCAATTAATAACAAAACCGGCAACAAGCTCAGCAATACTTTTACAAGAGATACTTGTTGCTCGTCATCGTTGATCACCACGCGCGGAATAATATGCGGGCGGAAAAACGCGGTGAAAAAAACATAGAGCATATAGAGTGCAACCAGCAACAGACCGGGCACTAAGGCGGCGACAAATAAATCGCCCACGGAAATCGTTTTTGGGTTAAACACGCCGAGTTTTAATTGCGCTTGTTGGTACGCACTCGACAACACATCGCCCAGCAATACCAACGCAATCGAAGGCGGAATAATTTGCCCGAGAGTGCCTGTGGCGCAAATGGTGCCGCAGGCAAAACTGGGCGCGTAGCCGCGTTTAATCATCAGCGGCAGCGACATCAAGCCCATGGTCACCACTGTGGCGCCGACAATGCCGGTGCTCGCTGCCAACATGGCGCCAACGGCTATCACTGAAATTCCCAAACCACCGGGCAAACGTCCGCAGGCTTTGGCCATATTTTCTAACAGATCTTCTGCAAGGCGGGATTTTTCCAATACCGTGCCCATAAACACAAACAGCGGCACCGCCACCAGGGTGTAATTATTCATGATGCCGTACAGGCGCGAGGGAAAACTTTTTAATAAATTCGGATCAAATACGCCGCCAACAATGCCCATACCAGCAAATGCCAGAGCGACGCCACCGAGGGTGAACGCAACGGGATAACCGAACATTAAAAAAATACAGATCGCGGCAAACATAAACAGCGGAATCAATTCAATTAGCATGATGATTCCTCCTGCGCGACAAACTCACTCTCAGGAATTATATTCATCAATAGCAACAAACTGCGCAGCAGTTCTGCAATGGCTTGTAAACTCACACTCAGCGCCATCAGCGGCAGTAAACTTTTTAACAAATACACACCGCCCATGCCGCCGGAATTTGCCGAGCCTTCGTTAATACGCCAACTTTCCTGCACAAACTCCCAACTGCCCCAGCCGATAAAAATCATTAACGGCAAGGTCAATAACACACTGCCCAAGGCATCCACCCACGCGCGTTTACGCACTGACATACGGCGATAAACAATATCCACCCGCACATGGCCGCCGCGTTTAAGCGTGTAAGCCGCGCCCAACATAAATACCAGCGCGTGCATATAAGTGACTGACTCTTGCAGGGCGATGGAACCTATACCCAACAGATGGCGCAAGCCCACCACAATGCAGGCGATGATCACCATAATACCGGTGAGCCAAGCCGTGGTATTGCCGGTAAATTCAGCGATGGCATCGAGCCAGCGAAGCAGAAAAAATGAGGACGCAGGTGCTGAGGTGTGATTCATGAATTAGATTTTTTATCAGAATGATGAAGCGGCAATTATACCTGATTCTTATTAGACATCACTTAAGTTAACGGGTAGCAACTTGTTCATGGTTACGCATGATACGTATCCTCTTGCCAACGTTGCGGATTGGTACGCACATATTCAGTTATTGCTGAATAAGCTTCCTGGCTACGAATAATATGCTCGTGATAATTGCGCTGCCAAACCGGAACACCGTGCATATCAATATTTTTATTAATTGACCAAGTACACCGCGCCTTAAAACCCCGCACAATTTCCCCAACCGTAGGGGCGCGATTTATCGCGCCCTGATTTATCGCGCCCTGATTTAATTCGGGCGCAACATCAAGATTGGGCGCAATAAATTGCGCCCCTACGAGTTGGATTATTCCGTGTAGGTGGTTTGGCATGATTACAAAATCATGCAAATTTACCTGATGGTAATTGCTGATAATTTCGCGCCAATACTTTTCGACAATTTTGCCTGTGCCGTTGAGTATCATTTGGCCATCGACAATATCACCAAAAATCATGCGGCGCTCATAAGTACAGATGGTAATAAAATACCAGCCGGGTTGTGAGTAATCATAGCTACGTAGGCGAATAGATTGGCGGTGATGTACCCTGGGGTTGTAACTCATACATTCCTTTGTTTGATTTGTAATGTGACATGATCGATGTAGGGGCGCAATTTATTGCGCCCTGGTTTATTCCCAAAAATCAGGGCGCGATAAATCGCGCCCCTACGGTTTACTGCAATTTCCCCAACTTACCTTTTGCCGCTTCGCCTATCTCGCCGCCGCCTTGCGCTGCTTGCTGATAATACTGTGCCGCTTGCGCGCGGTTGCCTTTGGCCATGTTGACCTCACCTAAATAGTAAGCCGCAATTTGAGTGGGCAAATAACGTTGGCTCACCAGCAGATCTTTTTCTGCCATGTCGTTTTTACCCAACTGGCTATAGGCGATACCGCGAAACACATAGGGTTTAAAATATTGCGGATTAGCTTGTACGGCGCGATCCAACGCGGCTACTGCGTCGCTGGTTTTATCCTGCTGTAATAACAATTGACCTTTCATCTCCCAGAATAAATTTTCTTTCGGCTGCTGGGCGATAGATTGTTCGACATAACTCATCGCATCGATATATTTTTTCTCTCCCGCCAATTTTTGTGCTTTTTGATAATTGGCGTAGGCTTTTTGATCTTTGGTCACTTGCGCCATAGCCCGCTGAAAGGCCTCTTTGTTGCGCACGCCACCGGGATACTTAGCGGCATTAGCGCGATTGCGAGCGACCCGCTCCTGTGACGGTGGATGGCTGGCAAACAGGCCTTCGATAAACCCGGAGTTGCGCCCTTGCGACAACTTCACAAAAATTTCCTGCAATTCAACGGCGGCTTGTGCATCGTAACCGGCCTTCGCCATGTACTTCATACCCACTTCGTCGGACTGCAACTCGTGGTCGCGGCCATATTTGGCTTGCCATGCCTGTGAACCTACCGCCAAGGCGCCCACACCCAAAGCACCGTACTCAGGTTTTTTCTCGGCAATCGCCACACCCGCTATTAATACTCCCGCCCCCATCAATACATTCTGAGTTTGCTGTTGCGCACCGTGGCGCGCGGCAGCGTGCACAATTTCGTGCCCCATCACTGCCGCCAGCTGAGCTTCATCTTGCAGGTACACCAATAGGCCACGGTTGATGGCGAGTTTGCCGCCGGGCATCGCCCAGGCATTGGGCACATCGTTATTGAGCACCACAAATTCGTAGGGCAGATCGGGGCGATCGCTCACTGCAGCGAGTTTTTTACCCACCTTCTGTACATAAGTAGTAAGGCCTGGATCAACCACATATTGGCCGCCCTGGGATTGCTGCGCAGGCACATAGTTTTGCGCACCGGCTGCCACTTCTTGCTCGGGCGACATAAGTGATATTTGGCTTTTGCCAGTCACCGGGTTAACCACACAGCCAGTCAGCGACCATGCCAGCACGCTGATGGCGAGAATCGGGGAAAGTATTTTCATAGTAAGACTCCTTGAGACAGAGGCGGG
>CAXAVL010000065.1:0-19975 GCA_963971905.1 uncultured Cellvibrio sp.
CCGGTGTCTCCTATTTGGATGGCAGCCGCCCCAGTTTGATATTTTCCCGCGGCTACTACACCCGCGCCGTGCTGGTCGCCTGGGATTGGCGCAACGGCCAGCTCAGCCGTCGTTGGACCTTTGATAGTAACTCCAGCGGCAATGGCGCCGCTGCCGGTCAGGGCGCACACTCGCTCACGGTGGGCGATGTGGATCAGGACGGCAAAGACGAAATCGTATTTGGCGCCGCCACTATCAACGACAACGGCACTCTGTTGTATTCCACTGGCTTGGGTCACGGCGATGCGCTACATCTCTCCGACTTCCTGCCCAATCGCCCCGGTCTGGAAGTGTTTATGGTGCATGAGTCGCCCTCCAGTTACGGCAACCACGGGGTGGAAATGCACGACGCGAAAACCGGTCAGATTATCTGGAGCTTCCAAGGCGGCGGCGATATAGGCCGGGGCGTGATAATGGATATAGACCCGCGCACCCCCGGCGCTGAAAGCTGGGCGAGTGTAGGTGGCACCAATTCGGCCACCGGCAGCCAAATCACCAGCAACAAACCCGCTTCAGTTAATTTTGCCGCCTGGTGGGATGGCGATCTGCTGCGCGAGCAGCTCAACAACACCATGATCGATAAGTGGAATTACACCAGCAATAACAGCTCGCGTCTGCTCACCGCTTATAACTACGGCGCCGCCTCCAACAACGGCACCAAAGCGACCCCCGGTCTGTCCGCTGATATCCTCGGTGACTGGCGTGAAGAGGTGATCTGGCGCCACGAAAACAACAGCCAGCTGCTGATTTTTGCCACCCCCCATATCACCAGCCACAAGCTGCGCACACTGATGCATGACACCCAATACCGCACCGCCATCGCCTGGCAAAATGTGGGCTACAACCAACCGCCACACACCAGCTTTTTCCTCGGTGATGGCATGGCAACACCACCAGCACCCGACCTGTATTTTGTCGGCACCAACCCCAATGCCAGCGCATCGGTTAGCAGCTCGTCCAGCAGTAGTAGCTCATCCGCACCCGCAGTGGCGGTCAATCTCCGTGGCACGCCCGGCAATGGCCAAGTGGCACTCGACTGGTCAGTCAGCGGCACCATCACCGGCATCGAAATTTATCAAGACACAGATGCCGATCCTTCTGGCCGTGTGCGCATTGCTTCCCTCGGTGCCGCCACCCGCAGCTACGTTGCCACTGGCCTCAATAATGGCACGCCCTACTGGTTCTGGGTGAAGTACACCACTGCCGATGGCGCATCCAACTCCAATGCGTTTAATGCCACCCCCACCTCTGGCAATAGCTCGCAAGCGCCAAGTAGCTCATCGCGCGGCAGCACCGCTGCCAGCTCAACCCCGGCCAGTTCAGTTGCGCCCAGCTCGACTCCAGCCAGCTCATTGCCTGCCAGTAGCCGCGCAGCATCCAGTGTCGCCTCCAGCTCAGCTACCGCAGCGGGCAACTGCAGTTATGTGATTAGCAATAATTGGGGTTCGGGGTTTACCGGCGCGATCCGCATCACCAACAAAGGCAGCAGCGCAATCAACGGCTGGAATGTGAGTTGGACTTATGCGGGCAATACCCGCCTGAGCGGCACTTGGAATGCAACGGTCAGCGGCAACAATCCATACTCCGCCTCTGGCCTGAGTTGGAACAGCACCATTCAACCGGGGCAATCGGTTGAGTTCGGCTTCCAGGGCACTCACTCAGGCGCAGCAGAAATTCCTGTAGTGAGCGGTTCGGCGTGTAATTAATTCGTGTGCAAAAAACAAAAAGCCGATGGCGTTTTGCCATCGGCTTTTTTATTGCGCGCAATCCAGTTCTTCGGTCAATCGCTTACCAATTCCAACTGATACCCTATATCGCTCAAATAGCGCTGCTCTGTTTCCAAATCCGCACAAGTGAGTGGGTGCTGTTCCAGCCAGTCATGGGGTAGCTGTAAATCCACACGTTTTTTTCCGGCCGATAATGTAATTGCTGGCATTCCGGATTTAACCCGGCCGCGATGAAAAATGACGGCGAGGCGCAATAACATCGCGAGACGAACCAGATCAGTATTATCGAGCGGAAAGCTTTTGCTGGGAAAGCGTTTGCGGTGTGCCAGCACTAATGCGGCGAGTTGGATTTGTTCGGCGCGCGAGCATCCGGCGAGATCGACGTTTTGCACTATGTAGGCAGAGTGTTTGTGATAATCGTTGTGCGCTATGTCCAGACCCACTTGATACAAACGCGCCGCCCAACCGAGTAATTTACTGGCGTCGTCAGCGGTGAGCTGCCAGCTTTCTGCCACTTGCTGCAATAAATTGAGCGCGGTTTTTTCTACCGCTTTGGCTTTATCCATATTCACGTGAAAGCGCGCGGCGAGCGCATTAACACTCGCCTGACGAATATCGTGATTTTCCAAGCGGCCTTTTTGATCAAACAACAGGCCTTCGCGCAGCGCCCACTCGGCGGCGACCATTTGGCGCAATTCGAGCGCATCAAAGAGTGCACTCAAGACAATCACGCCGCCGAGAAAAACCGGTTGGCGATCATCCGACAAACCGGCAATTTGTGCATCCAATTTGCCGTGGTCTAAATAAATCGCCATGATTTTTTCCAGCGATTCGAGGGTGATAGTGCCATCGCTCCAACCGTTGGCTTCACAGACTTTGGCGACCGCTTTAATACTGCCCGAGGCACCCAATACCTGTTGCCAGCCAGCTTGTAAAAACTCTTCTTTTACTGGCTCAATTTCTTGCAAGCAGGCAATCAACGCTTTGGTAATTAATTTTTCGGTGACCTTTCCATCCATAAAAAACTTTTTGGTGATGGCGATGCAGCCCATGTTCAAACTTTCTTTCAATTTCGGTTGCATGCCATTGCCGATAATCACTTCCGTGCTGCCGCCGCCTATATCCATCACGATACGATTATCGCCATCGGGCGCTATATCGTTGGCCACGCCGAGATAAATCAGGCGCGCCTCTTCATCGCCGGAAATAATTTCCACCGGATGCCCGAGGCGTTTTTCCGCCTCAATCAGAAACGCACTCGAATCTTTTACGGTGCGCAGGGTTTTGGTGCCGACAATTCGCACGCTGCGCGAGGGATAGCCGCGCAGGCATTCGCCAAAGCGTTCCAGACAGGCAAGCGCGCGATCGCGCGCGTCATCGCTCAAGCTGAGATCTTCCTGCAGCCCAAAACCTAAACGCACAGGTTCGCGCAAACGGTCGAGCAGGGTGAGTTGGCCATTGTCCCAGCGCGCCACAATCATGTGGAAGCTGTTAGAGCCGAGATCAATCGCGGCGATATGGCTGGTCTTGCGGTTATTGCTAGAGAGATTGAACATGCGAAAATTCCAAAGCGAACGGCAGGCTTGATTATGCGAGACTTTGGGGAGATTACAATGACAAATTCCGTGCCAAGGCGGATAGCGATAAATTGCGCGCAATAAAAAAGGCGATCATCGCAATGATCGCCTTTATGTAACTTTCATATAACCCAGCGGTTAGATTAGTTCACCACTTCCGGCTTTTCTGCTTGTGCCTGCTCTTGAGCTTGCTGTTGTGCCGCGGTGATCGCTTGCACAAATACTGCATCAAAATTGATAGGAGCGAGCATCAGTGGAGGGAAGCTGCCGCGACCGAGAATGCCATCCACGGCTTCGCGCGCGTAGGGGAACAGAATTTGTGGGCAGGCAGTATTGATCAGCTGGGTCACTGCCGGGCCTTCAATACCAGAGATCGCAAACAGACCGGCTTGTTTCACTTCTACCAAAAATACCGCACGATCTTCAATGCGAGCAGTGATGGTGAGCAACAATACCACTTCAAACAAACCTTCTTCGATTTGGTTCGCCTGAATGTTTAAATCCTGCTGAATATTAGGCTTGTAGGCTTTGGTAAATGCCTCTGGTCCCATTGGGGTTTCGAAGGAGATATCCTTCAAGTAAATACGTTGAATAGCAAATACCGGCGCATCAGCAGCTGCTTGGCCAGCATCTTGTTGGTTATTTTCTTCTGTCATAATGAACTCGACTTGACTGGTTTAGGAATATTTAAAAAGGCGCTTAGGCTTGTGCCAGGAGCGCATCCAACTTACCGGCTTTATCCAGCGCCCAGAGATCAGTGAAGCCGCCGACATGCTGCTCGCCAATCCAGATTTGTGGAACTGTGCGCTGACCGCTTTTGGCCATCATTTCCTGACGCAATTGCGGTTGGCTATCCACGCGAATTTCTTCCACCGCCACACCTTTTTGCGCCAACAATTTTTTCGCATTGACACAAAAAGGGCATACAGCTGTGGTGTACATTTTCACGTGCGCCATAACAAACTCCAAAAAATAACAATGGGTTCTAAAACGATTACTTACCTTTTACCAGTGGCAAATTTTGTGCCTGCCACTCGCCGATACCACCGCCTAAACGGCGCACATCAAAACCTTCTTTGCCCAACAGCCGACCAACGGCACCCGCATGCTGGCCAAGTTTATCCACAAGGATGATGGTTTTGTCTTTGTAGCTGGCCACTTCAGTCGATTCTTTGCTGAGTTTGGCGTAGGGAATATTTAGCGCCCCTACGATATGACCCGCCTTAAATTCCGCGCTCTCACGCAGATCAACAACCACTGCATTGCCATCGTTCACCAGTTTGGTCACTTCGTGGGGAGATACCGGGCGGCCACTTTTAATACGGTCGCGCCAAACATAAATGTAAATCAACACAATCAGGGTGGTGACTAGCAGCCACTCTTGCGAAACAAATGCGATAAAATCCACGATACTTGCCTTTTAATGGTTTGCGGTAAGGGGCTCAGACCGCCCGAAACTGCGCCGCCAGGACAAAAGTGGGGGCAGGCACAGAGATTTCAATGCAAGCCGCCGCAACTTTTTCGGCGCGGGCTAACGGCGCGGGCGATAAGGCGGCGAAGTATACACGATTGCCTCTTACGGTTAGGCGCCGGATTGCGCGCAGGCAATCGACCCTATAGTCAGATCCCAATCGCTGCTTTTTTGTTTAAACATTAGAGTTGAGGCGCCCAACCCGCTAGAATGCTTGCCATTCTTGGGTTTCCACCCAAACCATCACCCACGAGGTTGTATCCCTGTGCTGCCACGAGCGGCTGCCGGCATCAACCAATCATGTTCATCCGACATTGGAAGCGATTTATGAGCGCGAAAAAACCTGTAGTTCTGCTGATCCTCGACGGCTATGGTTACTCTGAAAAAACCAAGTACAACGCAATTGCTGCTGCCCACAAACCTGTATTCGATAAACTCTGGGCCAACAACCCCAAAAGTTTGATCGAAACCTCCGGCATGGCAGTAGGTTTGCCCGACGGGCAAATGGGCAATAGCGAAGTGGGACACATGACCCTCGGCGCTGGCCGCGTGGTGTATCAGAACTTTACGCGCATCAATAAAGCCATCAGCGATGGCGACTTCTTTACCAATCCGGTTTATGTAAAAGCCATCGATAGCGCGATCGCCGCTGGCAAAGCCGTGCATATTCTCGGTTTGCTGTCCGAGGGCGGCGTCCACAGCCATGAAGATCACATCTACGCCATGATGAAAATGGCGGTACAGCGCGGTGCCAAAGAGGTATACCTGCACGCCTTTTTAGACGGCCGCGATACCGCGCCGCGCAGTGCGGAAAAATCCCTGCAACGCGCGCAGGATCTGTTTAAAGAATTGGGCGCTGGCCGGATCGCCTCGATTATTGGCCGCTATTACGCACTCGACCGCGACAACCGCTGGGATCGTGTACAAGCTTGTTACGATGTGATGGTCACTGGCGATGCTGAATTTGATGCTCACACCGCCGTTGAAGGTTTGGCCGCCGCTTATGCGCGCGACGAAAACGATGAATTTGTCAAAGCCACGGTGATTTGCGGTGAAGATGAAGAAGTCGCCACTATTAACGATGGCGACTCAGTGATTTTTATGAACTTCCGCCCGGATCGCGCGCGTGAAATCACCAATGCCTTGATCAGCCCGGACTTCGACGGTTTTGCCCGCGAGCTGCACCCAGAAATCGCCCACTTTGTACAAACCACGGAATACGCATCGAGCATAAATGCGCCTATCGCTTTTCCACCAGTTAGCCTGAGCAATTCGTTTGGCGATTACATATCGCAGCTGGGCAAAACCCAATTGCGTATCGCTGAAACGGAGAAATACGCTCACGTCACCTTCTTCTTTAACAGCGGTAACGAAGTGGTTTATCCCGGTGAAGACCGCATTTTGGTGCCATCACCCCAAGTCGCAACTTACGATTTACAGCCTGAAATGAACGCGCCAATTGTGACCGACAAACTGGTCGAAGCGATTGAGTCGGGCAAGTACGATGCGATTATTTGCAACTACGCCAACTGCGATATGGTAGGCCACTCGGGCATTATGGAAGCGGCAACCAAAGCGGTAGAAGCCATCGACATCTGCCTCGGCCGGGTACTGGCTGCGGTAGAAAAAGTCGGCGGCGAAGCGCTGATTACCGCCGACCACGGCAATGTGGAAGAAATGTTCGACGAGGAAACTGGCCAGCCACACACCCAGCATTCCACGCTGCCGGTGCCATTTATTTTCTGCAGTTCACGCAAGGGCACTATTGCGCCCGGCGGTTCATTGGCCGATGTCGCCCCCACCATGTTGCATTTGATGGGTATTCCTCAGCCAGCAGAAATGACCGGTAAGAATTTAATTACCCTCGGTTAATCTGTGCCTAATTGTGTAGGGTGGGTGGAGCGCAAGCGATACCCGCCTGGCATTCACGACCAAAGTTGATGGGTATCGCTAGCGCGCCATCCATCCTACGTTTCCTATCAGATCTATAACAATGATGAATCGTTTGTTTGCATCGATTACCGGAATTATTTTTGCGGGCTTGGTCTGTAGCATCGCCACCTTTGCGCTCGCCGACGAAAAAGCTGAGATGGCAAAACTGCAAAAAGAAATCGAGGCGCTGCAACAAGAATTAAAAAATGTGCAGGGTACTCGTACAGATTTGCAAAAAGATCTGGAAAAGTCGGAAAAACAAATCAACGAGCTGCAAAAGAAAGCGAGCGATATCAACAAGCAGCTCAATGAACAAAACAAAGAGCTGGAGCAATTAAAAAACGAGCGCAGCCAATTAGAGCAGGCGCGCAAAAATCAGCAGGCGCAGATTGCCGAACAAATGCGCGCGGCGCACAAACTCGGCGAGCAGAGTGAAGTGAAGGTACTGCTAAATCAGGAATCGCCCGATCAGTTATCACGCATCATGAAATACCACAGTTACTTCATGGAAGCCCATACCAGCAAGATGCAAGCTTATTTGGATACCATCACCCGCATCGATGCACTCACCCCGGAAATAGAAAAAAAAACGCTTGAATTAGGCACTATGCAAGCCGAGTTGGATGCCCAGCGCGCGCAACTCAAAACCATTCACGGGCAACGTCAGCAAGCGCTGGCAAAAGTGAATAGCCAGCTAAAAAATAAAAGTCAGGAACTCAACCAGCTCAACAATGATCGCCGCCGCTTGCAGGCGCTGTTAGAGCGAGTAACTAAACGTGTCGCCACCACCGGCGCCATCAACTCCCCCAGCTATGTGCCCCTGCCCAAAGGCGGCGAAAAATTCTCGCTGCGCAAAGGCCGCTTGCCCTGGCCAACGCAAGGCAGCATGATTCATCGCTTTGGCAGCGCACGGATTGCGGGGCAGATGAATTGGAATGGCGCTTATATTGCTGCACCTATGGGCAATGCGGTGATAGCGGTGCATCATGGCCGGGTTGTCTTTGCCGATTATTTTGGCGGCCACGGTCTGCTGGTGATTGTTGACCATGGCGAAGGCTATTTGAGCCTCTATGCCCACAACCAAAGTTTATTAAAAAAAGCCGGTGAACCCGTGCGCGCCGGTGAAGCCATCGCCAATGTCGGCAATTCGGGTGGTCAGGCGGGAACTGGTTTATATTTTGAAATTCGCCACAATGGTAAACCCATAGATCCCGGTGGTTGGCTAGCACGCGGTTAATATCTACACTGGCGCCGGAATTATTTTTTGGGGCGGCTGTCATTTTTTTATAGTTTAGCTTAGTGTGCGCCCGCTAAGCCATTCAGATTGCGACCTTTATGTCGCGCTTATTTTTTCAGTTGTTGCGCTATCGGAGACGTTATGTTTCGCGCTGCTTTTACTTTCCCGTTTAAAGCACCTGTTTTTATCAGGTTGGTTGCTCCCTACGCGCTTTTCAGCGTATTGATTGCGCCCGCCCAAGCCGACAACAAAACCAATACTGACGCCGGTTTGTTACCGCTTGAAGAACTGCGCACTTTCACCCGCGTTTACGACCATGTGCGCAACGGTTATGTCGATGAAATCGACGATGCGCAACTGCTCGAATTTGCCATAAAAGGCATGATCGCCGAGCTTGACCCCCATTCAGCCTATCTCGATAAAGAAGCCTTTGCCGACCTGCAAGCCAGCACTTCCGGCGAATTTGGCGGCATCGGGTTGGAGGTCAGTATCGACGAAGGTTTTGTCAAAGTGGTTACCCCAATTGATGACAGCCCCTCGGCGCGCGCAGGCATAGTGTCGGGCGATATTGTTATCCGTATCGACGACCAACCGGTCAAAGGCATGGACTTAACCAAAGCCATCAATTTAATGCGCGGCCCAAAAAATAGCTCAATCAAAATTACAGTGATGCGCGACGGCGCCGATCAACCCATCGATTTTGACTTGGTGCGCGATATCATCAAGGTGCAAAGTGTGCGCACGCGGGTACTGGAGCAGGATTATTTTTATATCCGCCTCGCCCAGTTTCAACTCGATACCGGCAAAGATGTGGCCAAAAAGCTGCGCGCTCAATTAAAAAAGAACCCTGCAACCAAAGGCGTTATTCTGGATTTACGCAACAATCCCGGCGGTGTGTTGCAGTCGTCGGTGGAAGTAGTCGATGCCTTTCTCGACGGTGGCCAAGTGGTTTACACCCAAGGTCGCCTCGACAACAGCAATATCAGTTATAACGCTGAAGTCGGCGATCTCACCCATAACTTACCGCTGGTGGTATTGATTAACGATGGCTCTGCGTCGGCGTCCGAGATAGTCGCCGGTGCGCTGCAAGACCACAAGCGCGCCGTCATCATGGGTACGCGCAGTTTTGGCAAAGGCTCAGTGCAGTCGGTGATCCCAATCAGCAATGACCGCGCGATCAAACTCACTACTGCACTCTATTACACCCCTAATGGCCGCTCGATTCAGGCACAGGGTATTGAACCGGACGTTGATGTAGAGCGGGTGCAAGTCACCGCCATTCAACCGGGTATCAACACCACCGAAGCAGACCTCGCCCGCCATTTGGGCAATAGCAAGGGCGGCACAGAAAGCACCAGTAAAGATCGCGCTAAAAAACGCATCAGCAGCGCCGAGTTACTTAAAGAAGATAATCAGCTACATGAAGCGTTGAACTTGTTAAAAGGGCTGCATATTTTTATCCAGAGTTCACCGCTTGCGGCTAAAACAAATGTTGCACCCATAGCAGCCGACATAGCCCTCGAGCCAGCGCAGTCCACCACGGGCGACAGCGAATAAATTCGCGTGTTAAAACCGAGCGCCCATCGCCTTGCTTTAGGCCTGACCTTGTTCTGGATTGCGACGTTCCTCAGCTTGCCAGTGGTCGCCTCAAATCGTTTGGCAATCATCATCGATGATATTGGCTACAATCTCACCTTAGGCAAACGCACGGCAGATTTAAGCGGCGATTTCACCCTCGCCGTTTTACCCTTTACCCCCCACGGAATCGAACTGGCTGAGCGCGCCCATCGCAGCGGCAAAGAGATCATGCTCCATGCTCCCATGAGCAATCGTCACAACTATCCATTGGGGCGCGGTGGATTAAAGAGCGGCATGCAGCACGGCGAATTTCTTACTGTATTGCGCCACAATCTGGCCAATATTCCCCATATTAAAGGTCTCAACAATCACATGGGCAGCCAGCTGACCGAGCAAGCTGAACCCATGAGCTGGTTGATGGAGGAACTGCAGCAGCGGCAATTGTATTTTGTCGATAGCCGCACCAGCGCCCAAACTCAAGCGCTAGCTATGGCGGAAAAGATTCATCTGCCCAGTCGCAAGCGCGATGTATTTTTGGATGATGAACGCACCACCAGCAACATCAAATACCAATTGATTCGCGCCCTAAAGCTGGCACAGCAACATGGCTCGGCCATCGCCATTGGCCACCCTTATCCCGAAACACTGCATGAGCTGGAGCAATTACAACCGCTGCTGGATCAATACCAAGTTCAGCTGGTCAAAGTATCGCAACTGATGACACATGGCGCGCGCCCGCTGAACAATACAAAACAGACTCGCTGTATCGCCCCACCCATGGGTCTCTGGCCACAAATTTGGCTACCGATTGACCCATTCTCGCTGGATTTAGTCATCAAACCCCTAAAAATGGCGCATTAAATTTATAATACTTACTATTGGTTATAAAAAAACAGTTGTAAAAGACCAACTAAATCTAGCCGGAGGCTCTCAATGGTGTCTATAATCACCATGGGTGATATTTGATCAACCACTGAAGGATTCGATTTCAGGAACAGATGCGAGGAGTTGTATATGGCTACATCAAACAGAGCGGGCGAGCAGGGTTCAGTACCTTCGCGCCATGGTCGCTACCTGCAAAAAGATGGCTACTGGTACTACACCACCCGCGAAGGGGTGGATATAGGTCCGTTTGATAGCCGCGACGACGCAGAAATTGGCGTTGGGGAATTTATCGACTTTATTCAAGCGTCCGAGCCAAAAGTATCGGACATGCTGAAACAGTACCGCGCGGCCTGAAGTACGCTTTAGGCCGGTTACAAAAAGGGCGATCACTGAGCGCCCTTTTTGTATTTCAATGGTGTGTTTTTGCAACAAGCCGCACCTCAATTCCCTGAGCGCGCATAAACGCTTTCGCCTGCGGCACAGTGTATTCACGAAAGTGAAAAATACTGGCCGCCAGCACCGCATCGGCGCGGCCTTCAGTTACCCCATCACACAAGTGCTGCAAATTGCCCACACCGCCGGAGGCTATAACCGGAATCGGCACCGCATCGCTGATCGCACGGGTTACCGCCAGGTCATAACCTTTTTTGGTGCCGTCGCCATCCATACTGGTAAGCAGGATTTCCCCGGCGCCAAATTCCGCCATTTTGATCGCCCACTCCACCGCATTAATGCCGGTAGGTTTACGCCCGCCGTGGGTGAAAATCTCCCAGCGCGGCGCTTCACCGTCCACACTGACCTTTTTCGCGTCTATCGCCACCACTATGCACTGGGCACCAAAACGATCCGAAGCCGCTTTCACAAACTCCGGGTTGTAGATAGCCGCCGAGTTGATGCCGACTTTATCAGCACCGGCATTGAGCATGGTGCGTATGTCATCCACGGTGCGAATACCGCCGCCAACCGTGAGCGGGATAAACACTTCGCTGGCGATTTTCTCCACCGTATGCACCGTGGTATCGCGCCCTTCGTGAGTGGCGGTGATATCGAGAAAAGTGATTTCATCGGCGCCATCGTCGTTATAGCGCTTGGCGATCTCCACCGGATCACCAGCATCGCGGATACCGACAAAATTGACGCCCTTAACCACACGGCCATTATCGACATCGAGGCAGGGAATAATGCGTTTTGCGAGTGCCATAAATTTTACGTCTCGTATCCAATCTCAATACAGATTAATTGCTTAAATCATGCGACCCGTAGGTTGGTGCTGAGCGCAGCGATGCCCAACAGAACCATCGCTCCGACCCAACCAATAGTCGTTAGAGCGCCTTAATTAGCATCGCAATAGGCTTGCGCTTCCGCCATGGTCAGGGTGCCTTCGTAAATCGCGCGACCGGTAATGGCACCGCAAATACCTTTGTGGGCTTCGGCTTTAAGTGCGCGAATGTCATCCATATTGGTCACGCCACCTGAGGCGATAATCGGGATGCTGGAAGCCTGTGCCATGGCCACAGTCGCCTGCACATTCACACCTTGCATCATGCCGTCGCGGGCGATATCGGTGTAGACGATGCTGCTCACACCGTCCTGCTCAAAACGCTTGGCGAGTTCAGATGCTTGAATATTGGACACTTCTGCCCAGCCGTCAGTCGCGACCCAGCCGTCTTTGGCATCTAGCCCGACAATAATGTGGCCGGGGAATTGTTTGCACATATCGGTCACAAATTGCGGCTCTTTGACTGCTTTGGTGCCGATAATCAAATACTGCACGCCGGCATTGAGGTAGTACTCGATGGTTTCCGCATTGCGAATACCGCCGCCAATTTGGATCGGCAGATTGGGGTAGGCTTTGGCGATAGCAGTAACCACACCGCCATTCATCGGCTTGCCTTCAAAGGCGCCATTCAGATCCACCAAATGCAACCGGCGACAACCCTGCTCGACCCATTGTGCTGCCATCGCGACGGGATCGTCGGAGAACACGGTGGAATCATCCATCAAACCTTGGCGCAGGCGTACACATTGGCCGTCTTTTAAATCAATTGCGGGGATAATCAGCATTTCAAAATCTCATGTGGGGGCGCTGCTTGCTGCGCCCTGGTAATCGTTGGTATTTGGGGTCTGAATAACAATTGCGTATTTTGGGCGCAGCAAGCGGCGCCCCCTACAATTTCGCCCGTAGGAGCGCTGCTTGCCGTGCCCTAATTACGGCCATCCCAATGTAAAAAATTCTTCAACAGCTGCAGCCCTGCGGTATGGCTCTTTTCCGGATGGAACTGCGCCACAAACAAATTGCCGCGCGTTAGTGCCGCATGGAACTGGATGCCATAGTCACAAGTCGCTGCGATCAAGCTGGCATCTTCGGTAATAACACAATAACTGTGCACGAAGTAGAAGCGTTCATCCTGCGCTATACCGGCCCAGAGTGGGTGATCATTGTGATGCACCTGATTCCAGCCCATGTGCGGCACTTTTAAATGTGCGCCTGTGCTATCTGTGTGGTTTTCGCCGAAAAAGCGCACTTTTCCCGGCAAGATACCGATGCAATCGACGCCGCCGTTTTCTTCGCTAAAGTCCATCAAGGCCTGCATGCCCACACAAATCCCCAGTACCGGTTTGCCGGTGGCGATTTGCTCGCGCAGCAGTTGGTCAAAACCCAGGCGCTTGATTTCGGCCATGCAGTCGCGAATTGCGCCTACACCGGGGAAAATCACCCGATCGGCGGCGGCTACCACAGCAGGGTCGGAGGTCACCACCACATGTTGTTCGGGTGCCACATGTTCCAGCGCACTTTTGACCGAGTGCAAATTGCCCATCCCGTAATCGATGACGGCCACTGTTTGTTTGTTAACCGCTGATGTCATGTTTAGAGGCTACCTTTGGTGGACGGCATAATGCCTTCCATGCGTGGATCTTTTTCCAGCGCCATACGCAGGGCGCGGCCAAACGCTTTGAATACGGTTTCGATCTGGTGGTGGGCATTGTGGCCGCGCAAGTTATCCACATGCAGGGTCACACCGGCGTGGTTGACAAAGCCTTGGAAGAACTCCCAAAACAGCTCCACATCAAACTGGCCTATGCGCTTTTGGGTAAAGGGAATCTGCATTACCAAACCCGGGCGGCCGGAGAAATCAATCACCACGCGGGACAGCGCCTCATCAAGCGGCACATAGGAGTGGCCATAGCGACGAATGCCTTTTTTATCGCCAATCGCTTTGGCGATGGCTTGGCCAATGGTGATACCTATGTCTTCCACTGAGTGGTGATCGTCGATATGGGTGTCGCCATCACAAGTTACGTCCAGATCGATCATGCCATGGCGGGCGATCTGATCCATCATGTGCTCCAAAAAGGGCACACCGGTATTAAACACACCCTTACCTGCACCGTCTAAATTGAGGCTGACGCTGATTTTGGTTTCCAGTGTGTTACGGGTAACTTGAGCAATGCGATCTGACATGCGGAACTCCATCAAACCGGAAAATGTCCGGCGGCACATAATAAAGCGCGAATTATATAGACTCGGGGCGCCAAATTCACGGAAAGCCGCGCTATTAGGCTGATTGTTAAGTTGCCATACAGATAATTTCTCCCAAAATTCTCATCCATGCGTTACAAACTGGCACAAGAGCAGTATCTTGCCTGCCGCTTTTCAACCTCTTTATACATTATGATGGATCACTCTATGGCCAACTCTCTGCTCCGCCGCTGCCTGCTTAGCGCCAGCTTGCTCACCGCAACTGCTGCATTCGCCAACAACAATCCCAACAACGCTGATTACACCGGCTGGAGCTGGTCCGGCCATGTGGATCATGTGACTATCGATAACCAAGCTGCCAGCGAACAGTGGATTGAAGACACTGCCACCGCAATCGGCGGTGCCGCTGAATACTATTCCAGCAAAACTGAAAACACTCTGGTGCTAGGTGCCAACATTTTGTTTTATCGCGACAACGCTGCTTTTTCCCAATATGTTGAAGACTACTGGGGCGATACGGATTACACCGAATCCGATGCCAACGCATTTATGCTGTTTGCCGAGTACGGCCCCAAATATCGCTTTGGGCAGAACAATATGAGCTTTGTAACCCTGCGCGGCGGGGTGAGCGGCATTCTGGGGTCCGAGCGCAGCATCAGCAATTGCAGCAACTGTTACTCGGAAGATATCGACATTAACGGCGGAGTTTACGGCGTATTGGGCATAGGTCAGACCCTCGGCAGTGTCGATCTCAGCCTGCAATTTCAGCAATATTTCAGCGGTGATTTGGATAACACCCTCCGTTTGAAGCTCTCTGGCGCATTTTAATATCGATATTGAAGGCATCGACCTGCTGGCGTTAAAAGCATCCCTCAGGTCGATTTCATCGGTTGCCAGCGTTTTTATAAAAAGTCGGTATTAAGACTCACTTGCGTTTGCCTAGTCATGGTTTACTTTTAAAGCGCGACATAATGAATGTCAGCAGCAACTTGCAGGACTGCTAATGTGATCACTTATAACCACTATCAGAGAAATAGATTGACCGACCCCCTAAACCCTATTCGCCAGCTTATCCAGCAGGCGCAAGAGCAAGACTCTGCGACTGGAAAATTGCTGGAATTTGTGGAGTGCCGTAAAAAGCGCCTGCACACCGCTATTAAATTACCGGAAGAGCAGGCAGCCAAGGGACTAGCTGATTTTGTAGTGCGCTATATCAAACACGTTCCCGATTTTATCGACGCCATTCGCAGCTTGGCTAAAGAGGCGGGAATCGATAAAGACATTGAGCCTTTATTAAAAATTGCGAGCGATTATTTTATGTCGCCGCCTTCAATTGTCGACCCACACAGCCAATTAGAGGCGCTGCTGGATGAGGCCTATCTGGCCCATCGCCTACTGGAGGAGGTAAATGATCGCTTTATGGCCAAAAGCGGCATTCCACTCGCGCCTATGGATATGACAGTCGCCAATGTGATTGCCCACGAATTAATTGGCGAGCCGTTTGCCAATGAGCTGGATCAGGCGGTGTTATTTTCCGCTGAACTACTGTTAAACGAACACGGTTTTGAAGGCGCCAACATCTCCCGTTATGTCAATTTGCACCGCGATAAAGGCTGGACCGAAGAACTGGAACGCTGGCCCTGTTTGGTAGAAGACCTATCGATTCGAGTGGAGTTTGAAACTGATTCTGAAACGCGTCACTGATATTTACTTACTCGGCTTAATCATTAAAAAAGGCGAATTGCGCAGCGCAATTCGCCTTTTTTATGGCTTGCCGCCCGCTAATCAGATCACACTGGATCAACTTCGGCATTTAAGCTCATATCGTCAAAACGGGATTTATCCAGCATGTTTTCACTCTTGGCGACTATGGTCGACACTGTGGCATCACCGGTGATATTCACTGCGGTGCGCACCATATCCAACAGACGATCCACACCGATAATCAGCGCAATGCCCTCCACCGGCAAACCGACCGACTGCAATACCATCGCCAACATCACCAAACCTACACTCGGTACACCGGCGGTGCCGATTGAGGCGAGGGTGGCGGTGAGGATCACCATCAGATAGCCGGAGGCGGGTATATCGATGTTGTAAACCTGGGCGATAAAAATGGTGGCCACGCCCTGCATAATTGCGGTGCCGTCCATATTGATAGTGGCGCCGAGCGGAACCGAGAAACTGGCGACTTTGTTGTCCACCCCCAAGTCGTGCTCAACTGTACGCATAGTGACGGGCAGGGTGGCATTACTTGAAGCGGTACTGAAACCAAATACCGCTACTTTCCACATTTTGCGGAAAAAGATAATCGGGTTTAAGCCGGTCAGGATTTTTAATAAAGAGCCGTACACCACCAAGCCGTGCAGCAGCAGTACAAACAACACAGTGAAAAAATACTTGGCCAGATCAGCTATCGCAGAAAAACCAATCGTGGCAAATAGCTTGGCTAGCAGGCAAAACACCCCATAAGGCGCCAACTGCATCAGCAACATCATCATTTTCAACACCACTTCATTGAGGTGCTCAAAAAAGGTTTTCATACTGCTGCCAACCTCACCACCGGTGCGCGAGATAGCGACGCCAAACAAAATCGAAAACACGATCACCTGCAACATATTGCCCGCTGCCATCGCCTGCACCGGGTTGCTGGGGAAAATATTAATAAAGGTTTCTTTAATCGATGGTGCCGCTGGTGCTGCATAAGTACTGGCAACAGCCATATCCACTCCAGCACCCGGCTGCACCAACATCGCCACCCCCATCGCCAGTGAAATCGCCACAGAGGTAGTGAACAAATAGAGTGCGACGGTTTTAGTCGCCAGTGCACCCATACGGTTGTGGCCGCCGAGCGAGGCAGCGCCGCACACCAGCGACACAAACACCAAGGGCACCACCAATAATTTCAGCGAGGCCACAAACACCTGGCCAACGGCGTCAAAAATACCATTGATCACCACATTCTGAATCCACTGGCCATAGACCGTAGTCGCCGTAGTCTGTGTTTCATCCAGCCCCAGCAGCAAATTAAAAATCACCCCGAGCAGCAGGCCGAGCAACATTCCCAGCAAAATTTTATTGGTCAGTGACATGTAGCCTCGCAGGATTATTGGAACTTGTTAAAATGAGGAGGACAGAGAAGTTGAAGTTGGCGGCCGATGGGTGCCGCCAACAGAGCCGTTTGGCGCAGCGATTATTCGTTGACCGCGTCTTTCAGCGCTTTACCCGGTTTGAAGGTTACGGTTTTGCTGGCGGCGATTTGAATCGTTGCACCAGTTTGTGGATTGCGCCCTTCCCGTGCAGCGCGCGCGCTCACATTAAAGGTGCCAAAACCCAGTAAAGCGACTGATTCGCCGCGGCTCAAGGCATTGGTGACCTGCTCGATAAAAGCAGAGACCACTAAGTCGGCCTTGTTTACACCCAAATCTGTATTGTTCGCCAGCGCGACAACTATATCGGTCTTATGCATGATGCTCTCCTTGGTAGAATCTATCGACAAGCTTAGGAGTTTACCCGCATTAATTTGTTTACGGCAGACTTGATCCGGCTTTTTCCGCTTCCAGCGCCATCCTCAAGCCAACACAAGCTGATAAACTGCGAGCCTTTATCTCTTACACCTCATGGCAGCATAGACACAGGAGCCATATTTTGCCCAAGGCTGCGCGTTATTTACCCTCTTCACTGTTATGGCAGCCTCTGCAACGCTTTGCCCGACACCAATCTCCTCCAACAGCGATGCAGGATTGGTTGAGCAATAGCGGCTCCTTGACCGCGCGGCTCATCGCCAAGAGCGAAGGCCAATTCCAAGTGCAAGTGGTGCGTCAGATAATCGGAGTGCCGCAGCTAAACGAGCGCAAGGCACTGGGGATGCGGCGGCCAACCCTGACGTTGATTCGCGAAGTTATTCTGCAAGGCAAGGGCGAACCATGGGTATTTGCCCGCAGCCTGTTGCCACTTTCCAGCCTGACCGGATCACTGCGTCACCTGCGCAAACAGGGCAATCGCCCCTTGGGGGCGTTTTTGTTCAGTCAGCCTCAGTTGCAGCGCAGCGCCATTGCAGTGGCGCGAATTAGCCGCGATCATGCTTATGTTCCCGCTGATCTGGTTGGCAACCAACCGCTCTGGGGGCGGCGCTCGGTGTTTTACTTGCAGCAGAAACCCCTGCTAGTGAGCGAAGTATTTTTACCGGCCTTTGCCGACCAACTCGCGCTGCCACCGACTCGATAACCCTAATAAAACGGCGTTTGGCTATGACAACCCCAAAAGATGTAAAACCCGGCGATTCAGCGCCCGCAGCCAAACAGGCAGCGGCAAAAAACATGGCGGCACCCAAGACCAAATCAGCTGCGACAACCAAACCTGAACGCAGCAAACAGAAAGCAAAAACCATTGTTAATCCTGTGGCGAAAAATAGCTTAAAAAACGGCTTTGTCGCCAAACTACGGCAAAAATCCCCACTTTACTGGCGTTTGATGCGTATGGATCGCCCGATTGGCACCCTGCTGCTCCTGTGGCCCACGCTCTGGAGCTTATGGATTGCGGCCAAGGGCGTGCCCAGCCTCAAGAATCTGGTGATTTTTGTGCTGGGGGTGATAGTGATGCGCGCCGCTGGCTGTGTGATCAATGACTTTGCCGACCGCAAAATCGATGGCAGGGTGGAGCGCACCCAACATCGCCCACTCGCCACCGGCGCGCTCACCAGCCGCGAGGCCATCGGCCTGTTTATCACTCTATGTTTGATCGCCTTTGGGCTGGTGCTATTCACCGACCCCTTCACCATCAAATTGTCGGTTGGCGGCCTGATCCTCGCGTTTTGCTATCCCTTTATGAAACGCCACACCCATTTGCCGCAAGTGGTACTGGGCGCGGCATTCGCCTGGGGCATACCTATGGCTTACGCCGCCGAAGCGGGGGAACTCACCCAAGGTATTTGGCTGATCTATCTGGCAGTGGTGCTCTGGACAGTGGTCTATGACACCTTTTATGCGATGGTGGATAGGGATGACGATCTGAAAATCGGCGTCAAATCCACCGCGATATTGTTTGGTGAGCAGGATCGCGTCATTACTGGCGCACTCCAAGCCATGACAATTTACGCTTTGATACTGGTCGGCAATCGCTTTGAGTTGGGCAGTTTTTACTATGTAGGGCTGGCAGTTGCGGCCGGCTTATTTGTCTATCAACAATGGCTGATTCGCTTTCGCGCCCGCGCCGCCTGTTTTAAGGCATTTCTCAATAACAACTGGGTAGGTGTCGCGGTATTTGCCGGGATCGTTATGGATTATCAATTTCACTAGCGGCTAATTTTTCACCCTGTCATAAATGTGTAACACTGAGCTTATTTAATACACTGCAACAATAGCTTCACAAACCTGTGAGGCAAACCGTGGTTTTTTCAGGCAGAACACTTATGACTGGTCGCAAAATTCTGATCGTTGACGATGAATCCGCAATCCGCGATATGCTGCGGGTAGCGCTGGAAATGGCTGAATACAACGTGTTGGAAGCGAGCAATGCACAGGATGCACACGGCATTATTATCGATGAAAAGCCCGACCTGATCCTGCTCGATTGGATGATGCCCGGCACCAGCGGCATCGAATTAGCGCGCCGTTTGAAGCGCGATGAAGTCACCGCCAACACCCCCATCATCATGCTCACCGCCAAAGGCGAAGAAGACAATAAGATTCAGGGGCTGGAAGTGGGCGCCGATGATTACATCACCAAGCCTTTCTCGCCGCGTGAACTAGTTGCACGTTTAAAAGCGGTATTGCGCCGCGCCGATCCACAAATCAACTCAGCACCCATTACGGTACAAGGTCTGTGCCTCGATCCCGCCAGCCACCGCGTTACCATCCACGATCAATCGGTTGATATGGGCCCGACTGAATATCGCCTGCTGGAGTTTTTCCTCACCCATCAGGAAAGAGCTTATACTCGCAGCCAATTGCTGGATCACGTTTGGGGCGGCAATGTGTATGTGGAAGAGCGCACAGTGGATGTTCATATCCGCCGCCTGCGCAAAGCCCTCACCGTTGACGGCCACGA
>CAXAVL010000066.1:0-19467 GCA_963971905.1 uncultured Cellvibrio sp.
CGTTGGGGCAACTAACGCCGCTGCACCTGCACCTGCTGGCAACTGTAAGCCAATACATTTATTTGCATCCGGGCTTGCTTTGGCACGAACTTGACCAAAATCCAGGGTGCCAGTGAAGGTGAAGTTAATTGCGTTATTTACAGTCACTGTTGCAGGTACGGTAACAGTTTCCGCCAGTGCCACGTTGGCGCCCATTAACAGCATGGCAGCACTTAGGCCTGTAACGAGTTTTTGATTACGTTGTTTCATATGAGCACTTCCTATAGAAGAGTTGAACTGTTTAGGTAACAAAACGCCTGGGTACTGACATGCTTGCGCAAGGCGTATGAAGCTATCGA
The DNA here is from genome assembly GCA_963971905.1 of uncultured Cellvibrio sp. Lineage (GTDB taxonomy): Bacteria > Pseudomonadota > Gammaproteobacteria > Pseudomonadales > Cellvibrionaceae > Cellvibrio. Next base: position 339 of record CAXAVL010000066.1, read on the forward strand.
CTAGTTTTTGCAAAGCTTTAATAATTAACGAATTATCAACACTTTGCTTGCTTTTTGATCTCTTTTGCCGCTTTGCATTTCCCTGTGCGATCAAATCCATAAACGTGCCCTATTGATGCTGCAAAGATATTTACAGTCCTAATAAAGCCAGTGTTTCAAACTATAGAACAGGGGGGGCGCATTACAAGAAGGGTTCAGTATCAATGGCTGAGTAGAAATACGCAGCGCAAATATAAAAATATATTATCCCCTCTTATTGGGGATTTTTTATTCTGCCATTGCTATCTATTCATCCTTTGCTATAACAAATTCATGTAAAACGTTTTCATTGGTACACTCGGTCTTTATATATGTGAGGGTTTTGTGGACTTAAAAAATTTAATCGATAACGCACAGAAGTTGCCACATATTCCTAAAGTGGTTCAGGAGCTGATAGAAAGTTTTGGCGATGAAAATATCAATAGTGATGAGATAGCGAAGAAGATCAGTGCCGATCAAGTGCTCACAGCAAAAGTTTTGCGCGCGGCCAATTCGGCGTATTACGGCGGTAACCGCAAGGTGTCCTCGGTGAACGATGCAGTATTCATCTTGGGTTTTAATGCGGTGCGCACTCTGGTGTTAGCTTCGGGCTTTACCGGAGCATTCAAGGCGCCGGAAGGTTTTGATTTGCCCGCTTTTTGGCGTAACAGCTTTGCGGTAGCGAGCACCTGTAAGTGGTTGGCGAAATTTTCTAAAGACGATGCAGAAACAGCCTTTACCTGCGGCATGATCCACAATATTGGCGAGTTACTGATCCATATTATTCTGCCGGATGAGTGTAAAGACATTCAAAAAGTGGTAGATCGCGGTGCGCGTAGTTCGGATATTGAGAAGAACGTGCTCGGGTTTAATTTCCCGGAGGCAGGCGCTGAATTGGCTAATCGCTGGAAGTTTCCCGATACGATTGTCGCTGCTATTAATTACCAGCTAAATCCTGCTGCTGCCCCTGAGTTTTCACGCTTCGCAGCGTTGATTAATATTGCTGACTACATTGTGCTCGAAAATGAAAAAGGCAATAGCGCGGCGTTGATGGAGCATTTCCCCAATGACTTGGCAACTAAACTCGGTATTAATTTGGCGAAACTGACTGAGCGGATAGATGAAACCAAAGATTTGATTGGCGGGTTTGACGATTTATTACATTGAGATAGTGTGTTGTATTAAGTCGCATTAGCAGTAAAGACAATAAGCGATGGTGAGAGAGCAAAGCCCGTGTTGATCACGGGCTTTTTTTTGCTGGTTGTTAGTGACAGGAGTGCAACGCATCCACAAAGCAAGCGTCGATTTCCGATGGCGTGGTTTTACGTTTGATCGCTTCAAAAAAAACGGTAGCTTGGGGATATTGGCGGCTTAAATACATCAACCATTGTTTAACCCGGTTGCCGCAGTTGCGCTCGCAGTAGAGCGGCGTGGTCAGTTTGTAGTAGTCGTAGAGCATATTGCAGATTTGGTTCCAGCTAAGCGGAGTGTAATCTTCACCTTTTATATGCGCTTTAATCTGGCGTGCGAGGTCAGGGCAGGCGAGCAGGCCACGGCCGAGCATTACATCGGCTCCATTTGATTGTTCGCGGCAGCGCAAGTAATCAGCTACCGACCAAATTTCGCCATTGGCGACAACGGGAATCTTCAGCTCAGCGCGAATGTCAGCAATGTAATTCCAATAGGCGGGCGGTTTGTAGCCATCCGCTTTGGAACGGGCGTGTACGGTGAGTTCATCGGCACCGGCAGCCTCTACGGCGCGGGCGTTATCCATATAACTACTGCGATCCTCATAGCCCAAGCGGATTTTGGCGGTGACGGGGATTTCGCGCGGCACGGCATCGCGCACGGCTTTAATGATTGAATAAACGCGATCCGGCGTGCGCAATAAACAGGCGCCACCTTCGTGGGAGTTAACGGTTTTTGCTGGGCAGCCGAAATTCAGGTCGATTGCTTTGGCGCCATAGCGAACCAATTCCAGCGCATTGATCGCCATAGGTTCGGGCTTGCTGCCTAGCAATTGCACTCGAACAGGCGTCCCATTCGAGGTTTTGCAATCGCTTTCCAGCTCTTGCGCGTACTTATAAAAGCCCTTGTAGGGAAGTTTTTGGTCTGTAACGCGGATAAACTCGGTTACGCAGCCATCCAGTCCGCCAATACGCGATAATATGTCGCGTACATGATGTTCAACAACGCCCTCCATCGGGGCCAACATAATGCGCATAGGTTTGCTCAGGTTCGTTCAAAGGGCGGCATTTTAGCCGGATTTGATTGATAATTTGTTCTACCCTGCGTAGATTGCGCGGCCTTTTGCGGGTAAATCCCATCTTTTTTACTGATTATCGAGGTTCTTAATGACTCAGCCTGTTTTTCACGACCTGATTAGCGATAGCCAATTGCGCAAAGCGATTGATGTATTGGGTTACGAACAGCCCACGCCAGTACAGCTCAAAGCGATTCCGGCGGCGGTGGCAGGGCAAAACCTCATTGTCAGCTCCAAAACTGGCAGCGGTAAAACGGCGGCTTTCTTATTGCCCGCACTGCAAGCAATTCTCGCCAAACCACCGGTGAACCCGAGTTCAACCCGCATTTTGATTTTGACTCCCACCCGTGAGCTGGCTCGCCAGATTGTAAAAAACGCGGAGCAACTGCTTAAGTTTACTGGCTTGAAGGTAGGCATGGTGTGCGGCGGTGAAGAATTAAAGTATCAAAAGGCGATGCTGCGCAAGAATCCTGAAATTGTTGTGGGTACGCCAGGGCGTTTGGCAGAGCATATCGCCCATAAATCTACCGAATTTTCTGGCTTGGAGTTTTTGGTGTTGGATGAGGCGGATCGCATGCTCGATATGGGGCTGAGCGAAGACGTACTGAAAATCACCAATACTTGCCGCACCGAACGTCAGACATTTTTGTTCTCCGCCACCATGGAGCAAAAAGGTCTGCGTCATTTGATTAAACAGGTAATTCTCGGTGAAGCGCAGGAAATTTATATTGACGAAAAACCCAATGACATTACACAGCAAATGTTATTGGCCGATGATTACAAACATAAAGAAAAATTGCTGGTCGCGTTGCTGCAAAAATCGACCTTTGAAAAAGTCATCATCTTTACCAATACCAAACTTAAAGCCTCTCAGTTAGATAATTTGTTGCGCTATAACAAATTCCGCGTGGGCACCTTGCATGGCGATATTACGCAAGACCAACGCAAAATTACCCTCGACCATTTCCGCATGGGCAGAACAACGGTTTTGGTGGCGACGGACGTGGCGGCACGCGGGCTGGATATTCCCGGCGTAGAGTTAGTGGTGAATATGGATATGGCGTATTCGGGCGATGAGTATCTACATCGCATCGGCAGGACAGGTCGCGCCGATAACGAGGGCAGGGCAGTATCTTTGGTGGACGCAAAAGAGTGGAATCTCACCAAAGGTATCGAACGTTATTTGGGGGCAACGTTCGAGTTAATTACTATGCCGGGTTTAAAGGGTAAATATCAAGGGCCAGATAAAACTAAATCGTCCGGAAAATCGGTTGGTACTAAAAAGAAAACGAACGCAAAAGATAAAAAGCCAGACACTAAGGCACCCAAAGTGAAAGTGCGTGAGCGCGATAAGAAAAACATCGGCAATCGACGTGTGCCTACAGCGCTTAAGACAGCTGTTGCCGTCGATGGTTTTGCTCCGCCGAAAAAGAAAATTACTAAACAAGTTGAGGATAACGATGAGTAAAGGTGCTGCGGTTGTGTCTTTGCTTATGCGTTATTGTCATGTCAATTTTATTTCAATTAAGTGATTGACCGCTTTTTAAAATAAGCCTAGTATCAAGTTAAAGGTGGTGAAAAAGATGAGTAACCACCTGATTTTCTTTTAGTAGGTTCTGGCCAGTGCGCCAGTGTCACCTAACTGTCACAGACTTTTGTTTTATTAGAAGTGTTTTACCAAAAGCGTTTTGCTCAAACTGTTTTATTGTTTTTAATCAGCGATTGAAGTGTAAATAAATCAACAACTGATCAATAAGTGATAGAAGGGGGTAAACGACACAAATATCATTCCATAGAAAATTGCGTTCTCGGGTAACTTCACGATACTGGGCTTTTGCGAAACCGCCCGTATTATTTTCAGACCTGAAGGGGATTATTCTTTATGGCAAGAAAAACGCATGCCAGACGTAGTGCAAACCATCATTCATACGATGATACCAGCTACCCAGCATCGCGACATAAATCGCGAAAAAATCAACGTAGTGATGACAACATTGTCGAAATAAAATCCCGCTCGCAGCAAGTCGAAACAGCTTACTCTCCCCCTCGCTCCCCCCAACCACTTCGCGCCAAAACAAAATCCCAGCAGCAGTACATCAATGCGATTAATAGTCACATGCTGACCTTTGGTATTGGCCCTGCCGGTACGGGTAAAAGTTATTGTGCAGGCGCATTGGCGGCAGAGGCGTTGGAATCCGGCCGCATTGAGCGCATTATTCTTACGCGCCCCGCGGTTGAGTCGGGTGAGAATCTCGGTTTTTTACCGGGCGATCTCGATCAAAAATTTTCTGTGTATATCGATGCCTTCCGCGATATTTTAAATGAACGTCTCGGTGCCGGTACCGTGGAGTATTGTTTGCGTCACGGTCGTATAGTTGCGGCGCCGCTCGCTTTTATGCGCGGCAAAACCTTTAATAGCAAAACCTTTGTCATTTTTGACGAGGCGCAAAATGCCAGCCCGGCGCAAATGAAAATGTTCCTCACGCGAATTGGTGAAGATTGCAAAGTCGTTATTAATGGCGATATTAATCAAAGCGATATTCGCGGTCCTAATGGTTTGGAGCATGCGGTGAATTTATTGGATGGCCTGGACAATGTCTATGTGCATGAGTTTGAGCGTGAAGATATAGTGCGCAGTGGTTTAGTGCGCGATATTATTGATCGCTACGAATTGCCTGACGAAAATTAATCTATTTCAGGGCGTATAAGCGAGTTTACTAAAATTGCTTATACGCCCTTGTCTTTTGTGTCTGACTTGCTAAATGATGGGTGAGTCGGCATTCTGCGCGCTTATTTTTTAAGACCATTCTCGATTTTTATGATCCTCACTCGCTCTGATAATTATTATGAAAGATTTGCGCTGTCCACTGTGCCGTCACCCATTACTACAAAACGTCCAAGGCCTTGCTTGTGTTAATCGCCATCAGTTTGATCGCGCGAAAGAGGGCTATTTCAATTTATTGCCAGTGCAAAATAAGCACTCGCGTGAGCCAGGTGATGCTAAAGAACAATTGCTGGCGCGCCGCCAATTTTTACAGGCAGGTTTTTTTAATCCGCTTAAAAAGCGCTTGCAAGAATTGTTGCCCGCAACAACGGCGACGCTGCTGGATATAGGTTGCGGTGAAGGTTATTTCACCGCGGGGTTTTCAGAATTCCTACCTCGGGCGCAAGTGTATGGAATAGATATCGCCAAAGCCGGTGTGCGTCTTGCGGCAAAAGCCGCGAAGGATAAGGCTGGCTTACTCTACAGTGTGGCTTCCAGTTTCGCCTTGCCCTTTGCCGATGAGTCTATGGATGTGGTAACTCGCATTTACGCCCCAGGCAAAGACGCGGAGTTATGTCGTGTAATAAAACCCGGTGGCAAATTAGTTATAGTTACGCCTGGTGAAAATCATCTATTGGGGTTGCGTACGCGCATCTATAAGGAGGTGCGCCCACATCCCAAGCCAATTACACCCGAAGGTTTTGTAGTGGATGAACACTATCGACTAGGGAGCGATTTGCAGATTAAAGACCGGGAGATGTGTATCGCGCTTTTGACCATGACGCCTTTCGCCTGGAGGTTGGCTCCAGAGTTAAAAGCCTCCATTCTTGCAGATGAATTACAAGATACACTGGACTTTACGCTCAGCTCTTATAATAAAATTTAAATAAATCAATTGAATTAATAGCTTTTTCGTCCATATGGTAATTATAAGATGTGATTTTCATCACAATTTAGAATGCGGTTGTGGCATAAAGCATCAATGAGTTATGATGAAATCATTATTTATGGTTGTTTTTTGTGCCATAAACACAGTTGTTGGTCTAAGAAACAGGTTTTATTGCCACTAATATTTACTAATAAGGTTATGTGCAAAAATTCTTGGATTTTACTGTTTGAATGCAGGTAGATTGGCCGCGCATAGGGATTTTTGCTTAGTCGATTTCAGTGAGTGAACGGAATCCTTTACTAAATTATACGTTTGAACAAAGCGTACTTTTATAATGAGTTAATTTTAATCATCTTGCGTGCTCACTAAGTTGCTTTAGATTTTTTATCTTGTGGTTATGTGCAACCCATTTGGAAAAACATCAATGATTCCTTCGCTTTTTAATCGTTCTTCGCTTTTATATCCTACGTCGCTAATCGCTCATTCATTTGTGCTCTTCTCGATCCTAACCTTCACTGGACAAGTGGCAGCACAATCAGTGGGTACAGTTAAAGATGCGGCCTTACAGGCGATAGAGTCCAATCCTGATGTGCAAGCGAGCTGGCATGAGTTTAGTGCTTCGATACAAGATGTCCGCGTCGCCCGTGCAGGTTATTTACCTAGCGTTGATATAGGCGCATCGACCGGCAAAACCAACCGCGATTACGATGGCCGCGCGAGCTACACCAATAATCAAGCGCAAATTACCCTTAGCCAAATGTTATTCGACGGGTTCCGCACTGCTGGTGAAGTAGCTCGTTACGATAGCGCGCGCTTGGTGCGTTATTACGAGTTATTAAATACGCTGGAAGTTACTGCGTTGGAAGCGGTGCGCGCCTATGAAGATGTAAAACGCAATCGCGATTTGGTGAGTTTGGCGCGCAATAATTATGTCAAACATCAAGAGGTTTATAAGCAAATTGAAGAGCGCGCTGATTCTGGCGTTGGTCGCCGTGTTGACTTTGAGCAGGTTGCAGGCCGTTTGGCGTTAGCTGAATCGAATTTATTAACCGAAGCGTCTAATTTGCACGATGTGACAGCGCGCTATTTGCGTGTAGTGGGGCAATTACCGGCGGAAGATTTAGCAGCGGTTGAGCTTACACAACAAAAATTGCCTGATAACATTCGCGCGGCGTTAATGCTGGCTTATCAAGGCAATCCGGGTTTTCATGCGGCGATTAAAAACATCAGCGCTGCACAAGCAGCGGTGAAAGTGGAGCGCGCGGGTTATTATCCCAAAGCCGAGCTGCGCGCCCGTCAGGTGACTAGTCGCAATCAGGATGGTTTTGATAATCGCACTGATCCAAATAATTACGGTGATGAAAGCGCAGTAGAATTAGCGCTTACCTACAACTTATATAGCGGTGGCGCTAATCGTGCGGCAGTGCGCCGCTCGTTGGAGCAAGTTAATCTGGCGAAAGATTTACGCGATCAGGCTTGCGTAGATTTACGCCAGAACACACAAATTGCCTATAACGATGCCAAGCGTATTCGTGAACAACTTACTTCATTAGAGCAGCACCGTCTTTCAAGCGATAAAGTGCGCACCGCCTATTCTGAACAATTTAATATTGGTCAGCGTACGTTGCTCGATTTGCTCGATGCGGAAAATGAATATTTTCAAGCGAGCCGCGCATTAATTATTGCCAATGGTGATTTGGAGATGGCGCATGCTCGCTCGCTCGCTGCAATGGGTAGTTTGTTGCCTGCGTTGGGTATAGTGCGCGAGGGCTTAGGTATTATGCACGATACAAAAGTAAATGATTCGCTCAATATCACTGAGTCTGCCTGCCCGGAAATTGCGCCTGTCGCGTTAGGGCGCGACGATTTGATTAGCGAGTTAACACCTCTGGCAGGTGATGCCTTATTTGATGTAGGCAGCTCGCAATTAAAAGCCGGTGCAACGCAAAAGTTAGATCGCTTAATCGCCGACATCAAAGCCACGCCAAAAGTAGTGCAAATCAGTATTGAAGGACATACTGACAACACTGGTACGGATGCGCTCAATATTCCATTGTCCAAAGCGCGGGCCCAGCGTGTGCGGGATTATTTTGTGTTAAATGGCTTAGAGTCAATTCCAATGACTGTGGATGGTTTTGGCGCAACTCGCCCGGTGGCAGACAATACCAGCGTGGCAGGCAAGGCCGCTAATCGCCGTGTTGATGTGACTGTAACGCGCAGCGAGTGATTTGCGCAGCGAGTTTTCGGGCTTGCTATTCAAACCGTTAATCGAAAACGCATCAAATTCCAGTAATTTGGTGCGTTTTTTTATGCGCTATAGCCAGATACTCAGCAATGAAATTGCGCGACTAGTCATGGCCATCTATATTACAGAGGCTTTTGTTTTGCCCGCTTGCTGCACCCGGAGCCACAATGACCCTTGATGTTCAGTTTTCCTCGGATGTTTCCTCTGCTGCCGCTAGTGGCGGTCCGCTGCTGGAGTGTTTGTTGCTCATTGCACGTGCGCATCAAATTACCAGTACGCGCGAAGCCTTGTTGGCGGGATTGCCGTTGGAAGGACACCAACTCACACCTTCTTTATTTGCCCGCGCCGCCAAACGCGCTGGCCTCACCAGTAAAATCGCAGAGCGCGACTTGCTCCAATTAAATACGGCGCTATTTCCTGCGGTGCTTATCTTGCAAGACAACCAAGCTTGCGTATTGCTCGCCATAAAAGAAAATTCTGCGCAACTACTCTATCCTGAGTTGGGTGATGCAGTTGTTGATGTGTCGTTGGAAGACTTGGCTCAGCAGTACGCTGGCCGTGCGATTTACGTGCGCCCGCAAGAGCGATTTGATGCGCGCACCGTCGAAATTGGCAAAAAGGTCAATGCAAAAAATCATACCGGACACTGGTTTTGGAGTGTTATTACCGAGCATAAATATTTATATCGAGATGTATTGCTCACCGCGTTATTGATCAATTTTTTTGCGCTGGTAGCGCCGCTGTTTGTAATGAATGTGTATGACCGCGTGGTGCCAAATCATGCGACTGACACACTTTGGGTGCTCTCGGTTGGCATGTTAATCGCAATCAGTGCTGATTTTGCGTTGCGCATGATGCGTACTTGGTTTGTTGATCTCGCTGCGAGCCGTATCGATGTCAGTTTGTCGGCAAGTATTATGGAGCGCGTGCTGGGAATGAAATTTTCCGAGCGGCCAGCATCGGTTGGATCTTTTACCGCAGGCCTGCAATCTTTTGAGTCTATTCGCAGTTTCATTTCCTCCGCGACTATTTTGGCATTAGTGGATTTGCCGTTTGTTTTATTATTTTTAATTGTTGTCTTGTTAATTTCCTGGCCGCTGGTATTTCCCATCATTGTGGGCGTTGCGCTGGTGATGATTTACACCGCAGCGGTACAACACAAAATGCATTTGTTAGCTGAAAGTTCTATGCAGGCATCTGCGCAGCGCAATGCCACTTTGGTTGAAAGTTTAACGGGGTTGGATACGGTAAAAACCCTGGGTGCTGAAGGGCAAATGCAGGCGGTCTGGGAAAAAACCACGCTCCTTGCATCGCGGGTGGGAGTGAAAATGCGTTTTCTGTCTGGCTCGGTTGGCACAAGCACTTTGTGGATTCAACAAGCCGTATCAGTTGTCATTATTATTGTGGGTGTCTACCAGATTATTGATGGCAATTTAAGCCAAGGCGGACTGATCGCCGCTTATATGTTGTCATCGCGCATTATGGCGCCGGTAGGGCAGACTGCTGGTTTGTTGATGCAATATCACAGCGCGGCAACGGCATTGACGGCGCTGGACGCCATAATGGAAAAACCCGTAGAGCGGCCAGTGGATGCCAACTGGATTAGCCGCCCGCGTTTGCAGGGTGGAATTGAGTTCAAAAAAGTTTCCTTTAAGTACCCACAAGATGAGCGCGAAGTGCTGCGTGATGTGGCGTTCAACATTAACCCAGGTGAACATGTTGCAATACTCGGGCGCAATGGCTCAGGTAAAACCACGATTGAAAAATTAATTACCGGTTTGTATGAGCCGGCTGCAGGATCCGTGCTGTTAGATGGCATTGATATTCGCCAGCTCGATCCGGCTGAATTGCGCCGCAACATGGGGTATGTTGCGCAAGATGTGAATTTATTTTTCGGCTCCCTGCGCGACAATATTGCGATGGGCGCATTGCACACAACAGATGAAGCTATTTTAGAGGCGGTGCGTTTGAGCGGCCTGATGGATTTTGTTAACCAGCATCCTATGGGGTTGGCCATGCCGGTGGGTGAACACGGGCAATTACTGTCTGGTGGGCAGCGTCAGTCGGTGAGTATTGCGCGTGCATTGTTGAGCGATCCACCAATCTTATTAATGGATGAACCGACCGGCTCGATGGATCACACCAGTGAAGAAGAGTTCAAGCGTATCTCGCACAGGTTGCCGCGCACAAAACTTTATTGGTGATTACTCATCGCACCTCTCTGTTGGAATTGGTGAATCGCATTATCGTGATCGATGCGGGAAAAATTCTTGCCGATGGACCAAAAGAACAAGTAATAGAAGCGCTGCGTCAAGGCAGAATCGGGAGAGCATCATGACGGGCTCGCGCGATAAAATTTGGTTTGAGCGCGTTGGTCGCTGGATGAATAAAATCGGTCTGCCTGCAACAGCTTATATCGACAAACTCTATGCGCGCTGGTTTGATCCGCTGCATGAACAGCAGCAGGATTGGGTAACCGATTCGGATTGGGCGAAGTTGCAACAGGAGCCGATACGTGCGCGTGCACTGTTGCGGGTGGTTGCGTTGATTATGCTGTTGTTGCTGGTATGGGCGGCATTTGCGCCGCTCGATGAAGTGGCGCGCGGCGAAGGCAAGGTGATTCCTTCATCGCAACTGCAAATTATCCAATCCTTTGATGGCGGCGTAGTGCAGGAAGTTTTGGTGCGCGAAGGGCAAGTGGTCGAAAAAGGCGATTTGTTATTGCGCATTGATCCTACACGTTTTATAGCTACCTTTCGCGAGAATCGGGCAGAATCTGCATCGCTGCAAGCTCGTGCAGCACGCTTGCAAGCATTAACCTCCAATACGGATTTACAGTTTGCCGATGACTTAGTGGTGGAAGCTCCAGATATAGTTACGCACGAACGCAGTCTGTACGAGTCCAATCGCAAAGAATTGGATGAGCAATTAAGTATTGCGCGCAGCCAATTAGATCAGCGCTCGGAAGAATTAAATGAAGTGCGTGCAAAACTGACACAAGTAACACGCGCATTAGAGTTGTCGACGCAGGAATTAAATGTCACCAAACCTCTGCTGGCCAGTGGTGCGATTTCTGAAGTAGAAATTTTGCGCTTGGAAGCGGAGGTATCCAACGCAAAAGGTGAGCGCGCGCAAGCCTTATCTCAAGAGTCGCGCTTGATGCTAGCTGTGCAGGAGTCAGAAGGAAAGTTGCGCGAGACAGAATTGCTGGTGAACAACAAATGGCGCAATGAATTATCGGAGGTGTTGAGCAAGCTAGCCTCCCTATCTGAAACCAGTACAGGCTTAGCCGATAAGATTAAATACGCCGAAATTCGCTCACCTGTGCGCGGTACAGCCGGGGCGTGAAGTGATTGAGATGGTGCCCCTCGATGATCAATTACTAATTGAAGCAAAAGTGTCACCCAAGGACATCGCGTTTTTGCACCCGGGGCAAGCGGCGATTGTGAAGTTTACTGCCTACGATTTTGTGGTGTACGGTGGATTAAAAGGCACGGTTGAACACATCAGCCCGGATACGATTACCGATGAAAAAGAGCGCACCTTTTATATTGTTCGCGTGCGCACCGAGCGTGCTGGTTTTGACCCCAGTCTGCCGATTATGCCGGGCATGATGACGCAAGTGGATATCCTTACCGGCAAAAAAACCGTGCTCGCGTATTTGTTAAAACCGGTGCTGCGTGCGCAGCATAATGCGATGACTGAACGATGATACAACACTTCTTTTTTACTTCTGCCGATATCACATCAAACCGCTGGTTGCAGGCATTTCCTGCGGCACAGATTAGTGATGTGCTGCCTATTACTGTTGCTACTGATATGGTGTGGTTGCTGTTGCGCGATGAGCAGAGTTTTACGCAGATTAAAAACCTGAGTTTCGCCGGTGAGCGGGTTATCGCTATGACTGCTATCGAATCACCACAGGAAGCGCGTCGTGCGCTGGAGGCGGGGGCGAGTGGTTATGTGCATTACTTGGCGATACCACAAGTGCTCGAGCAAGTGGCGCAAGTAGTCGCTGCTGGCGGTATGTGGTTAGGTGCAGATTTGATGCGGCAATTGGTATTGGCAACGGCGCGTATATTGCCAGCGGCTGAAACCGCTCAGGCTGATTTGTCGCAACTGACTAGTCGTGAAAGGGCCGTTGCTGAATTAGTCGCTGCCGGTAAAAGCAACAAAGAAGTTGCCCGCGAGCTGGACATTACTGAGCGCACTGTAAAGGCCCATTTGAGCGCTGCTTTTGGAAAGCTGCAGGTGCGCGATCGTCTGCAACTTGTATTGGTGTTATCTAACAGCTCTGGCGTTTAAAACATTTTCTGCAAAAAAGCCCCTCATCTATTCTTTATTCTTTTAAATAAATAAAAAACATCTTCTTATTGTCCTTTAGTCCAATGGCGTAAGTTTCAACACTGGCTAGACTTCAACTATCGCACTCACTTTGTGAGATGTATCACATATTTCTATTGCATGGAGTTATCTATGAGTACTGCTGTCGCCAAGGTTGCGTTTCTTCAAGGTCAAGCATGGGCGAAGGCCCCGGATGGGACTCTGCGTGCTCTTACAGTTGGTAGTACGCTGAACGATGACGATATATTGGTAACGGCGCAGGGCTCCCGTGTTGAGTTGGATGTGGGCAATGGTGAGCTTTTAGTAGTTAACGGTGGCCAAGAAGTGGGCATGAGCCGTGACTTTCTTGCCGAAACGGCGACCGATGCGGATGAAGCATTGTTGAGCGATGCCAGTGTGCAAGAGGCTCTGACCGTATTGGATCAAGGCGGCGACCTGTTGGATGAGTTGGAAGAAACCGCTGCGGGCGATAACACCAGCGGCGGCTCGGATGGTAGTAGCTTTGTGCGTTTGGCCAGAGTTGTTGAAGGGACTGGCGGGCAGTCCTTTGGTTATGATACTGCTAACCCAGCTGCGGCTGGCACCTCGCAAAACGATGCTGACTATATCAACCGCGCGCCTTTGGTAACTGATCAAACCTTGGCAGGTAATGAGGATGAAGTGCTCACTGGGCAAATCATCGCCACTGATATTGAAGGTGATTCAATCACCTATGCGCTGACCAGCGCGCCAGCCAATGGCACTTTGCAGCTCAATCCGATCACTGGCCAGTTCACCTTTATCCCTACCGCAAACTATTTCGGTCCAGACAGTTTTGTCGTCACCGTGACCGATAGTCGCGGTAATGCCAGTAGTACCACTATCACCTTAAACATACTATCGGTTAACGACGCACCTACCACCAACGATATCAACCTCACAACCGACGAAGATGTACCAGTTAACGGGCAGGTTGTGGCGGAGGATATTGAGGGCGACACATTGACTTACACTGTGTCTGGTCAGCCAGCGAATGGCAGTGTGGTGCTGAACCCGGCTACTGGCGCGTTTGTGTATACGCCTAATGCCAATTACAACGGTAGCGATGTGTTTATCGTGACAGTGGATGATGGCAATGGCGGTACAACCACCAGTACCGTGCGTATTGGTATCAATCCGGTCAATGATGCACCGGTCAGCAATGACCAAAACCTGATTACCGATGAAGATACTCCTATTGATGGCCAAGTCGTCGCCAGCGATGTCGATGGCGATACGCTGGGTTACAGTGTTTCCGGCCAGCCTAGCAACGGTGTGGTAGTCCTTAATCCAGCTACCGGTGGTTTTACCTATACCCCGAATGCCAACTACAACGGCAGCGATAGTTTTGTGGTCACCATTAGTAATGGCAATGGCGGCACAACAACCAGCCGAATTAATATCGGCATTAATCCTGTCAATGATGCCCCAGAGTCTGCTGACCAAAATCTCACTACGCCGGAAGATACGCCGCTCAATGGTCAGGTAGTGGCTACTGATGTTGAAAATGACACCCTTGCTTATGTTGTATCCGGCCAGCCGACAAATGGCAGTGTCACTCTTAATCCGGCTACCGGTGTGTTCGTGTATACCCCGAATGCTAATTACAACGGCAGCGATAGTTTTGTGGTGACTATTGATGATGGCAATGGTGGCTCTACTACTAGCCGTATCAATATTGGTGTTACTCCGGTGAATGATGCGCCGGTCGCTAGCAATTTGAATTTGACTACACCGGAAGACACGCCGATTTCCAATCAAATCAGTGCGTCTGACGTAGATGGCGATACGCTGACTTTCAGTCTTTCTGGTGCGCCAAGCAATGGTTCAGTGAGCTTGAATCCTGCAACGGGTAACTTTACCTACACCCCGAATAACAACTTCAACGGCAGCGATAGTTTTGTAGTGACCATCAGCGATGGCAATGGTGGAACCACCACCAGTCTGGTCAATATCGGTGTAACGCCGGTGAATGATGCCCCAATCGCCAGCAATCAAAATCTCACCACACCGGAAGATACCCCCATCAGCGGCGCTATCAGTGCCAGCGATCCAGATGGCGATACGCTCGCTTACAGCGTGTCTGGTACACCCGCTAACGGCAGTGTGGTGCTGAACCTGGCAACGGGGAGTTTTACCTATACCCCGAATGCGGCCTACAACGGAAGCGATAGCTTTGTCGTCACCATCAGTGATGGTCAAGGCGGCACTACCACCAGTACCGTCAATATTGGTGTTACGCCGGTGGCGGCGACTACCGTGAGCAGTGTCACTAGCCCATCGATAACGGAAGGTGGTGATCTGGTCTACGACGTGACCCTCAGTGGCCCAGCCGCCAGCGGCACCAGTCTGGCGTACAGCTTGGGTGGTGGTACTGCTAGCGCCGCTGATTATGGCAGTGCTAGCTTCAGTAATGGCGTGACGCTGGTGGGCGGCAATTTGATTGTTCCGACCGGAGTCACCAGTTTTACCGTGACTATACCGACGGTGGACGATGCTATTGCTGAGGTTACCGAAACCCTGCCGCTCAGTGTGGGCGGTGTGACGGGTACGGGCAATATTTTGGATAACGATCCTGCCCCCAAAATTACCTCGCTTGGCGTAACTCATGCCACAGAAGGCGCCAATCTGGTGTGTACCGTAACCTTCGATCAGGTACTTGGTGCGCCCCACACTTTGTCCTACAGTATTGGCGGCGGCACAGCATCGCTTGCAGATTACGGTACGCCAATTTTTAGTAATGGTGTTACGGTAGTGGGAGGGAATCTGCTAATTCCCAGTGGAATTAGCAGCTTTAACATCACCCTGCCAACCGTAGACGACACTCTCAATGAGCCAACGGAAACTGTTCCCTTTACCTTTGGTGGATTGACCATCAACGGCAACATTTACGATAACGATGCGGCGCCGAGTGTGAGTATCGACAATGTCAGCGTGAATGAAGCAGATGGGACGGCTACCTTTACAGTCAGTCTCTCTGCGGCTTCTGGTCGTGCTATCAGTGTTGATTACACCAGTAGTAATGGCAGCGCTACCGCGGGTACTGATTACACCTCGGTAAGCGGCACATTAAATTTTGCGGCCGGTGATACCAGCAAAACCATCACGGTAAATATTGCCGATGACAGTATTTTTGAAGGCAATGAAAACTTCTTTATTACCTTAAGCAATCCGACTAATGCCACCCTCGGTACTGCGGTAGGTACAGGTACGATAGTGGATAACGACAGCGCCCCGACTATTAGCGGCGTTTCCAGCCCATCGGCCACAGAAGGCGGTGATCTGGTGTACAACGTGACCCTGAGCAATCCATCGGCCACCACAACCACCGTGGCTTATACCTTGGGTGGCGGCACTGCAGTGGCTGCTGATATAGGGACACCGACATTCAGTAATGGTGTGACCTTGGTGGGTGGCAATTTGATTGTACCGGCGGGCGTCACCAACTTCAGCGTCACTGTACCCACAGTCGATGACGCACTCAGTGAACCGACTGAAACCCTGCCATTGACGATTGGCGGTGTGACCGGTACGGGCAGTATTATCGATAACGACGGCGCACCAAGTCTAAGTGTCAACAGTGTCAGTGTGAATGAGGCAGACGGCACGGCGACCTTTACTGTCACTCTGTCTGCGGTTTCGGGTCAGGCCATCAGTGTGGATTACGCCAGCAGTAATGGCAGCGCCACAGCGGGTAGCGATTACGCCTCGGTGAGTGGTACCTTGAATTTTGCGGCCGGTGAAACCAGCAAAACCATCACCGTCAATATCACCGATGACAATCTTTTTGAAGGCAACGAAAATTTCATCATCACTCTAAGCAATCCTACTAATGCCGCGCTAGGTGTAGCGGTAGGCACGGGTACAATTGTGGATAACGACAGCGCTCCAACGGTTAGCGGCGTATCCAGCCCATCCGTGACTGAAGGTGGAAGTCTCGTTTACAGCGTGACTCTGAGCAACCCATCGACTACTTCAACCAGCTTGGCTTGTAGCCTGGGCGGTGGTACTGCAGTAGCAGCGGATATAGGCACACCCACCTTCAACAATGGCGTGACCTTGGTTGGCGGTAACTTGATTGTGCCAGCGGGCGTGACCAGCTTTACGGTCACTGTGCCGACAGTTGATGACACTCTCAATGAACCGACCGAAACCCTGCCGTTGACCATTGGTGGTATAACCGGCACGGGCAGCATTGTTGATAATGACGCTGCGCCCAGCCTGAGCATTAACAATATCAGCGTGAATGAGAATGCAGGCACTGCGACCTTTACGGTCACCTTGTCTGCAGTGTCAGGCCAAGCCGTGAGTGTGGATTACGCCAGCAGCAATGGCACCGCCACAGCGGGCAGCGATTACACCTCGGTGAGCGGCTCCTTGAACTTTGCTGCCGGTGAAACCAGTAAAACGATTACGGTCAATATTACCGATGACAATCTTTTTGAAGGTAATGAAAACTTCACTATCACACTAAGCAACCCGACAAACGCCTCAATCGCCACCGCCGTAGGCACAGGCACGATTGTGGATAACGACAGCGCTCCAACGGTTAGCGGCGTATCCAGTCCCTCGGTGACGGAAGGCGGAAACCTTGTTTATAGCGTGACTCTGAGCAACCCATCGGCCACCCCAACCAGCTTGGCTTATAGCTTGGGTGGTGGCACTGCTGTAGCAGCGGATATAGGCACACCCACCTTCAACAATGGCGTGACCTTGGTTGGCGGTAACTTGATTGTGCCAGCGGGCGTGACCAGCTTTAGCGTCACAGTACCAACAGTGGACGACACTTTTGTCGAAGCAACTGAAACTTTGCCATTAACAATTGGTGGTGTGACCGGAACGGGCAGCATTATCGATAACGATACTGTGCCGAATGTTGCTCCTGTAGCTGGTGATGATCCTGTATCAACTCAGCTAACCGCCGGATTAAAAAGTGGCACAAACTTCACCTGGACCCAGCCTTTTATCAGTTCAATTAGCGCAATTGGCGGCACATTAATCACCAATAATGCTGATGGTGTTGCGGGTGCTATGGGCGTTGCAGGAAAGGGTAGCACTACAGAAGTTGATGATGAAATCCAAAATGGCGAAGCTATTTTGGTTACCTTTAATGCTCCAGTGGTAAGTGCAAGCTTTGGTTTTGACAAGCTCGATTTTGCTGGTGTTCCCGAAACCGGTTTGTGGATTGCTTATCTCGGTGGTGTGGAGGTAGGTCGGGGGCAATTCAATCCGACAGATGCTACCCGTATCGGAACTGTTGATATCAAGGACGCATCAGGTAATGCAATTGCGTTTAACCAGCTTAAATTTGATACAGCCACTGCTGGTTCAGACTATGTGGTTACCTGGTTAACAGTTGGGCGCAATACTGCGACAGTGCAAGAGGGAATGAGTGTTTCTATTCCTGCCGCTACAGGAGTATTGGTTAACGACTCAGATTCAGATGGGGGCACATTATCAGTAGCTGCTGTGCGTACTGGAGCAGAGGCCGGTGTAGGAACTGACGGTACTTTAGGTGTTGCATTGCAAGGTGCATACGGCAAGTTAATTCTGAATGCCAACGGTAGTTATAGTTACACCGCCGATAATCTTGCGAGTTTACATCCTGGTCAAATTGCCAAGGATCATTTCACCTACACCTTATCGGATGGTCAAGGTGGTACCGATAAAGCAACCCTAACTATTTCAGTATTTGGTGCGATGGGAAGCGATAACCAATTTTATGGCACGGCCGGAAATGACACTATTGTTGGCACTAGCGGCGCTGATTTTATTAGCGGTGGTGCAGGCAACGACACTATGACCGGCGGTTTAGGTGCAGACACGTTTAAATGGGCGCTTGCCGATAAAGGTACTGCCGGAGCACCTGCGAGGGATGTCATTAAAGACTTCAGTACTGGGCAAGGGGATGTGTTGCACCTCTCCGATCTATTGCAAGGCGAGAACTCCGCGAACCTGACTAATTATTTGCATTTCACCTCTGCAGCAGGCAATACAACCGTTCATATCAGTAGTGCTGGGGGCTATAGTGCTGGCTACGTTGCAGGTGCGACTGATCAAACCATTATTTTAAATGGCGTTAATCTCAGTGGCACTGACCAAGCTATTATCAATCAATTAAAAGCTGCAGGAAATTTAATTACTGACTGATAAATAAGTGTGAAAAAATCCCGCTTTTTTAGCGGGATTTTTTATTGAGGGTATTTTATGTATATAAAACGCGATCAAGGCGGTGAGATTGTTTCAATCAGCAAAGTAGCTGAGAGAGAATTTACCGAGTCGCTCGGCGATGATGCACCGGAAATACTGCAGTTTTTGCAGAGTGAAAAATCCGCTGAACAGCTTGCACTTGAACAAACTGATCAGGCAATGGCGCGGGTATTGGAAGACGTAGTGAGTTTGTTGGTGGAGCAGGGCGTGATTCGTTTTACCGACTTGCCTGCGATTGCGCAGGATAAATTATTGGCGCGCCGCGAATTGCGCGGCAAACGCCAAGGTATTCAACTGCTGGATGATGGCGACAATTTACACCTTTAATCGCACACGTTTAAAAGCGCATCGTTCACCATACACAGTTAATAAAAAGTT
>CAXAVL010000067.1:0-19341 GCA_963971905.1 uncultured Cellvibrio sp.
GGTGATTAGGCTGTATAACGCGAGGCTGTACACGTAAAATTTGCCCCGGTTGAAAATTTTGGTATTTATCATAATGTCTCTCACTCGTTTTCTTTTAAATTACAGGGGGATTTAATTATTCGGTGTACTCTGCCGAAAAAAACAAAAAGGAGGGCAGGGCGTTGTTGCGGCGCGTTGCATCAAAAAAGCTGGCATTTTCCCAGTGCGAACCTGTTCCCCATAGCGTTTTGCAACGGCTGCTAACCCAAGCAGGCTCCCAGTAGATAACGCCTAATCCGCCCGCGCTTTTGACTAATTGGGTTAATTTGAGTAAGTAACTCAGTTGGCCTTTGGCTGTGGCGGGATGCTCGGGCAGTACAGCTTTTTCTCCCAGCACATTGCTGGCTTGGTCGCTATTATTCAGTGTCCAAGGGTAGGCCGTTTCTACAATCATGACGTCTTTGTGGTAGGTTTTTTTTAATTCTTTAAGCGCTTTGGGTAGATCTGACAGCGTATAAATAGACCATTGTGGATAATAGGAAAGGCCGATGATATCGTAATCGACAATGCTGTTTTCGTCGGCCTGCTTAAACCACCAAAGCGCATTTTCCGGTTGCGCAATGTGCAACACAATCTGGATGTGCTTATTGGATGCTTTGCTGTAATCACGCACTGCTTTAATTCCGCTGTTTAACAGTTGTGCATTGCGTGGCCAATTGGGAATGTCATGCACGATGGATTTTTCTTGTTGCAGTATTTCGATATTGGTTTCATTGCCGACTTGCACCATATCTGGCAAAAGATTTTTCGCATCGAGTGCGCGAAGGGTTTCGGTAGTGTAATCGTAAAGTGCTTTTGCGAGTTCATCGGTATCGCTGATATGTGCCCAGGCTTTGGGAATAAATTGTTTTTCCGGGTCAGTCCAAGTGTCGGAATAATGAAAATCCAGCAGGGTTTTCATTTTGTTGTCTTTCGCGCGCTTTAGTGTTTTTTCTACATCTGGCAAATCAGAATAGTTTGTCCATTCAGCGTTATGCCACAAGCGTACACGCACAATGTTGGCGCCTTTATTGGCAAACAGGGCAAAAGGATCAACTTTTTTGCCTGCGTCGCGGTAGGTCGCACCGCAGTCTTCCATCTCATTGACGTAGGATAAATCGGCGCCGATATAAAAAGGCGTTTCGGCCCAGCTGTTTGCATGCAATGCAGCAAGCAAAATACCTAGAGGGTAGGCTAATTTTGTTAACCAGTTTTTCATCACATTCTCGCGTTACAAACGACTCAAAAAAACACGGCTGCACATGCAGCCGTAATAAGGGGTGGTTCATGCAGAGAAACCAATGCTTACAGCTTCCAGGTGAAATCAATCAAGTAGCTGCGACCGTAATCATCGAAACGTTTCAGGTTAGCTGAATCGTTATTCTGAGTTAGGCGCAGCGGTTCGTTGGTAAGGTTGAACACTTGGAAGCGCACATTGTAATTTTCGTTAATTTCATAGGCGAGGCTGAGGCCAACACCCAGTTCAGCGTCTAAGGTGGTGAGGTCATAACTATCCCAGCTGAAGGCACTGGTGTAAGTCGAGTGGTATTTCCAGCCCAAGCGCGCATCTAAACCGAAGTTGCTGTACCACAAATCCAGCGTCGCCGTATCTCTTGCCAAGCCAGCCATGGGTAATGGATTGTCTGATGGGGCAAATTCATAAATATTGGATTCGGCAAAGGCGTAGTTAGAGTAGATGCCAAAACCTTCTACTGGCAGAAATTCAAACGGCATTTGGAACGTAACTTCCGCGCCGCGCACATAGCCGCCATTGCCATTCACCGGGCCGTAAATTTCAAATGTGCCTTGCTGGCTGGTGAAGGTTCCTACAGTGGCGTTGCCGATGTAGTTATCGATGTCTTTGTAATACAGACTCAGTGCCGCCAATGATTCTGATGCAAAATACCATTCGTATGAGACATCAATTTGATCTGAAGTAAATGGATCCAGCAGTGGGTTGCCAGCACCACCAGAGCTGCCCGTGTTAATAGCGCTGATGTATTGACCTGCGCGCAGCTCATCTAATGGCGGACGGGAAATTGCTTGCGCAACGCCAATGCGCAGTTTGCGAGTATCGTCGAGATCCAGGTTCAAGCTAGCGCTGGGCAGGGCTTTGGAGAAATCATTGTCCACGTGATCGCCATTTAATGCGTAACTTTCGGTATTGATTTCAACTTGGCGTACACCGATATTGGCGTTGTAATCTAAACCGCCCAGTTGGCCTTCAAAATCCAGCTTCACATAAACAGCTTCGTTTTGCTCTTCCACTTTCCAGTAGCGGCTTTCATTCACGGCTGCTGTGCTATAGGCGACACCTCCGTAAATGATGTCTGCTGTTTTTGCGTAAGAAGGAGCGTTCAGGAACGGAATGGTATTAAACGCACCGAGGGTGTATGCGCTGAGAAAACCTTGAGGGAATGCCACGGCGTTGCCGTTATCGTCTGCGCGATTCATGCTGAAATCGGTCCAGATCACTTCTTTCTCGCGGTCAGCGGTACGTGCACCAAATGTCAGTGCACGTAAATGGCCGGCGTCCAAATCGCGTTTGATATCAAACTGAGCACTCTGCAGTTCGTCTTCCAGCGTTGAACCTTCGTTGGCATTGCCAATGTAGTTATACGAGGCATTTTGCGGCGTTAACAATGGTGAGCCTTCAGGTGCGGTAATAGAGGGGCGACCACGGGTATCGTAGCTAAAGGTTTCGGCATACTGATCCAGATAGATCGCATTCCAGTAGTTTTTACGTTCTGCGGTGGAATGCGAAAAATCCACATCGATTTGCCAGTTGTCAAAACCTGTGTGGCTGAATTTCAAGCCTTGGGTAACACCGCTGTTCTCTTGTTGGTAAGCAGCAATCACATGGCGCATTTGGCCTTCCCACCCATTGATGGTCGCTGCAACCGCTTTATCACCATCAATTACTACGTTGCTTAATAAATTATCCGGGCGACCATCTGCATTAGTATCTTCAATGCCCCAGCCACCCCATGGGCCGGGATTCAAACCTATATCTTGTGCCCAGGTTTGATTTTGTTGTTCGTCCATCGCAAATTTGGTGTAAAGCACATCGTATTTTACGTTGAGCGCGTCGGTCGCCTGCCACTCAAACGTAGTCATCACGCCATCGCGATCGGTATCGAGTTTTTTCACTTCAGCTGCTACACCCCAAGGGGTATTGCCTACAGAGCCTTGGCCATCCAGATCCCAGTTGCCGCTGCTGTAACCCCAGCCTTGCAAGGAGCCGTAGGCATTCTTTTGAGTTTGGGTGGATGCACCAATGGCCACCGCAAAGTTATCACTGAATTGATGAATAAAAGCACCGCTCATGCGGTTGCCGAGAGGATCGTAATTGGGAATATCTTCAGCACTTTCGTTGTACTGCACACCGACACGAATGGTCGCTTTAGGGCCGGTGTGTGTGAGTGGGGAAATCGTTTTAAGGTTGATGGTGCCAGCAATACCGCCCTCTACCAATTCGGCAGATTGGGTTTTAAAGACCTCTGCAGCTGATACCAGCTCAGAGGGATATTGTTCATAACGAATAGCGCGGCCAGGTTCCGGGCTTGCTGCTTCTCGGCCATTTACTGTACCTAATACCATACGTGGACCTAGGCCACGAATAGCGGCTTGGCTTTCATTGCCGCGGTCGCGGGAGCCATTTATACCGGGTAAACGCACCAGGGCTTCGGCAATAGTCACTGCTGGAGTGGCATTGATATCATCCATTGCCAAAGCCTCCATTACCTTAGTGCTTTGCTGTTTCACGGCAATCGCCTTCTCCAGTGACGCGCGCATACCGGTTACCACAACCTCCTCAATTTGGACATCTTGTGCAGTGCTCTGGGCATTCGCCCAAGGTCCTAACAAGCTGATCGCCAAAAACAGGCTGGAGCGGGCATAGCGGGTTGATGTGGTGTATCTCATGGCTTCCTCTCATTTATTGATTGTTATATAAATCATATTTATAAGCTAATAATAGCGGTCAGTTGAAAAGTGTCAAGAGAAAACTGGGCTTCATATATATAGGTCACTTTGGGGCTTAGTTGTTTGCTAAGGGGAATGGGGGAGTCAATGCCGTATTGAAGGTAGGTTAAATCCGCATTAGGTATGGCGCCAAAGGTTGGGTAGAATTCATCCCTGCGTGGAGTTGGCGGCCGAATACCAGCTAAATTTTTGTCTCAGTGCGACCCAAAAAGGAATAGAGAATAAACAATGATTATAGTCCCCACCGAAAAACAACTGGATTGGCGCAATGCTCCCATAGTGCTGTGCACGTTGGTATTGCTGAACGTAATGGTATTTTTTTTCTACCAGAGCGGCGATACCAAAAAAATTATTGAGGCCATTACCACTTACCAAACCAAAGATTATTTTGCGCAAGAGTGGCCGGTATTTGAAAAGTATCTGGAAGAAAAGCAGGACCTCACACTGCTGAAGAACTATCGCCAACAATTTCAGCAGGGTGATGTTGACTTGATTATTGGCGATATGGTGATGAATGAAGCCTTCTACGCCTATCTGCAGAAAAATTACCGCAGCTATTTTACCCCGGACTATTACGCTGAGTGGGCGCCTGAGCGGACGCGCCTGCATGCGCAATTACAATCTGTTAGCTACATCGCCAATGGTTTGCGCGCGAGCGATATGCGCGTCTCCACGTTTATTACGCATCAGTTTTTGCATGGCGATATTATGCATTTGCTGGGCAATATGTTCTTTTTAATTATCTGTGGCTTTGCGGTAGAGGCGGCAATTGGCCACTGGCGATTTTTGTTATTTTATTTAGTCTCGGGTGTTGCCGCTGGTTTTGCGCAAGTCGCGTCGGATTGGAGCAGTACTACACCGCTGGTGGGTGCATCCGGTGCTATTTCGGGTGTGATGGCCATGTACCTTGCAGTTTTCCGCTTAAAGAAGATTGAATTCTTTTATTGGTTTTTCTTTTTTGTCGGTTATTTTCGTGCCCCAGCGCTGTTGATCTTGCCATTTTATATTGGCAAAGAGATTTACAGTTATCACAGCGATACTGAATCCAATGTGGCGTTTATGGCGCATGCGGGCGGTTTTATCGCCGGTGCGCTATTGATTGGGATTGCCTGGCTTTTTAATCGCAACACGCTCAACACTCACTATATTGAAACCGATCAAACGATTGATCCTCGTCAGCAACAATTAGCGGATATTTATACCGCTATTGAAAAACATCGCTTTGACCAAGCCTTAGCGCTAGTGGATGCGCTGATTCAAACTACCGGTTTGACATTTGATGTGGCGATGATTCGCTACAACTTGCTAAAAATTTCGCGAGGCGACGCGTATTTGCCAGCAACGTTAAACTTATTAACAGTGCCGCTGCTAGCGCCGGAAGAGGTGAAAAAGTTGGACAAGGTGTGGAAGGATAATCCTGATGTGCACATGCAGTTATCCGAGCAAGCCGCCTTAAAATTGGGCATGCAATTTACTGCGTTGGAAAGCCCTCAATCGGCGGAACAATTATTTTTGCAGCTACAGGCGCGCGGTTGTAACAATCCAGCGCTTTCGGTTTACGCGAGCAAATTAGCGGCAGCCTTTCTGCGCTTGCGCGATACGGGGAAAAAATCCCATTACGATGCTGTAGCCCAACAACTCGCACAAGGAGCTGAACGTGGATTACTGTAAATATCATCCGCTGGATGGCGCCACCTATGCGTGCCGTGCCTGCAATAGTCGGCAATGTGATAAATGTGTTGATGACGCACACAGGGCAGCGCATTGTTTTGTTTGCGGCGCAGTGCTGGAAAGTCTCGGCTCTGCCAATACGGTAGAGCCATTTTGGCGCCGGTTAAAAGAAGCGTTTAAGTATCCGGTCAATGCTAACTCGATGAGTTTGATTGTCATCACAGCGATCATTTCAGTGCTCGCAGCGCTTATGCCGTTTTTATGGATTCTATCCTTAGCGATGTATTTGTTCGCTGCCGGCTCACTGATGAAGTACAGCTTTACTTGTCTTGAACGCACCGCGATGGGTGAAATGAAAGCCCCGGATGTGATGGATGCCTATTCCGGCGGGATCAAGTTGTTATTGCAACTGGTGCTAATGACAGTGGTGTTAACTGTACTTGTTGGGGCTGCTTATTATTATCTCGGCGCAGCACTCGGTGGTTTATTGGGTTTCATCGCCGTATTTTCTTATCCAGCTATTTTGATTCGTTTTGCGCAAACGGAAAATATGCTAGAGGCTATGAATCCTTTTGCCGCTATTGCGCTGATGGCAGCAATCGGTTTGCCTTACGGACTGCTAATTGTGTTTATGTTAATCATGATGACCTCGGTCGGTGTGTTGCATGAGTGGATCGGTGCAGTGTTTCCGGCAATGTCGTATTTGTTGCAATCGATTGTTTCAAATTATTACACAGTGGTGATGTTTCATTTGATGGGCTACATGTTGTTTCAATATCAAGAACAATTAGGTTACAGCGCACGTTCGGATGAAGACGATGAAGGCTCACAGCGCAGTGAACAAGAGCGGCTTACCGCAAAAATTGAAGTCATGCTAAAAGAAGGGGATTACGAACAGCTAGTAAAGCTTTATTACCATGCGTTTAAGCAATACCCCAATGAACCCCTATTTTTTGATAAGTTTTTTGATTTACTTTACGCATGCAAAAAAACGGCTTTGATGGAAGATTACGGGCTGACCTATTTGGAATTCCTCAATCGTCGCAAACGATTCGATAAACTGACGCCAACGTTTAAGCAGATCTTGTTTGTCGCACCTGATTATCTTCCAGATTCACCCATCATGCGCGTGCACCTAGCTACTTTGTTGAAGCAGCAGGGGGATTCAAAGTTAGCGGTGAAGTTGCTAAATGGTATGCATAAATTGTATCCCGAGTTTTCCGGTTTACCTGATGCGTATAATTTATTGGCTGATATTTTGACTGAAATACCGAACTTGCAATTGCAAGCGGATAAATGCAGGCAAATGGCGGTGCAGTTAAAACGTAAGGGCGATGAAAGACAGGCTGCGTTGGTATTGCAGCAAGAACAAAAGCGCGCGGCCGAAGCGCGGGCGCAACATAAACCGACAGGTGTGAAAGCGGTGCGTAAAGGCGGCCCCCCATCTGGAACTACAATAAGTGGACTTACCTTGGAGTTGGTGCCACTTGAGCCAGCTACGGAAAAACCGGATTAATTGCCAATCATTTTTTCCAGAATCTGTGTTTTTTGCTCGCCCTGTAGCTGGCTAAATACACTACCAGCCAATTCCGCACTGGCAATACGTTTGTGCGGGTTGGTGTGGATAATTTGCAAAATCAAGCGGCCCACTTTGGGTGGTGTTTTGCGTAACCGCCAGCGATTTTTTAATCCCCATAAGCTGGGTGAGGGCAAGGTTCCGGTAAATAATTGGAATAGTATTGCACCCAAAGCAAAGACGTCAGCACCGGTAGATACGGCCTCATTGGCAGGTTGATACCAGTGAGCATCATCGCCATAGCTGTGTGCAGGAAAGCCAAAGTCACTCAGTTTTAAATGATTCTTTTCCGCAAACAATACATTGCTAGGGCGTAAATTGCCGTGCACGATTCCGTAGGAATGGGCGCAGGCGAGGGCGTTACACAGTTGCTGTGCAATCGTTAAACACTGCCCTAGGCTGAGCGATTGAGTCAGTCGCTCTTGTAAGCTTCCGCCGGGTAAATACTCCATTGCGCTGATGAATACCCGCGGATTTTTCCCTGTACCAAAGATGCGCACTATATGGGGATGTTGCACCTGGGTTAATTTGGCAGCGTATTGCGGCGCGTTACCTAGGTGGTCGAGGTTTTGATTTTTTATCACCAAAAAACGTTGGCGATTGGGATCGTTCACTAAATAAGTTGCACCAAAAGGATTTTCTTTTAAAACATCGAGCAAGATGTAGTTCGGGGGAATGTTATCGCGGGTAGATTCGTTGCCCCAGCGATTGCCTTGTAAATGTCGCCCCTGCGAAATTAATAATAGTTGCTGGCGAACTTCATCAGCGCTGCTAGGGCGCTGCTTGAGATCAGCTTCAATACAGCGATTAATTAATGGCCGCAATGCATTGGCCATTTGGTATTTGTCGTTGGTTTGTTGTGCGTAAGTTTGCTCATTGACGAGCATGGGCACTACACCAAAAATTAACTCGTGCATCAAAATGCCAAGAGAATAAATATCACTCAGTTGATTGGTGTGCGATGTGCCACTGTGTTGCTCGGGTGCCATGTAAGCATCGGTTCCCATAATTCTTTCTTGATTGGGATCAGTTGCTTCTTTATTCGCAGTAAAGTAACCCGCGATACCAAAATCCACTAAGTAGGCGTGACCATCATAATCCACCAAAATATTGGCTGGTTTGATATCGCGGTGCACAACCCCGTTGCGATGTGCATAGGCCAATGCGCTGCATAGCTGGATAAGAATATTCAATTTTCGTGTGAGGCTAATATCGGTGCGCGGTAATATGGTTTCGAGCGAAACACTTTTCACATACGGCATAACAAAATAGGGCAGTTGTTGTTCACTCATCCCTTTGTCAATGATTTGAATAATATTCGGATGGCTTAACCGCGCGACCAGTGTGGACTCTTGTTCAAATTGCGCTTGAATGATCGGATCTTGGTTCAGGCTTGCATCCAATACTTTGATAGCAACGGCCCGGTCGAGGGATTTCTGTACTGCCAAATACACCTTGGCCATACCGCCTTCGCCAATCAGCGTTTTAATGTGATACCCCGGAATTGTCTGCACGCGCAATCTCTCACCAGTTATATGGCTTCAAGTATAGATCGCCTTATCGCACCCGCTTAAAAGTTTCCCGTGCTGGCATCTATAACCAATTGGCGGCACACTATCACCATCTTATTTTTTGCTAATTGGGTTTCACACAATGGATGATCATCTACACCAGTTAAGCCAATGTCTCGGTGAGCAATTACTACAGCGCAATTGGCGCATCGCCACCGCAGAATCTTGCACTGGCGGTGGCGTCGCTGCGGCGATCACGGCAATTCCTGGCAGCTCCGCTTGGTTTGAATACGGAATCGTTAGCTACGCCAATGCCGCAAAAGAAAAGCTGCTCGGTGTATCCAGCGAAACTCTCGCACGCGAAGGTGCAGTGAGCGAAGCCGTTGTCATCGAAATGGCCAGAGGTGTGCTGGCATTATCGGGCGCTGATATAGCAGTTGCGATTAGTGGTGTTGCCGGGCCAAGTGGTGGCTCAGTTGAGAAGCCGGTTGGCACGGTTTGGTTTGCTTGGGCTACGGCAGCTGGAGAAATAAAAACTGAATTGAAACGGTTTGATGGGGATAGGGCAGCGATACAAAGGCAGGCGGTTAGTTTTGCTTTGACCAAGCTATTAGAGGTTTCCGAACCAAAGTAAAGTGATTAAAAAAGCTCTTCGAAAACGAAGGCTTTGATAAAAAAATTCTTTTTTGTTGCCGGTGATGTATGCGGTTAATAGCATTGGAAGGCTGTATATTATTTCTTTTATTTGGTTCTCTAAAACGCCAAGTGGTTTGTTTAGAAATCGTTTTCCTGGTTGCAGTGTTGCGATTCTTAATATGGGTTTGGCGCACGCCATATATTGATTGGTTATGTTTTCCTCTTTGTATTCCCGTGGCTTTAATCTATGCCTGATTGTCAATTCGGGGCAATAGTAAATAGTCTTTTCTGCTTCAACAAGACGATAAAATACCAAAGTTTCTTCTCCGCCAGCTAATAGCGCGCCTTTACGCCCCAAGGTTGGGTCGAATCCACCAATTTCGATAAGACAGTTTTTTCTAATACAGGCGTTTTTTGAGAGAAAGGGGTATCTCTTATCGCTTATTTGAAACTCTTCATCTCCATAATCAAGCGCAGCAAAAAAACTTTGATATTTTTCATCTTCATACCACCATGGCGACGGCATATCCCAAATAACAGTAATTTTTCCGAAGATGCAATCTGGATTGCTGACCAATATCCTGTTGATATACTTCTCTAACCAATATTGAGGTATTTCAGCATCATCATCAGTATATAAAATATATGTGCCAAGTGAGTTTTCGAACCCCGTATTCCTAGCATGGGAAATGCCTTGGCGAGGCTCAAAGTAATGCCTAAAAGGAAAATTAGTATTTTGTATGTTTTCTAATACTTGATGTGTGTTGTCAGAGCTATTGTTATTAATGACAATTAATTCTACTCGCTCAGGATTACTAATTTTTTGCGATAGTATTTGCTGTATGGTAATGGCTAATGATTCAGAATTATTATAGGTACAGATCACAATGCTCAACAGTGGGGAGAGTACTCCATTTCCGTCTAATTGTGGGTTCAATTCAACTCTCCTGCCAATTTTTCGCTGATGCCAAATTTGCTGTTACAAGGTGATACATATCATTTGGCGTGTGTGGCCACTGCAGAGGACTTCATTTTAAATTGCTGATAGTGCAAGATCATCAGTATATCCTTTTTGCTGATGAAAATCAGTCTGTCACTTTGAGGTGTCTCATGTTAGCGGAGTAGCGATTATTTATTTAACAGCACAATATTTGCCTCCGGCAAATAACACTCCGTCTGCAACAATCCTTTATTTGCATTAAAAGAGGTGGTCGATACGGCGCTGTTTTGTTGCGCTAGAAATATCGACTTGCTTGGTGTTGCATAATCTTGATAAAAGATGTCGGATTCCTGACAGACGCCGCCGTTTATAAAATAAATTCCTTTGCTGTCGGCTTTCAGTAATTTGCTGTATTGCTCCAGGTTGGACGTTATGCGTTCAAGCGTGTCATCTTTGTTGCGCAAAGCCCAAAGGCCGTTTTCGCCGATGTATTGAAAATAAATATCACCGCCGTATTCTATAGCTGAGCCGACGGCACCAAAGGTGAGTTGTTTTTGTTGCTCGCCTTCAATACGCCATAAGTTTCTAATGTCGCCGCTGTACTTAAGTGCATACAGACGATTGCTGGTGGGAAAATAGGCGATTGGTTCGATTTTATCGCTATTGCTCAATAACAAAATTGTTTCATTGCTGAGGAAGTTGTGGTGGAAGAGCTGATTGTTGGCGTTGAAAACAATATGCTGGCCGTCATCTGACCAAATAATGCTATCGATTTTTTTGGAGACAGGTTGTTGGGTCAGTTGGCGTTCTTGCCCGTTCTCTATTAACCACAAGTGTATTTGATTGTTGCGCACCGAGGCATATACCACTTCATCGCCGTTGGGTGAGAAGCTTGCGGCATAATTTAAGTTGGTGTTTTCAGTCAGGTGTTTTTTCGTGCAGTCTAGTCCTGCCAATACAATATTAGCGCTGCGTTTTTCTTCTGTGTAAAAAATTCCGCTGCCGTCCGCACTATAGTGTGGGCGAGAGAAGATTTTATCTTTGCTATCGGCGAGCGGGATGGGTGTTTGTTTTCCATCTAAATAGACTGCGATTAGTTTTCGCTCATCTTCGGCATAGACTAGTACACCGCTGCCGTCAGGAATCCAACTCATATCGGTCAAGTTCACATCCAAATTCACACGGCTGATGGGTTTTTGTTGGGCACTTAAAAAATCAATGTTGATTTGATTTTTATGCACACTGGCAATGGCCGTTTTTTGTTTCAGAACAGCGCTAGCAATTGGGTTGGTTGCACCTTCGAATTCATCCAGTAGGGTTAATTGTTGATCCAGAATGGAGTAGCGATAGCGTGCATTGCCGGCGTTGGGCCCTTGCTTGGCGACAATTTCGACTGTGCTTTCATCCCACCAAGTGACACTGAATATATGGCCTTGCCATTGGCTTAGCTGTTGTTTTTCCAGTAATCGTTCCTGCGCAAAATCCAGGCTGAATATATGAAAAGAATAAAGATAATTAGGCGGTTGATAAAAATGGGTGCCTAGTGGCAAACCGTCGCGGCGTTTTACTTCAATCGCTACCAGATTGTTACCGGCAGGTGACCAAGCTAGTTTGAACCAGTTGCCATCAGTGTTGGCGATGCGCCAATCTTTACCGTTTGCATTGCGAATAATGATTTCACTTTCGCTTTGACTTAGCTTATCGGAAATGCGTTTTTCGCGGATATAGGCGAGATGTTGATTGTCAGGGTGTGGGGTCGCGTTACGCTCGTGGCCGGTTTCGTTAGTGTAGCCCTGAGTTGTGGTAAAAACTGTTTGGTGATTGTGTGGTAAGTAGACGGTATGCCAGTTGACGGTGTTGTACGTCACTGCAATCACCAGTAGTGCCAATGCCACCATGCTTGCGATGCGCCACTTGCGCAGATTGCGCCTGTTATTTGGTTGGTTTGCAACTGCGTAGGATTCACTCGTCGTGCCGGATGGTAGCGGTGTGAGAAACTGCGGTTCGATCCTGAGTTGATAACCGCGCTTGGAGTAATGCGCAATCCATTCCTGATTGCCAATTAACTCATTTAATGCAGTGCGCAGTGCATTAATACTTTTTTGTACTGAACCATGAGTGACGACACGGCCCTCCCATAAGCGTTCAATCAGCTCTTCATTGCTGATCACTCGGCTTTGATTACTGGCAAGGTAGTGCAGCACTGCCATCGCTTTGGGTTGCAGCTTGACGCTTTGGTTGTGTGCCCAAAGTGTGTTGTGTGATGGCGATACCCTTACCTCACCCAACATAAAACTGTTTTCTTGCTGGGTGTTCATTGCAGGGGGTGGCCTGTTGCGGTCAGCATAGTTGAGCCTTTTCCGGTCAGTGTTTTTATTGGTCTGTTTGGTGTGCAGTCAATTCGGTAAGCTGCGACTATGAGTGTAATTTTGCAAGATATGAATGTGTAAATACAAGTAATGTGCGTTTTTAGGGTTGTTCTAACTTATTGATTTTTAATTGAAAAAAGTTGGTAAGCAAAAGGTAAGCGCGAGGTTTTGGTATGGTCAGTGTTTTTATCGTTATTTGCAATATATTCAATTCACACACATCCTCTGACGTATCGATGAGTGCCTCATTAATCGCACAACTACTTAATCGTAACTACAAAAGGTAAGGTTATGAAACTTTCATTATCACTGATAAAACGTTCTCTATTTCTGTCTGTGTTTGTATGCCCCCTGTTTGCTGTTGCTGCACCTGAATCCGCGCCGAGGGATGAGAAGGTGCCGCTGGTCTACATCAATAAAAATATTGGCTTTAATGTGAAGGGTTATAACTACAAGCAATCCGAGTTCCCTTGCAACATCGATAAGATATTGGTTAAGAATATTGTCGAGCAGGCCAAACAGGATGGCATTCAGATTGAGCCTGTTGGTACAACAGACAAAATCCTCAATGGTGTTATACCGGTAGTCGCGATCGATATTGAACAGTTGGTTTTGGGGAGTGAGGAGCGTCAATTTGGTACCAAGCAAAGCAATCCGCTACCAAAGGTGCAAGTCACTGTTGCGTTAATCAAGGGGGCGGAGGATATGGTCACTGCGAAACACACCTGCGCCATCATGACATTGAATGAGTTTACCCCATCGACTAACGTATTGGATTTGGGGAATGGCGTGACTGTCTGTTCAGCGACGCGCAAATGCTTGAGGGATCTAAGTAAAGATGTGGTGGAGTGGGTATCGCCGCAGGTTAAATAACAGCTGGCAGCCATGATAATAAAAAACGCCGGAGCAATTCAGTTCCGGCGTTTTTTGCATCGCAAAACAATCAGTTTGTTGTGTGACTATTGAATCCGAATTGGAATGTAAGTCATGTTGTTATTGCCATTGGTTTCGGAAATAGTATTGTTTTCATCGATAATAATACCGAGCCAATAATTTTGCCCCAGGGTTAAATCGCTGGGAATAAATACCGGAATGGTGGTGGTGTGTACATCGTCCGGGCTAAGTGAGCCGAATGTACCGCCGCCAAGCCGCCTGTCGCCTGTGCTAATAAAATCGTTGGTGGACACATAAATTCCAAAACTGATATTACTTAGTGTGGATTTACCATTGTTTTCCAAGGTGAATTCCGGGCGCACAGTGGTACCACGGGTGACTCGGAAACCCGGTTCACCGGCGATGGTAATGGGAGTTAAGGTTGCGGTATTAGCACTGTTGCGCACTCTTACGCGATCGTGGCTGGAGTATTCACCATCGGCACCAGTACGACGCCAGTGGGATACCGACACATCATTAAACGCGCTGCTTTGATTGCCGTACAAAATTCTCGCGCCGTGGGACGCGTCCTCACCGAAATAAATACTGGCAGTAGTGCCATTGGTGTGGTGGTGTCGCCATGAATCTCCCATCACGTTGTATTCCCAATTTACATGCATTAAACCGAGGAAATGCCCCGCCTCGTGCGTGATAACGGAGTCAATCGGGCGCGCTGAACCTGTGTAGCTAAAGTTGGATGATTTGGCGGTAGAG
Organism: uncultured Cellvibrio sp.; assembly: GCA_963971905.1. Taxonomy (GTDB): domain Bacteria; phylum Pseudomonadota; class Gammaproteobacteria; order Pseudomonadales; family Cellvibrionaceae; genus Cellvibrio. The sequence goes on from CAXAVL010000067.1 coordinate 14,353, forward strand.
CTAGTCCAGGTGCGATCTGAATCCAACACTATATCCACCTCATCCAAACCGTAATGCCAGCCAAAAAACCAATAGCAGTGATAATTCATTTGTGCCACACCCGGTGGCGATATGTTTTTTGCGTAAATTTCGTTTTGGCCATTTCCTCTACCGACAGTGCCAGTTTCAGTGATGGCATTAATAACAAAAGGTGATGGGTTGGCATTGGTAGCAGTAATGCCCCGTTGTGCAGCAGTTAGATTGCTGCCACTGAAACTGGTGGTGTTGATGCGCGCGCTAGTGGAGTTTCCACCCCAGCGCAGTTTTTTACCGCTGTCGCCATCGCACTCGAGCCATGATGCACTCAAGGCTGGTTGTGCGAGCAATACAATTAATGAGCTGATTAATAGGTTAAACCGTAACATGATATCTCTCCTTATATTACTTAACGGTTAATGTTGAGGTTGTAGCAGCCTTGCTTACAGATTTTTCTGCTTGTTCGCGAAATTTCAATTCTTCGGCGCTGGGTTTTGGTTCTGCGACTGTAATTTCTTTTACTGTTTCCGCTACGGGAGGTTTTACAGTAAAGGCGAGCTTCGCGTTAGCCATAACGAACTTTTGTTCGGGTTGACCGAGTTCCGCATTGAAGTGTTCGATCAGAGCAAAAAACTCATCGGTGATTAGCGGCTCGCGATATTTCTTAATGACCTCAGCGGGCGCTTCCCCGGAATAATCATCGGCTTTGGTATAGCCTTCGACATTCATCGCGATTTGATAAGTTGCCGGTGCCTCTGCTTCATATTTTTTGCGCAGATCTGCTAAGCCTTTGGCATCAATTCTATTTGCTTCAATCCAGCGCGCAGCATCAGGTTGTTTAATGACTTTATCGAAATCAGGGCGGGGCATTTCCATGGTGTTGACGTCAAAACGCGGCTTGCCACCAAATTCCAACGATTTTTCTGCGGCCACTAAAGGCACGCCAAATCCGCTGTAGATACGTTCATCGATCACGCGAAAACGGCCTTCTACACAATTAACTAATTGACAGTCGCCAGGTTCGCCGCCGGGAATAAACAATACATCGGATTCACCTCGCGCAAAGGTGGGGGCAGTGGTCTCGGTGTAAGCGCCGCCGCTGCCATCCGCCCCGCCGGGAATACGCAGCGTAATTTTTTCTGGTAGATAACCGCGAAATACTTTTCCTATTTCATAGGTTACAAATGTGTGGGGAACGCCGTTGGGTTCTTCGCGGGTAGGCTCGGAATTGCGGTATTGGACATCTACTACCTTGCCATAAGCCACTGCGGCACTTTGCGCCATTAATTCACGCAGACCACCTGCATCGGCATCGGCAGCTCCGTGAGCCATAAGAGTTTGACTGGATAGAAACAGGGAGCAGGCTGTTGCCAGCCTAAATAAAAATTGCGGCTTCATAACGAAACTCCTTCTAATGATTAACAACACGGCTTGGCTACCGAATGCAACCAAGCGCCTTCAAAGAACATTGAGAATCCTTAATGTTCTGAACAGTAGAGTAGGGTGAGTTTCGGGTGGGATCGAGGAAATAATCCCACCAGATTTTGGCATTATTTCACAGCTTGGATGATGCTTGCGCTGCTGATACATATGCCGTTTTGGCTGAATAAACGCAACTGTGTGCGATCTTCTTCCCAACAGACTTATGCATTTATTGATATAGTTACAAGCCCTTAAAATGTCTGAACTTTACTTTTCGCAGGAATAGAAATGATGAAAAATCTCGTGTCCGCTTTGTTGTTAAATACTCTATGTAGTGTTTCAGTGGTAATGGCGCATGAGGGGCATGACCATAGTTTTATTACTGAGCCTGCTGCGGTAGTGGTCGGGCAAGACTATGCTGTGCAGTTAACTCAAAAAGACGCCGGATATGATTTTGGTAAGCTTCCAGAAAGCTGGCGTAGCGTGCCTGCCAAAAATGCCAAGCTGCATCGAAATGGCGACGGCTTTTACATAGTTACCGTGACAAATGATGCTGAACAAAAAACGTTGTATATATTGATGACATCCAACGGTGATGTTACCGATGTAAACTTTACTGGAGAATTTAAGGGGCTGAATCAATAAGTACTGCACAAAATACTGTATAAAATGCTAGTACTGTTTGCACATACAGTTTTTTGCTGTATGCTATCCCCAATGGTGTGATTTTGAGTCTACCTGAGTAGCCTAAAAGAGCTGCTAGATGGCGTGGTTCGATAGAACTCATCGCAATTTCATAACAATGTGTTTCATTATTTTTATGTTGAGGTGTCAGATGGATGCGAATAAAGAGAAGGCGCTGCAGGCCGCACTGAGTCAGATTGAGCGTCAATTTGGTAAGGGTACTGTGATGCGTATGGGCGACAAAGAACAGGTCGCCATTCCTGCAATTTCTACCGGATCCCTTGGTCTTGATGTGGCTTTGGGGATTGGCGGTCTGCCTAAAGGTCGGATTATCGAAATCTACGGCCCTGAATCCTCTGGCAAAACAACTCTGACACTGCAGGTTATTGCTGAGGCTCAGCGTGCCGGTGGTACCTGTGCGTTTATCGATGCCGAGCATGCTTTAGATCCTATTTATGCATCCAAACTTGGCGTCAACGTTGAGGATTTGATTATCTCCCAGCCAGATACCGGTGAGCAGGCACTAGAAGTTACGGATATGCTGGTGCGCTCCGGTGCGGTGGATGTATTGGTTATTGACTCTGTTGCTGCATTAACGCCGCGCGCTGAAATTGAAGGCGAGATGGGTGATCACCATGTGGGCTTGCAGGCGCGGTTGATGTCGCAGGCGCTACGCAAAATCACTGGCAACATCAAAAATGCTAACTGTCTAGTGATTTTCATCAACCAGATTCGCATGAAAATCGGTGTTATGTTCGGCAATCCTGAAACCACTACAGGTGGTAATGCACTTAAATTTTACGCATCAGTGCGCTTGGATATTCGTCGTACCGGAGCTGTTAAGGAGGGCGAAGAGGTAATTGGTTCTGAGACTCGCGTAAAAGTGGTGAAGAACAAGGTCGCGCCTCCCTTTAAGCAGGCAGAGTTTCAGATTCTTTATGGTATGGGCATTAACCGCATGGGGGAGATCGTTGATTACGGTGTGAAGCTGGGTCTAATTGATAAGGCTGGTGCTTGGTACAGTTATCAAGGTAACAAAATTGGTCAGGGCAAAAACAATGTAATGAAGTTTTTGCAGGAAAATCCGGTTATCGCCAAAGAGCTGGAGCTTAAAGTCAGAACGGAACTTTTGGCTACTCCTGCGCTCTCATTGAGCCCAGGTGGTGGCGAAGTAACGGAAGATGCGGAGGCCTAAGTTTCAGTGGTTCTCTAAAAAACCTTCGTTTGCTTGTGCGCAACGAAGGTTTTTTTTGTACTAAATAGTTTCCTTGCATCCCCCGGTGCTGCTCACTATGCTGTAGTGCAATCCTCATTGGCAGTTCATGGTGTGGTGGCTAGGCGGAATCTGCAGGCGTTTAGGTGATATTTGATAATCGGATTGGCGATAAGGGGTGCGTTTGTGATGAAGCAATTGAGTATGTTGTTGGTAGTGTTAAGTACTTTGGTTTTTGCTGGCTGCACGGTACAGCCTAAAGTGGAAACTGATCACCAGGCTGATTTCGATTTTTCATCGCTAAAGACCTTTGCTGTTGCTGAGACAAAGCAAGACAGCAAAGACAATATTTTAATATCCCCGTTCACCTTGAGTCATATTCACTCCGCGTTAGAGGCTGAGCTGGCCAAGCGTTACCAGAGTATATCTACCACAGCAAAGCCTGATTTCATTGTGAGCTATCATGTGGTTATCGAAGAAAAGCTAGATCCACGTAGTTACGATGATCTTTATGGTTTTGGTTACTACGGGCGGGGTTATCGCTACCCATATCCATTTTTTCGTGGCCCTGGTGCGGGGTTGCGTGTATATAATCAAGGCAGCTTGATTATTGATATTGCCGATGCCAAAACCGAAAAGCCTATTTGGCGTGGTGTTTCCGAGAAGCGGTTGAGTCGTAGCATGGCGCCACAACAGCAACGGGCAGTGTTGAGTCGTGCTGTTACTGAAGTTATTAGTCAATTTCCGCCAGTTAATTAAAGCGCGAGTACCTTTATCCAAGTGGCCGCGTTTGCGGCCATTTTTATGGGGGCATAGTTATCCTTATGCAGCAATCATCATTTACACTCAGCGATATTCGCTTTAGTGCTATGAACTTTTTGGCGCTGCGTGAACACTCCGTAAAAGAGTTAAAAGAAAAGCTGGGGCGAAAATTTTCATCTTCGGAGCTGATTGATAAGGCTGTTAGTGGGTTGGTTGAGCAGAACCTGCAATCAGATGAGCGTTTCTGTCAGGCCTTTGTATCCATGCGTCAACGGCAGGGTAAAGGGTCGGTTGTAATCAAAATGGAGCTGCGTGAAAAGGGTGTTGCCCCTGAGCTGATTGCCCAATTTGTCGATGATGCGGACTCTTTGTGGTTTGAGCTCGTGCGCGATGTTTGGAGCAGAAAATTCCGTGGCGCCACACCTGCAGATGCCCGAGAGCGAGCCAAGCAGATGCGGTTTTTGCACTCCCGCGGTTTTGCCTCCAAGCATATTCAGGCTGTGTTTGTTGCAGCCTCTGATGTAGATGGTGATTTTTAGACGGTTTTGTTGCTTGTTATTTTGTTGTTTATTTGTCCGAATCCATTCATCAATGCTCAGGTTTTGATACTTGGGCGAGCTTTTCGTTGAGCCGAAAAGGCCTTTCTGTTACTCTGGCGCCCCGTCCTGAACGATAAATCCCCCCCCTGCCTCTAACGAGTGCTGCTGTTGGCATTTATCTCCAATCCGCTCCGCATTTTCACAGTTAATCAGGTTTTACATGACGCGCTATATATTCGTAACAGGTGGTGTTGTTTCCTCATTGGGCAAAGGTATCGCCTCGGCTTCTCTCGCGGCTATTCTTGAGGCTCGTGGCCTCAAAGTAACCATTATGAAGCTCGACCCCTATATCAA
>CAXAVL010000068.1:0-19294 GCA_963971905.1 uncultured Cellvibrio sp.
AATCCGAATTCACCCGCTGGATAAAATCTTCCAGATTCAGATCGATATCGTCCACCGCGCTGGTCAGCTTGGCGGCAAAGTAGTAGCGCAGGTATTCCGGGTTCAAATGATCGAGATAGGTGCGGGCATTAATAAAGGTGCCGCGCGATTTACTCATCTTGGTGCCGTTCACGGTCAAAAAGCCGTGCACACAAATTTTGGTGGGGGTGCGCAAATTCGCCGAGTGCAGCATCGCAGGCCAAAACAGGGCGTGGAAGTTGACTATGTCTTTACCGATAAAGTGATACACCTCGGCAGTCGAATCCGGCTTCCAATACTCTTCCCAGTCGCCGCCGGTTTTATCCAATAAATTCTTCAAGCTGGCGATATAACCGATAGGTGCATCCAGCCAGACGTAAAAATACTTGCCCGGCTCGCCGGGAATTTCAAAGCCGAAGTAGGGCGCATCGCGGGAGATATCCCAGGACTGCAAACCGGCATCCAGCCACTCGGCCATTTTGTTGGCCACTTCATCCTGCAAGTGACCGGCGCGAGTCCAGTTTTTGAGGAAGTCGCCGAACTCGGGCAGGGTAAAAAAGAAGTGTTCGGAATCCTTCGCCACCGGTGTTGCGCCAGAAATCGCCGATTTAGGGTTGATCAAATCCATTGGCGAATAGGTCGCGCCGCATTTTTCGCAGTTATCACCGTATTGATCTTCAGTCTTACATTTCGGGCAGGTGCCCTTGATGTAGCGGTCGGCCAAAAACAGTTGTTTTTCCGGGTCGTAAGCCTGGGTAATGCTCTTGCTGGCGATATGGCCATTGGCTTTCAAACGGCCATAAATCATGCTCGACAGCTCGCGGTTTTCCTCCGAGTGGGTCGAGTGATAGTTATCAAAGGCGATATTAAACGCGGCAAAATCGGCTTCATGCTCGGCTTTTACATTGGCGATTTGTTGTTCAGGCGAATGACCCAATTGCTCGGCTTTGAGCATTATCGCGGTGCCGTGGGCATCGTCGGCGCACACATAAGTACAATCCACGCCGCGCATCTTCTGGAAACGCACCCAAATATCGGTCTGGATGTATTCCACCAAATGGCCAAGGTGAATTGAGCCATTGGCATAAGGCAGGGCGCTGGTGACGAGAATTTTGCGAGGCAATTGGGTCATGGAATAAACCTGTCAAAGCTGAAGTCTATGGCGGGGCGATGCGCGGTGAATCGGCCAGCCGAAAAAATGGGGCGCACTATAGCATTTTTGTCTTTGCTTTTCCTGCAGTGCGGCGGCTGAGCTGACGTACAACTCATAACTGATGGTGTAACTACTCATAGTCTATTGAAAAAGACGGCCGCCGAGGGGAACCCCGGCGGCCGTTTTTTTATTCCTGGCCCGCTTTGATTAATTAGATGGCTGCAGCGCAAGTTGTGGTTCTTTATCGCTATGCAGCAAGAACGCAGAAAGAATCAGAAAGCAAATAACAATGGCTCCCATAATCTTATAAGAGGTTGCAAAGCCAAGATAGTCATACATTAATCCGGCTAGAACCGATAATCCGCTGGCTGCAACCTGAGTCATAAACTGAAAGCCAACCAAATAAAGTGTGGAGGAAAGGCGAGCATCGAAAGTGCGGGTGATGTATTTAAAAATGGAGATTAGCATGATGGGTAGTTCTGCTGCGTGCAGTAATTTCATAAAAGAGATTTCGATGGCACTGTCGGCAAAACCTGAGCCGATAATGCGCAGCGCCATAATGGCACCCGATAATAGCAAGCCATTTTTCGCCCCGATTTTGTTCACGATAAAGGGCGCTAAAAACATACCTCCTGCTTCCAGAAATACCTGAAATGAATTGAGGTAGCCGTACATGGCATTGCCTTCAGCTTTGGTGGAGAACAGCGAGGCAAAATAAACCGGAAATTGTTGGTCGTAGACAGTGTAAACACAAGTAACGCCAATAACATAGGTGACAAACGCCCAGAAGCGCTGCAGTTTTAATAGGCCAAACGCATCATTGGCATTAAGCGGCGTTGATTTTTCTTGCAAGTGCCCGGCTGTGGGCTGGGTGGAAACAAACACCAGTGCACCAATAAAAACCAGGGCGCTAAGGCTCGCCAGATAAAAATTGAAATGCGGATTAATATTGAACAGGTAGCCAGTAAAAAATGTGGCGCAAGCCCACCCCAGTGAACCCCACATACGGGCTTTACCAAACTCGAAACCAGTAAAGCGGCCAATCCGTTCTACATAGGTCTCTACCGCGCCCACACCGGCCAGAAAAGTAATTGCAAAATATATCCCGCCAATAACTGCACCCAGATAAAAATTATGCTGTAACAAGGGGGTGTAGATGAAAATGAAAAAGGGACCGCTGAGTATTAATAACACGCCTACAGCAAATAACAGTGGGCGTTTAATGCCGAGCTTATCTTGAATAAAACCATAACAAGGCATGATCAATAACGCCGCCAGGGCATTGATGCTAAAAATCAATCCCGTTCGCTCACCACTAAGCCCTATCACTTGGTTTAACCAAATAGGGAATAGGGAAAAGGTAAAAGACCAAGTTAGAAAAAAACTAAAAAGACAGGTGCTAAGTAACCAATAATTTTTGCGGGCGCTAGTCGATTGCATCATTATTCTCGTGGGTATTGTTGGCTAGTGGTACGCCGGAGTTAACCGGCCCCGGGTGGTGCTACTGATCCACGGATAACTTGCTCTCCGCCAATCAGATAGGTTTGTAATGGAGCATCTTCTGTTAATGCAAGTTGTGCTGCTTTTTGTCCCATTTGGAAATAAGGCAGTGACACGGTGGTCAGTTTGGGGACCAGGTTTTCCGCAATCATGCGGTAGTTGTCATAGCCAACGATCGAAATGGTTTCTGGAATTTTGTACCCCATGCGCCTTATTAACATGTATACGCGCATGGCCATTTTGTCGTTGCCGCACATAATTGCGCTTGGGCGTTCAGAGCGTGACATGGTGTCGCGCAATATCTCAGGTATGGTGGCGAATTCATCCTCAGGATCGCGACATACGCCTTCATGGATTAATTCCGGTTGTACCTCTATGCCCATTTTCATATGAGCCCTTTTGTAGCCGCGCAAACGTAATATTGCTGCGGGCATATCCTCAAAAAGGGTTAAAAAAGCGATGCGTGTATGGCCGGCTTTGAGCAAATTTAAGGTGGCTTCGTAGGCGCCAGACTCATCATCGGGGATGATGGTTGGATGGCGCAGCTGTTTTTCAAAACAGTTCACCAAAATTAATGGGCATTTATTAAAGCTTTGCTCGATAGTGACTTCCCGGTGATATACCGTCGCAAAAATAATGGCCTGGGCCCGTTGACGGCGAAAATCGTTGACCAGTTTTTCAAAACTGGAGGCCTTGCCACCAGATTCTCCAATCATTAGGAGCTTGCCCTGTTGTTCGCACTCATGCTGTATGCCCGCAATAATGTCAAAGGAGTCTGGGGTTGTAGTGAGTCGTTCTGTAATCAAACACACAATTCCAGTTTCCTGGCCGCGCAGCGCCTGAGCGGCTGCAGAAGGGTAGTACTCCAAGGCTTGCATGGCTTCTGCCACGCGCTTACGGGTCTTTTCACTGACGTTTTCATTACCGCTAAGAATTCTCGAGACAGTCTTAACTGAGACATTTGCATGTAATGCCACATCTTTAATCGAAGTCATCTTTCTTTCCGCTATTGGGTTAATGGGTCGGCTTGTCGGTTTCGAACATTTAGCTTGACACATTTCCCCTTCTTTTCACTATAATGACCAACGATGGACATTATGTCAATCTACAAATCGTCTAATAATTATTCGTGTTTTAGTCTTGGAGACTCCTATGCCGCTAATGAAAGGGTCGCGACTGTGGCTAATTGCCCTAGGGGGAGTTGTGCTGTCTTTGCTCTTGGCCTGCTGGCCCAAACAGCAGGCGTCACTCCTGGTGAGTCTTCGCTTTGATGAGGGCCGTGGCGCACAGCTAAGGGAAGCCGTGTCGGGCCAGACTTATTCGATTGAGCATCGTTTTTTAGCGGCGCGTTACAAGCCGGTTTCCGAGCCCTATTGGCGCGCCAACTGCATTGCAGGGCAATGTTTAGAATTTGATGGCTCCAGCAATGTTATTGCCATGCCGGCTTTAGAAATGCCCGCCTCGGGGGTGATAACACTCAGTCTCTGGGTTGCCCCCCAGGCCTATGAATGGGGTGATGAAGGTCTGCCCTCCGGGCTTATAGGACAGTATCAGAAGCAGCACAATCAAGGTTTTGTTCTGGGCATTGGTCGCCACGGTGAATGGCTGGTGCAGATTGGCGATGGACAAAAAACCCACATTGTCTCATCGGGACAAAAATTACCTGTCGATAGCTGGACCCACCTGGCGGTGCGTATTGATAAACCCGCGCAGCAGCTGGTGTTGTATCGCAATGGCGAGCTGGCAGCGAATCACAAGCTATCGGCCTTAGCCCAGTTTGACTTGCCCTCTACGCCGCTGTTGCTGGGGCGTAACCCTGCTGCACTGCTGCACTTGGGGCATTTTTACTTACACAGTTTCAACGGGCTTATGGATGAGTTCAGTATTTTTGATGGCGCGCTTTCCAGTCATGAACATAAATCGCTCTATAGTCAGGGTTTGAACGATGGTCAGCTGCCGAAATTGTCCCTGGTTGATACAGCTATTGCCCGAACTACTTTTGATGGCGACAAACATCGCCCGCAATATCACTTGATGCCCGATGCCCATTGGATGAATGAGCCGCACGGGCCATTTTATTTTCGCGGTAAATACCACATTACTTTCCAAAAAAATCCCCATGGTCCTTTTTGGCATCAAATTCACTGGGGGCATTTAGTCAGTGATGACATGGTGCACTGGCAAGAGGTGGAGATGGCATTGCGCCCCGAAGCGGGGGATTTAACACCCGACGGGGTTTGGTCTGGCAGTGCAACGCTTGATGCCGAGGGTAATCCGGTGCTGTTTTTCACCGCGGGTAACGACAGCCTGTTTCCCAATCAGCAGGTGGCATTGGCTCGGCCTAAAGACTTGGAAGACCCACTGCTGCGCACCTGGGTTATCCATCCTGACCCACTGATTACCCAGCAGCCTGACTGGGGCCTTTTGGGTCAATTTCGCGACCCATTTGTGTTTTGGGATGAAGCCGCCCAGCAGTGGTATCAATTAGTGACCTCAGGCATACCCAATGGCAGTGGAACTGCATTGGTATTCTCCTCCACCGATCTCACTCAATGGGATTACTTGGGGCCGCTGTTTAGCACTGATATTAAAACCTACCCCCAACTGGGCCTAGTGTGGGAGCTGCCGGTGCTCCTGCCCTTAGGCAAAGGTCGGGATGGACGCCCGCGCCACTGGTTTGGGATTAATTCTCACGGCGCCGGCGCCGTGGTCGAAATTTATTATTGGATTGGGATATGGGATGCCACCAGTGGCCGGTTTGAGCCTGATCACCCGGAACCGCGCCTGATGGATATCGGCGATCGTAAGTTCACTGGCCCCAGTGGCATGCTCGACCCGGTGACCGGGCGCAGTATTTTATTCACTATCACTCAGGGTGAGGCGACTCACCAGCAGGAGGCAGAGAGCGGCTGGGCCCACAACGGCGGCTTGCCCCTCAATCTTTGGTTGGGCGAAGATGATCAGTTGCGCTTTGCCCCCATCAGTGAGCTCGCCTCACTGCGCCGCGCGCCTTTGGTGGATGCAACCCAGATCAGTGGCGCTGAGGCTCAGGCGCTATTGGCAAGTGTTAGCGGCGATATGTTGGAATTGGAATTGGTGCTGGATGCCGCCTCCCTTGAGGATTCCGCTAATAATGATGCACTGGTGCTGGAGTTGCGCAAAAACCCTCGCGCTACCGAACTAACCAAGCTGCGTTTGCAGCCTATTGCTGGCGCCCAGCGCTGGCGCCTGGAGCTGGATCGCACCCAGACCAGCCTTGATCCCGATGTGCTCAGTTATGGCGTGCAAGGTGGTGAGCTGGCGCTGGATAAAGAGATACGGCTGCGGGTATTTCTGGATCGCTCCATGCTGGAGGTTTATCTCAATGAACGCATCAGTCTGACCAGCCGGTTGTATCCCGCCACCCTGGATGCGCTCGGGCTTGGGCTTGGCTTGTCGCCTTCTGCACGGGTTAAACGACTGCGTGTTTGGCCTATGAATGCCGCTCAGGGCGCTGCTGTACCTGTGGCTCCTGCTGCCTTTGAATACACTGAATCCACTTGGCAGAGCGGGCTCCCCAATCATGATTTTAGCCAGTGCAACCTCTCTGGCTGGACAGCCGAAGGTGATGCCTTTACCCCTGCGCAACTAGTGACCCATCAACCCCAATTAAACCCCAGTGCTCGCATTCCCGGTGGCTGTCATCTGCTCGGTAGTTTGGCGGGTGGCGATGCCACAGGCGAGCTGCGTTCCCAGCCCTTTGTACTCGGCGGCAATGGTCAAGTGAATTTCTTGATCGGCGGCGCTATGGATTGGGAGCATTTATATGTGGCACTGGTGGAAGCGGACACTGGGCGCGAACTGATGCGCGCCACTGGCACCGAAGCGGCGAACCTAGCCGCAGGCGTCAACCATGGGTTGCGCCGGGTCTATTGGGATCTTAAATCCTCCCTGGGTAAAACCCTGTATTTCCTTATTCGCGATCAGGCCAAGGGGCCGCGCGCTTATCTCAATGTCGATGACTTTCATATTCCTATCCAATCAACTCTACTGACAGAGGCTCCGCTATGACCAGTTTTACTTTGCCCCAAGCGCCCGCAGAAGCCTGGCGCCCCAAGCTGCACTACTCAACCCAGGCTAACTGGATGAATGACCCCAATGGCTTGTTTTATAAGGATGGCATCTATCACATTTACTATCAGATGAATCCCGATGACAGTGTGTGGGGCAATATGCACTGGGGTCATGCGGTGTCGCGCAATTTACTCTACTGGGAAGAGCAGCCGATTGCCTTGGATGCCGAACCTGATGGCTTGGGTTATGCCTTTTCCGGCGGCGCGGTAATTGATTGGAATAACACTTCTGGCTTGGGTGATGGGGTAAACCCGCCCATTATTGCAACCTATACCCAGCATTCTAAGGATGCTGTGCAGGTACAAAGTATTGCCTACAGTACCGATGGCGGTAAGCGCTTTGTTCCCTATGCTGGCAACCCGGTTATCGCCAACCCCGGGTTAAAAGACTTCCGTGATCCCAAGGTGTTTTGGCATGAGCCCAGCCAGCGCTGGGTGATGGCCTTGGTGGCGGGTGATCGCGCCCAGTTTTACACCTCCACTAACCTGCGTGACTGGACCTTGGTATCTGAATTTGGCGCCCAGTCAGGCTCCCATGGTGGTGTTTGGGAGTGTCCGGATTTGTTCTGTCTGACCTGTGCTGAAACGGGCGAAACTCGCTGGATTTTGATCATCAGTATCAATCCTGGCGGCCCCAACGGAGGTTCGGCGATGCAATATTTTGTCGGTCATTTTGATGGGCAGGTATTTGAGGCTGAGCACGAAGATATTCGCTGGTTGGATTTCGGCACCGATTTTTATGCCGGTATCACCTGGGATGGTCGTCAAGCCTTCGATGACGAGCGGGTCATGATCGCCTGGATGAGCAACTGGCAATACGCTAATAAAACACCTACGGACACCTGGCGCGGTGCCATGTCGCTGCCTCGGCGGATGGTGTTGCGCAAGGTCAATGAGCACTACCGCTTAGCCAGTGAGCCCCATGTCAACTTGCTTGATGCCAGACGCCATGGTTTTGATTGGCTGCAAGCTAAACCCATGGCCGCCGGTGACTTGGTGACTACTGCGGACTTGCCTGCAGTAGCAGAGGTATTGGTGCAGTTATCCTGGTCGGCGCAAGCCCCTGTGGTTGAATTGGAATTGAGCAATGCCCAGGGTGAACACTTAACTCTGGTACTGGATGTGGCGCAGGCGAGTATCAATCTTGACCGTCGTCACTCTGGCTGGGATCAGGAGGGCTTCGGGCGGGAGATGCGCGCCGAGTTGTATTCCAGCACCCCCGGTGTGGCAGAGTTGCGCCTCTTTGTTGATCGCTCATCAGTTGAAGTTTTTGCCAATAATGGGCTTAGCTGCCTGACGAGCTGCTGCTTCCCCCAAACCCCTTATTCAACGCTGCAAGTGCAATTGCGCTCTGGCGAATTGGATGGTGTTACAGCTCAAATCTTTCATTTGGAGTAGTAGACGATGACTATATGTGTATTGGGTGAGGCGATAGCTGACTTGGTGCCCGCCGCACAGGGGTTGTATGACCCCAAGGTGGGTGGATCTCCATTCAATTTTGCTCGTTGTCTGGCACGTCTGGAGGTTCCTGTGCGCTATGTATCGCCGGTTTCGAGTGATGCATTGGGAGATCGAATGGTTGACGAGATGCGCTTGCAATCGATTGCCTTCGATCCTGCTAATCGATCACCCTTGCCAACCTCGCTCGCTTTGGTTGCTTATGACAATGGGCAGCCACGCTACAGCCTTTATCGCGAGGGTATTGCTGATACGGATTTTACGGTGGAGGGAGTGCTGGCACAGATTCCGGCAGAAACCAGCATTTTTCATACTGGCTCGCTAATGTTGGTACCTGATGTTATTGATCGGGTGGCGCAGTTGCTGGATCAGCTACGCGCGCGTGGAATTGTGATTAGTCTCGATATCAATTTGCGGCCTGGAGTCGTTCGCGATCAAGATGAATATCGCCGTAAAATTCTGGCCTTGTTACCAATGGCCGATATTATCAAGGCAAGTGATGAAGATATGGCACTGCTAGGACTGGATATCAGTGATTTAGATGCAGTCATTACACGCTATTTTGCTGACTCGATGATGGTGTTTACGCGAGGGGAAGAGGGTGCTTTAGCATATGTAGCGGGGCTGAAGGTTAATGTTCCTGCATACAGGGTTAGCAACATACAGGACACTATAGGAGCCGGAGATACTTTCTATGGTGCTTTTATTGCCAGGATTTTCGCGATCGTTAAGTCGCGTTCAGCTTGGGCTGATGAATCATTTTTAGTTGGCGCGCTGAATGCTGCCTGCGCAGCTGCAGCGATCAATGTCACTCGCGCTGGCTGCCAACCCCCTTCTATGACCGAAATTGAAGAACTGGTAGAAGCTCGTACTCGTCTATAACAGGTAGAAGCTCGGCGCAAAACCAAACGACACTTTTTAATCAATATGAGAGGGTGGGCGATGATGCAAAAGGGTGGTGATTTGCATTGTCGGTTCACCTAAAACTCTGATGCACACTTGGCTTTTAATCTTCTTAACGAGGCCGCCGTCTAATTTCTATTCCTCATTTACGCCCTTTGATGAAATCAGCTGCAAGCCACAGGCCCAACCCAATAAAACCCCTCAGACCTTACTGTAGTAATAAGCTTGCTTGGTAATCAGGATGGTAATCACGACTGTGCGTTGATAATCGATAACATGAATGGTGATTTGGTGTTTGTCATCCAGATGAGTTGGGAAGGGAAAAATCGCACAGTAGTTTTAAGCTAATAACTTCTAGCTTATTTGTACATCGTCAGGGGGGCTGCGAGGAAAAGGCAGTAGCAATTTGCTACTGCCTTTGTGGAACAGCGGTCTATCTTAGAACTTATAGCTAATGCTGGCTTTCACTGAGCGACCGATTAAAGGGCGAGCAACGCCTGTGTAGGTGCCATCGCTAAATGCCAAACCAGAAGTTACGTTGGAACCTTCGGTAAAGGATTCGGCATCATTGAGGTTGGTAACGTGCAATTGCAGCTCCAGGTTGTCGCTTACAGAGTAGAGCATGCCCATATTGACCTGAGTGTATTCAGGGTAAATGGTCACGTTGGTGTTGTCATCTGATGCAAATCGTTCACTGAAATATTGAACCTGACCATAGATAGTGAGCGGCATAGAGTCCAGTGTGTACGACGGACGGAAGTTAATCATCACCTCAGATTGACGGCGTGGTCTGCGCCCCTCAGTAGTAGAAACTTCATACTGGCGCTGATCGTTAATGCCATCATCGTCAGTATCAACATCCACTATACCGGTGCGCACTGCATTATTTTGTCCGAGCTCAGGAGATTGGAATACTACGCTGCCTTGCAAGTTCAAACCCGACAAACCAGCAGGCGTGTAAGTTGCTTCAAACTCTACACCCGTGTTGGTAAGGCTGCGGCGGAAACTGTCGCGTACCTTGGGGCAATCTGCTGGGCCGGGTACAGTGTTACAAGCAACACCGCCAAAACCGGTTGCGCTCAAATCATCCAGAGTTGAACCAAGGCTTTCTTTGGCTTTGAAGTCGATGTGGAAGGCGGAAACGGCAAATTCCACAGAGCCGTTGGTAATACGGAAGCCACCTTCAACTTGTTGAATATCTTCTACCAAATCACCGCGAACGACTTCTCCAGTACCTGGGTTCGTGGCCGGACCACCAAAAATGTAATCCTCAAAGCCTGGCAAACGGAAGGAATCTGAAATAGTGCCAAATACCGATACAGCTCCCCAGGCACCATCTTCGATTAACAGATAGTTGGAGCCGATCGACCAACCGTAATCGTCATACTTCTCGCTTGCTTGCTGCGGAATACCATCGGGAACATTAACAAAATTATCCGCTAGGGTATCGCTAGTAGAGCCTACAACTATGTTGCTGGGCGTGAAGTCTTCCGAGCTATTACCTGGATCAAATGAGTTGGTGGTAACACGATCAACATCCAGTTCTTGCCAGCGCACACCCAGGTCGATTTTTAATCTGTCGTCCATCATGGCCATATGATCGTGCACATAAAAAGCAGTGGTTTGCATAGTCGAGTCGGCACCCAAACCGAAGATGGCTGGTTGATCCATACCGCCTCGAGTGATGGATGGGCCCACTTGCTGCTCTGCATCATTTACCGCATAAAGATCCACTACCCGAGAGCTGCCACTGATATCTGCCCAGGCACTGGCAAATACCGAAAACACATCGTAGGTGAATTCACTGGCATAGGCGCCCAGTGTCACTTCATGGCTGCTATTGCTCAGCTCGAAGCCTTTGCTCAGGCGGAAATCTCCGGTGAGGTTGTCGGCGTCTACTTTGGCGTAAACGGGAATGTTATGGGCCAAAATAGCAGGGGCTTCAGTGGCCGTGGAAAGATCTGTGCCGGTTACTGTATCTGTGTAGTAGACTTTGACACTGGTTGCATCGGCATAGGCATCACCCAGTACACCGGTAAAACTTTTAATCCGATTGTATTGATCGGTGGTCAAGCGTGAGGTTTCTGTTGGTGGGTCATTAAACAGGGCATAAAAACCACTGCTGCCTGAAGTGTGACGCAGCTTACCTTCAAAGCGCACACCATTTTCCAGCTCGTGCATAGCTTCCAGGGTGAAGATATTAAATTCGGGATGAATACCATCGCGTATATCTAATTTTAATGGTTGGCCTTCGCTATCGTAGAGCATGTATTCAGCTGTAGCATCGGACAGCATGGTGCCTGAACCAAAGTCAACGCCGAGGCTTTTCACACTACCGGGATCAATTTCAAAAGGATCGGCTTCGGTGCCGGGGGCGCGATTATTGGGTACAGAGAAAGGAATATTTTGATAAAAAATAGTGGAGTCATCGATGATGTGGGCCTGTACCTTGGCGGTGGTTCTCTCATCATCACTGGTATAGAGCAGGTTGCCTCTTAGTTGACCACCTTTGTTGCCCGTAAAGCCTGGGTCGCGTTGACCATCTGACTCGCGGTAGTAGCCGCCCACTGCATAGGTTAAATTCTGGTTAATTGGGCCAGCGACAAAGAAGTCGTTACGCACATGTCCCCAGTCGCCTAATTCAAGTTTGTATTCACCTTCAAAGGTTTGGGTACCTGTCCGAGTAACATAGTTAACCGCAGCACCTAAGGCATTAGAGTAAAAAATGGCGCCTGGGCCGCCTTTTACGGCTTCCACGCTCACTGTCATCAGGTCGCCTTTGATAAAGACGTCGTTGTTCATGAATGGCGCTTCAGGCTCTTCATAAACAGGGATGCCATCAATTAGGTTTGGCACATAGCGATAACCTCCCGCCTGAGGGAGCCCCCGCACTAATACGTTGTTATGAGTTTCGCCGGCGGTACCACCTTCAGCAAAAAATCCGGGAATATTGCCTAGCAGATCAGCGGTACCATTGGGCGCTAGTTGTTTTATGTCTGATTGGTCGAGAGTGTTGATATTGAAGGTGGCGTCAAATTTCCGCGTTTCCTTGGCTACGCCGGTCACAATCACCTCTTCAACAGAAGAGGCCCCTGTCTCTTTTTTCACTTGGTCTGCCGCCATTGAAGAGGCGGATCCCAATGCAATTAAAGAGATAGCCACCGCCAAATTCTTACGTCTGTAGTTTTTCATATAACTCTCCCTAAAGAGTTGTATTGAGATTTATTGTTAGATTGTTGTGTTGAAGCTGTGAAGTTTATTCAGGCCACTTATATAAACTACTAAAATGTCTATCGTTGGTCAAATTAAAAATGAAAATTTTCTGTTATTTGGGGCTGCAGGGCTGTTAACTTGAAGGAAGCGCCGTTTTTAATAGCGGAAAATTATTATAAGTGGCCATTAACTTAGCCTTTTAATTATGTATTGCTGAGTTTTTAGGGCGCTTCTTTAAGCTGGGGCAGGCGATTAAAATGCCGTGGACCCTAGCGGAAACTGATTTGTTATAAGGCTCCCCCATGAAAACACCCTTAATTACCAGAGAAGGCTATAACGCACTGAAAGCAGAGCTGGACCACCTTTGGCGAGTGGAGCGGCCTGATGTGACCCAAAAGGTATCCTGGGCTGCTAGCCTGGGGGATCGCAGTGAAAATGCTGATTATCAATACAATAAGAAGCGCTTGCGAGAAATTGACCGGCGGGTGAGGTATTTAAGAAAGTGCTTAGAAGATCTGAAAATTGTCGACTATTCACCGGTTCAAGAGGGGCAGGTTTTTTTTGGCGCCTGGGTCGAAATTGAGAATGACGCAGGTGAGAAAAAACGGTTTAGGATCGTGGGTTACGACGAGATTTTTAACACCAAGGATTACATCTCTATAGATTCTCCCATGGCCAGGACGCTGATTAAAAAACAGGTGGATGATGAAGCGGTGGTAAAAACCGAAGCTGGGGAATTTACCTGGTATATAAATCGGATTGAATATCAAAAATAGTATGCAAAGTGTGGGACTGTTTTTTTAAAAACAGTCCCCGTAAACGCATCGCAATCTTGAAACAACAAATCGCAGCCACCGGAAGTTGTAACCAATGCCAGCCAAAATAACGCATTGATCTTGTCGCCATCAATTCCTTTTAAGAATTTTTTGCTTAATGCATGATCCGTTTACAAATGCCCAGTAATCAGCTCAACAACACTTCGATGTTTTATTAATGCCTGGAAAATTTCAATTTTTATATTACGGAATCAAGGTCATAATAATACGTTCATAACGCGATAAAGCAGGTTTACCTTTATCGGTCACTCGCACTATCACATGCAGCGTTTGCTCCTGGCTCACTTTGGCTGTGGTGATGTTAATGCGCGCTAAATTTTCCGTATCAATTTTTACCTCTCCTTTAAAACCGCTTGCTTCCGGGTAGGCAAACCAGTAGTAGCTCAGGCTGTCACCATCCGGGTCGCTTGATGCACTGGCATCTAAAGAAAAATATTGGCCTGATTGAACGCGAATATTTTTTTCATGGGTCAGCGCAACTTTGGGTGGGTGATTCGCCTCAGCATAATTTTTTATAGTCCAATCCATACGTGCGGCAAAATCGGCCTGGAATTCATCGCGCCAGCGCCAAATAGTGGTGCGGTAATCGCTAAAGGTTTTTTCACTTCTGCGAGTCGCGCGGCCATATTCCCCCGCCACTGATGGCGTGAACGTATCTACCGCATTAGTCCAAATAGGGCGCACTTCTTGCTCAATTGGAATGCCACCATTAAAGCCCTTGGGGTCGGTATTGGCGCGCTGGGGAATATACAATTCATAGCGTCCGCCCCAGCCACCCCAAGCGGGAGTTTCTGCCGAGCGCAAACCATTGGGAATTAAATTTAACCAGGCGGGTGTGTCGCCCTCCATGCCGTAGGCAACATCAGGGTAGGCGGCGCCCAATGGGCCGTGATTTTGTTGGATATTTTTCGCCAGCCAGCGATTGCTGATGGTGGAATTATCAATGCCATCCACTACTTGATTCACGCCAATCCAGGTGGCTGCGCCATAGCCGCCGGGGCTGACGATATAGTCTAATTGCGGAAACTCTTTGCGAATCCAAAAACCGGCATCATCCTGATCTGAAATGGTGTACACGCGTAATTTCGCCACTAATTCAGCGAGTTCGGCGGGTGATGTGGTCGCTTTTAGTTTATGCAGCGCTTGCGCTAGCGTGTTGGCGCCACCCCAGACTGAAATCCATAGCGGGCGGGTATCAGGTTCGCGTAGCACCTTGATAATCCAGTCAGAACCTTCGGTGTCTTTGCCATCGCCAACCGCTGCCATGCCATAAATTGGCGCCCCCGACTTAACCAGATTATGCAACGTTTTTTCGGCGGGAAAGCCTGGCTCGTGGCGGTTGAGATTTTTTTGTACTTTGCCATAAGCCTTAATGATTTGATGAATCGACTCGGGTGCAATGCGATTTTTTTGATGCACCGAAGTGGTAGCAACCAAGCCTTGAATATCGATTTGATTGGCGTAGAGCATCAGGCGAACCAGTGTTTGTGCATCATCCGGATCTGCTTCGATATCGGTCAGCACAATCATGCGCGCCGGCTGTATTTCAGCTGCCATAGCGGGCAATCCCGGCACCAGTAAACTGCTTAATAGCCAGACATATAAACTGTTTGCCAAGCTGCTGATGCGCTTCGGTTTTGTCATAAAAAAATACTCCTGCCTTTGTGCAGTTAAGTGTAGTGAACATTTCATACTGGAAAATAAAAAAAGGCCTGCCGAAGCAGACCTAAAGGACTAAATACTCTCCAGAGATAACTAAAGTACAGCTTAGCGCGCAACTAAAATGTTGCTGCCCATTTTTCAGGGCTTATTGCCGGAATCCTTAGTTATTGATTTTTCTTAACTAAACAACACCCTTCTTGCCATTTCAATCTAGCTACCATCTAAAGTTAATGGTGACTGACTAGATTGGATGTTAATCAGAGTGTCGTAGAAACATTACAAGAATTTATATTGCAGCCCTAAGTAGAACTGGCGCCCGGATTGATCCGATGTATCTTCCAGGTTATAGCCGTCACTGCCCATACTTGTTCTCACTGTTTCGTCGGTAATATTCAAAATTTCAAAACTAACGCTCAGCGAGTCATTAAATTTATAACCGATTTTTGCGTCAACAAAATCTGTTGCATCGCGCAAATCCTCACCGTGCAATATACCTGCGCGCGGCCCGCTACTGACATTGAATCGAGATATGGCCAGGGTTGGCGAATCGCCTGTGTGGGAATAGGCAATACGCGCATCAAAACCTGCATCGTTTTCATACCAGAGTGTCAGGTTATAACTTTCATCTGCCTGATCAACCAAACGCCCCCATACCGGAGCCGCTTCGGTGCCGTTATTTACGCGGGAAGATATGCTGGTGTAATTGACAATTACACCGGAGTCTTGCAGCCATTGTGGACCAAATTGGAAGGGAGCCTGGTACTGTAACTCCCAGCCATCGAGCTTGCCGCCCACACCATTTTGCAGCGATTTGTATTGGAACATATCGCTTGGTGTCGCCGGTGTGCTAGAGAGCAAACTGTTGGGCAAGCCAAGTGCAGTCCAAGGTACGGTGACATCAATTCTTGCCGGGAAAGATTCAATATCCTTTTCAAAATAAGCGATCGACAAGAGGCCTTCTTCGGTGAAATACCATTCGGTCGATATGTCGGTTGCTTTAGCACGATAAGGATCAAGCCCTGGGTTGCCCGCTGTATAGGTGCGATTAAATCCATCTACCGTTCCGCCTGGTGTCAGGTTGCCCAATGATGGGCGCGACATAACCTCCGCCCATGAAGCACGCACAATTATTTCATCGGTCAACCACAATCCCGCATTAATAGAGGGCAGAGTGTCGGAATATTCTTTTTTAACCGTTGTTGCTTCCACACCTATATCACCGGTTGACTCAACTTCGGTATCTGCTTTACGCACACCAACGTTACCCAGAAATTGCATGGATCCTATTTCAGTGCGCAAGTTTAACTGGGCATAGACACCTGAATCTGTTTCTTGAACATTGCGTCGTCCACTTGCGCCATGATCAAGTTTGTAACAAGAATCGGTAGTGTTATTGTTGGATTGTGGAAAGCCAATACTTTTAGCAAATGCTGGCCAATCGGCATTGAAATACACTTGCCCTGCCCAGTCTTGGTAAAGGGAACCCATATCTTGACCAACGGTTTTTAAGCCTGCCACTGTCACCGGACAGCCAGCGCTAACGACACTGGATGCTAATTTACTGCCTTGCAGGGAATCATCCCAAAAGTTTACGTTTTTATTTAAATCAAAATAATCAAACTCGAACACTTTTCTCGATGCCCCGGTGCTCACCGAAAATGTATCGTTAATTTCCCAGTCGAGATCAGCAGCAAAATTATCAAATGAATAGGTGGTTGTTTTGTTGTTGAGACGAGACTCGGAAATGATCCAATTGGCAGGGTTGGTTAAATCAAATCCGTAAGTAAAAGTGGGAGATGATTGCCCGCCCTTTGTATAGTCATAAGAAAAGTCCTGATTGAATGCTTCAAGAATGGCCAGGGTTTGAATCCCGCGGGATTCAGATTCCGAGCGGCCTGCCATCAAATTTAATTTGAAATTGTCAAAAATGTCTTGTTTGAGCGATAAAGAATATTGATTGAATTCATCCTCTATGTGGCGCTCAACACCTTCCGAGCGAATATCAACACCGGACAACTGTGCGCGTAGCAAGGCATTTGTTTTGGCATCAAAGGTGTAAGTGTTTGGATCGGGATTAACCGTCGTTTGAACGCGGCCACCCGTGCCAGTGCGCGAAAGAGAAATGGGTGTTAATGCCGGCGCAACTTCATCCTGATCTTGTGTCGAGTGCAATACATCCAATGTTAATAGAGTTGAATCAGTAGGTCGCCATTGCAGTGCTGTTGTAATCCCGAGGTTATTAAACTCAGCTTTATTATTGTAGTAACGTGGAAAACGAGGATGAAAAGCATTGTTAATGTCAGCCGGTAAACTCGCCGCATTTTTCCATTTGTTATTGCCCGCACCGGTATTAGCTTCCCAGCGGCCTGTATTCGCTGAATTCGTTGCGGTATAAAAATCCGAGTAGGCGATTGAGACGGCAGCGCCCAAAGTACCTTCATCGTTTTGGATGCTTGCTAAACCGGTAAGGCGTGGATCCAATTCATCTGCATTTTCATTGCGTCCTAACTTTGCGCCCACAATAAATTTATTGCCTTTATAGTCAAAGGGGCGTGCGGTGTACATATCCACAGTCGCGCCCAAAGAACCTTCTTCTAATTTAGCTTCTGACGTTTTGGTTACATCGAGGCGACTAAAAAGCTCAGACGCAAAAAGGTTAAAGTCAAAAGATCGGGAAGTGGTGTTGTAGGTAGCGGCTTGCGCCTCCATGCCGTTTAAACGGGTGCGAGTAAAATCAGAACTTAAGCCGCGCACACTAATATTTTTACCCTGTCCATTTGCGCGCGTGATCACTACACCTGAAATACGCCCCATGGATTCGGCCAGGTTGTTATCCGGGAAGTCGCCAATATCTTCAGCGGTAATACTGTCAACCATGCCGACTTTTTCTTTTTTAATATTCAGGCTATTGACCAGACTACTGCGGAATCCTGTTACGGTTACCTCCTCAATAACCCCATCTTCCTTGGCATTATTTTGCGCCATAGATAAGCAAGAAATACCTGAGCAGACAGCGATTACTGCTAGCGTGAGTGTATTTTTAGTAAATTTTTTTTGCTCTGGAACTATTTTCATTATTCACCTCTCTGGTGTCTGTCATTTTTATTGTTGAGATCCATTCTGTTCGATTTAGAAGCTGAGTTAGGCAAAATACGGCCAAACAGAAGGAGCCTAAAAAGGAACTACCGGCATACAATGAGCTTAACAAAGTTGTGAGTCATCCTGTTTTTCGCACAATATTTCTCGGATTCTAAGCTTTTATTCCCAAGCTAAAGATTATGCTGTCTACTGTGTAGATAGCTTGGATGCGCAAAAAATGCATAAGCCTCCTGGGTGATAAAAGGAAGGGGAATCTTGTGCTCAGTTTTTTTACCAGCATTGAATAATAAAAATGAATTCAGATATTAATACCCAGTCATTTGATCCAAACCGTCCGGACTTCACGCCCTATGGTTTAACCTGTGTTCATTGGCAACCTTCCCCCATGCAGCGCCCGGATCATCACAACGAAATTGAACTTAATCTGCTTAAGTCAGGTTCGATTACCTATTTGTTGGGGGGTAAAAAACAGCGTGTGGAAGTGGGCAGGCTCAGCATTTTTTGGGCGGCAATACCGCATCAAATTATTGATTATTCAGAAGACAGCATTTTTTTTGTGGCCACAATACCGTTGCAGTTTTTTTTGCAGTGGCGTTTGCCAGAAGAATTTGTTCAGCCCTTAATGCAAGGCTATTTTCTCAGCGAATTCAGCGCGCAAAAAGCAGAATCAGATGCAAAGCTGTTTGAAAATTGGGAGGCCGACTTAATGAATGATTCCCCGCAGCATGAGCGACCAGTCATTCTGGAAATGCAAGCGCGGTTGACTCGTTTTGCGCTGGATTTTCACACCCATGCAGACTCGCATAATATTCGCAACCATCTGTCCAGTGTTACTGGTTCCGGGCTCAACAAAGTTGAACAAATGGCGTGTTTTATCGCTAAAAATTACACCCAAAAACTCTCCGTTAAAGATGTGGGTAAGGTGGTGAACTTGCACCCCAACTATGCCATGAACCTTTTTCAAAAAACCTTTGGGACAACACTGGTGAATTACATTACCCAGCACAGGGTATCCCATGCCCAGCGCCTGCTGAGCACCACTGACCTTCCGATTACCGAGATCGCCCTGCAATCGGGCTTTTTATCCATTAGCCGTTTTAACGAAGCGTTTTGTCGCTCATGTGGCTGCTCGCCGCGCGATTATCGTAAAGCCCACGAGTCGATTTGATGACACACGAGTTCAGTGAAGGATGAGTGGAAGTTTATTCGGTGTAGAAAAATTTATATTTAAAACAAAATCTGCTATTTGAACATTGATTGTTTTTTTTGCTAAAAACCGCACACTCCCCCGGTGTCAGGATAGTTGTCGCGTCATCTGAACGACGAAAAAAGACCGGGGG
>CAXAVL010000069.1:0-19257 GCA_963971905.1 uncultured Cellvibrio sp.
TTACCGATGCCACCTTCGCCTATCAAGGCGGTGGGCGCGGTTTGAGTAAATCCACCATCGAGCAACTCGAACAATTAGTGCAGGGTGATGTGCGGCCGGATTTAACCTTGATTCTCGATATAGATGTCGAGCTTGGCTTGAATCGCGCCCGTCAGCGCGGTGAGCTGGATCGCTTTGAAAGTGAGGCGATTGTATTTTTTGAGCGAGTGCGCGCGGCTTATCGCCAGCGCGCCGAGGCAGCTCCCAGCCGTTATGCGCTGGTTGATGCGGGTAAAACGCTGGCAGAGGTGCAAGTGGCGATAGATCAGGTGTTGACGCGCTTATTGGATAAAACGTTTAAAAATCCGGTGCGGCTTGTACCCGCACTTCCACGCCGGTGATGGGGTGATCCAGCCAGAGTTCTTGCGCGTGCAGCAGTAAACGCGGGGCTTTGGCGAGTACATCTTCCGGTGCATATAAACCATCGCCCAGCATCGGGTGGCCGAGGCTCAGCATATGCACACGCAGTTGATGGGTGCGGCCGCTGACGGGTTCCAGTAGCACACGTGTTGTTTTATTTTCCAAATCCCGTTCCAGCACCTTGTAGCGCGTATGTGCGGCTTTGCCGCTTTCAAAACACACTTTTTGCAGTGGGCGATTGGGCCAGTCGCAAATGAGCGGCAGTTTGACTTCACCATCATCTTCGGCGATTAAGCCATCGACTATCGCGACATAGCGCTTATGAATTTCGCGCGCCTCGAATTTGTGGGTGAGGTTTTTCAGTGTGAGATAATTCAGTGGAAACATCACAATACCCGAGGTGCCTTGGTCAAGGCGATGTACTACGCGGGCGTTGGGATTAAATTTCAGCACGCGGTTTGACAGGCAATCCTGTTTGTCCGGGCCTTTGCCGGGTACACAGAGCAGGCCAGCGGGTTTATTGGCGATGAGCAAATCCTCGTCGAGGTACAAAATGTCGAGCTGGGAATCGGTCATCGGCAGGCCTGAAGCAGAATTAAGCGGGCGCGGATTATCGCAAATTTGCTAAGCTTGCCCAATCTTTTATTCAGCACCCCGTATTTGAGTGGTTTTATGAGCGACTTTCCTCTTCATCCTTACCCTTGGCAGCTCAGCGAATGGCAGCAGTTGACCCAGCTTATCGCCGCCCAAAAATTGCCCCACGCGATGATGATTGCGGGCCCCAAGGGGATAGGTAAGCGCCATTTGGCCGATGCCTTGGCGCAGTTGCTGTTGTGCCAATCGCCCATTGAAGGCACGCCGTGCGGAAAATGCCGTGGTTGCGAATTGAATAAATCCCAAACCCATCCTGATTTGGTGTGGCTGGTGCCTGAAGAAGAGGGCAAGGCAATCAAAGTAGATCAGGTGCGTGAGCTGACTGAGTCTCTTAGTAAGACTGCGCAGCAGGGCGGCTATAAGGTGGTGATTATTGAACCAGCCGAGGCGATGAACGGTAACTCCGCCAATGCGCTGCTTAAATCCTTGGAAGAGCCAGCGGCCAACACCTTATTGGTATTGGTTACTCACAGCCCCAGCTCGGTATTGCCCACTATTCGCAGCCGTTGCCAGTTGCGCAAATTCCCTATGCCGCGCACGGAACAAGTGTTGCACTGGTTGTCACCACTGTTGATCGGCAGTAATGCCAAGGCGGAAACTTTACTGGTTGCGGCGCGCGGTGCACCGCTGAGTGCATTGGCCTTGTTGCAGGGGGACGCGCTGGAGCAGCGCGAACAAGTGCTGCAGCAATTTGTGCGCTTGAGCCTTGGGCAGGTATCGGCGATTGAGTTGGCGGCGCAATGGCACAACGGCGATGTGCATGGATTTATGGAGTGGTTTCTCGGCTTGTTGCATAGCATTGCCCGCTGGCGTGTCGGTGCGGATGATTTGCAAATGGAGCATACCCCAGTGGAGTGGCGCGATCGTCTAAGTCATCTTAATTTGCCGCTGTTGCATCGCTACATTGAAAAAATCTTGCTCTCTAAAAAACAACTATTGAGTGGGGCAAACCCCAATAAGCAATTGTTATTAGAGGAATTATTGCTCGATTGGGGCGCTTTGTTGCGCGCTAGCACGAATCGCGCTGTGGCGTCTGGACACTAGTGAGCTAATCTATTAGTGTTCTGTCCTTGGCGTTATATCTTCGGCATGAGTTGATGATACAGGCCACATAAAATCAACAAGCAGGATCTGTTATGCAACCCATTGGTGGCGGTGCCCGCAACGGCATACTTTCTCTTACGATTAAAGACAAAGCTGTACTCTACGCAGCCTATATGCCCTTTGTGAAAAATGGTGGCATGTTTATTCCCACCAGCAAAAGCTACAAGCTGGGTGATGAAGTATTTATGCTGTTGAGTTTGATGGATGAAGCAGAAAAAATTCCAGTTGCCGGTAAAGTCGTCTGGGTCACCCCCAAGGGTGCGCAGGGCAATCGCGCGGCAGGGATAGGTGTACAGTTTAGCGATCAGGATAATACCGCCATCAATAAAATTGAAACCTATTTGGCGGGCATGCTCAACTCCGACAAGCCTACCCATACCATGTAGCGGTTCCTGCAGGTAAAATCGCTCACCACTGAGTTTCTGCGAAGCCAGGTAATGCCTGGCTTTGTTGTTTTTGCTGCTTGTATTTTTGTTTATTTGCGCCTCTTGTTATTGGAAATGCCCATGTTAATTGATTCCCACTGCCATCTTGATCGGCTCAAGCTTGACCCCTACAACGGCGATTTAAGCGCTGCTATCGCTGCCGCCCATGAGCGCGGTATTCAGCAAATGCTGTGTATCGGTATTAGTTTGGAGAACATTCAAACGGTGATTGATATTGCACAAGCACATCCACGTGTAGTCGCCTCGGTTGGTGTGCATCCCTGTGATGTAAAAGAGGGCGCGGCAACCGCTGAGCAATTAATTAATTGGGCATCGCAACCCAAAGTAGTTGCGCTCGGTGAAACCGGTTTGGATTATCACTACGAAACTGAAAGCAAAGACATCCAGCACGATAGTTTTGCGCTGCATCTAAGTGTGGGTAAACAAATTGGTTTGCCGGTAGTAGTGCATACCCGCGAAGCCAAAACCGATACGCTGGCGTTGATCAAAGAACACGGCAGCCTTGAAAGTAGCGGCGTATTGCATTGTTTTACTGAAGACTGGGATATGGCCAAAGCCGCGCTGGATTTGAATTACTATATTTCTATTTCCGGCATAGTCACCTTTAAAACCGCCGAGCAGATTCGCGATGTGGTGCGCAACATGCCGTTGGATCGTTTATTGGTAGAAACTGATTCGCCATATCTCGCGCCGATTCCGTATCGCGGCAAACCGAACGAACCGAAATACGTGCGTGAAGTCGCGCAATTTGTGGCCGATGTGCGCGGCATTCCGCTCGAAGAACTTGCTGAAAAAACCACTGAAAATTTTTATCGTTTGTTTCGCAAAGCCAAACAACATCTACCAACCTAAACCTAGGGGCGCTGCTTGCTGCGCCCAAAACAAATCCAACGTAGGGGCACCGCTTGCCGCGCCCATAAAATTAAACAAAACAGGGCGCAGCAAGCAGCGCCCCAACAAGTAAGGCCATAACATGAATGACCAACAAATAAAAATTATGCTCGAACTGCAAGATGCGATGAACACTAAAGTCAATGCCAATTGGCAACAGCAGGGCTACGAATGGTATCGCGCCATCTGGGTTGAGTGTGCAGAGTTGATGTATCATTACGGTTGGAAGTGGTGGAAAAAACAAGCACCGGATACCGAACAAGTCGCACTTGAATTAATCGATATTTGGCATTTTGGTTTGAGCATTCAACTGCAATCAGGTGCCGCGTTGAATGACATTATTGCGAAAATTGAGAAAGAGTTGGTTATCGCCACCGACGAAAAAGATTTCCGTCTCGATTTGGAAAAATTTGTCGCCGCGACCTTAGGTGATCGTCAATTTCATATAGGTTTATTTGCCCGCTTGATGGCCGGTGTGGATATGAGTTTTGAACAGCTCTACCGCGGTTATGTAGGCAAAAATGTATTGAATTTTTTCCGCCAAGATCACGGCTACAAAGACGGCAGCTACCGCAAACACTGGCACGATGGTCGTGAAGATAACGAACACCTGGTTGAAGCGGTGCAGAGCTTGGATACCACCAAGCCAGAATTTAAAGATGAGTTATACCAAGCTTTGGTGGAGCGGTATCAAATGGTGTGATTGTATGTGCGATCTCGCACCGATAGATTCGAGTTTGCGTCGCTAAAATAGTCAGCGGTTTTCCAGGTCGAGGATTAGATGAAAACACGTCAAGTCGAAATAGCCATAATTGGGGCGGGCACGGCGGGCTTAAGTGCCTACCGTGAAGCGCGAAAATACACTGATAACCTCGTTCTCATAGAAGGTGGTCACCACGGGACTACGTGCGCGCGTGTAGGTTGTATGCCCAGTAAATTGCTGATCGCCGCTGCGGAACATGCGCATCGCATTCAGCATAATGGCGTGTTTGGTGTGGATTATCAGCCACCGGCGATTGATGGCGCTGCAGTGTTAAAACGCGTTCGCGATGAACGCGATCGCTTCGTTAGTTTTGTTATCGACTCTGTTAATGAATTTCCCGCCGAACATAAACTTCACGGATGCGCAAAATTTATTTCGCGCAACGAATTAGAAATAACCACCGCCGAGGGTGTGAGCTCTCGCGTGCAGGCCGAGCGAATTATTATCGCAACTGGCTCTTCATCTTTTGTTCCCGATGTTCTCAAAGACGCTGGCAAACGCTTGTTGATTAGCGATGATATTTTTGAGTTGGAAACCTTACCTAAATCGGTTGCAGTGTTTGGCCCAGGAGTGATTGGCCTTGAATTGGGGCAAGCGCTGAGCCGGTTGGGTGTTCGGGTGGCAGTATTTGGTAGAAGTGGCCAACTTGCGTTTATTAAAGATCCCGCAATTTGTGAATATGCTGATGCTGAATTTAATCGTGAATTCTATTTGGATTTAAAGGCGGATGTTAATAAAGTCTACGCACACAAAGATTCGGTTGTTGTTGAATATCGTCATCGCCAGAAAGGAATGATTGCAGAGCATTTTGATTACGTGCTTGCAGCCACAGGGCGACGCCCTAATGTGGGGGAATTGGCGCTGGAGAAAGCCAATCTGGAATTGGACGATAAAGGCATTCCGTTGCATGACCGCTACACAGGGCAGTGTGGTTCCTCATCAATTTATATAGTGGGTGATGTATCCAACGATATTCCGCTGTTGCACGAGGCTGCGGATGAAGGGCGTATAGCCGGTGGTAATGCGGGGCGCTCTTTGCGCAATTCGGATGAGGTGCGCGCTGGTTTGCGCAGAACACCTTTAAGCGTTGTGTTTACTGATCCGCAAATCGCTAGTGTTGGGCTAAGTCTGGCCGACATCCGCAAAAATTGCAGTGATTGTTATGCCATTGGTGAAGTGAGCTTTGAGAACCAAGGCCGGGCGCGGGTGATGAATATCAACCGTGGCTTGTTGCGTGTGTATGGCGAAAAAGGCACGGGCTTATTATTAGGCGCTGAAATGTTTGGCCCCGCAGCAGAGCATATTGCCCATCAGTTGGCGTGGGTTATACAGCTTCGCCTGACGGTATCGCAAATATTGGATTTACCGTTTTATCACCCAGTGCTCGAAGAGGGGGTGCGCACTGCATTGCGCGATCTGAATCATAACCTACTCAAAGGACCGCAAATGCCAAGCGGATGTTTGGATTGCGGCCCTGGCGCTTAGTTAGGTAGATTAATGTTTGGCGGCAGTGTTGTGGTCTCAGATACCAGCAGTATTTCAGGTGCCAAAGGAATAATGTTTATCGGGATTGGCGGATCTACTGCGGGTAAGCCAAATACCGCTCTGGCGCGAGTGCAAGCTTCATTGACACTACCATCCGCATTCCACATATCAAACTCCCGGCAAGTGCTGGAGCGCTGTTCATAAATGCTGCAGCTAACGTGCTCGCCAGGGGTGCCAACCAAGGCTACGCAACGTACGGGAGTTTTATCCGTCCCTTTCATACAGGCGTGATGGGGGCTGACTTGCAGTGTCAGTTCATCGGGAATTGTTCCGCCTGCGCTTTGGCATTCGCCCCAATAGAAAGACACACGGAAGTTCGCGCAGCAGGCGCCGCACGTAAGGCAAGGGGATTCGGATGGCATAGGGTCTCAGAACGAGGAAGAAGGTGGTTGATGATGTTGGTTTGGAGTTGCGCGATTCTGCGCTTTCCATGGCAAATTTCAAGATGGCGCCGCAAATATAAGTATCCGGATGGGGCCCACCGACGTAAATAAGCAGTCAATTCTGCGAACCCCTCTCATTTAGTGTCATTCTTGGGGTGAATTTTCTGCCCAAATGCCTATAATGCTCGCCCGTCTGAGCAGTAAACCCTGGCACACAATGCCGAACTTTCGTTTTCTTCCAATATCACCCGAATAAATGGAGTCTCATCGTGAAAGCACCCGTAAGAGTTACCGTCACTGGCGCAGCTGGCCAAATCAGCTATTCCCTGTTGTTCCGCATTGCTGCTGGCGACATGCTGGGTAAAGATCAACCAGTTATCCTGCAGTTGTTGGAAATCACTCCAGCGTTGAAAGCCCTGCAAGGCGTGGCGATGGAATTGGACGATTGTGCATTCCCATTGTTGGCTGGCATTGTGACTACCGATGACCCTGCTGTAGCTTTTAAAGATACCGATTACGCATTGCTGGTTGGTGCTCGTCCACGTGGCCCAGGCATGGAGCGTAAAGACCTGCTAGCTGCTAACGCCGCTATCTTCTCTGTACAAGGTAAAGCAATTGATGACTACGCTTCACGCGATATCAAAGTATTGGTTGTTGGCAACCCAGCAAACACCAACGCACTGATCGCTCAGCGCAACGCACCAAACATCAACCCACGTCAATTCACTGCAATGACTCGTTTGGATCACAACCACGCGCTGTCACAGTTGGCGACCAAAACCGGCACCAGCATCAATAACATCACCAAAGCATTGATCTGGGGTAACCACTCATCTACCCAATACCCCGATCTGCACAACACTCTGGTTGATGGCAAGCCAGCATTGAGCTTGGTTGATCAAGCTTGGTATGAAGCGGATTACATCCCAACCGTACAACAACGCGGTGCTGCAATCATCGCTGCCCGTGGTGCTTCTTCTGCTGCTTCTGCTGCTAACGCTGCATTGAACCATATGCGCGATTGGGCACTGGGCACTCCAGCAAACGATTGGACCAGCATGGGCGTTTACAGCGATGGCTCATACGGCATCGAAAAAGGCCTGATCTACTCTTTCCCATGCGTGTGCAAGAATGGCGATTGGGAAATCGTTCAAGGTGTAGAGATCAATGAATTCTCACGTGCACGTATGCAAGCGACCGAGAAAGAATTGCAAGAAGAGCGCGATGCAGTAGCTGAATTGCTGCCAGCGTAATAGGCAATAGCCTGATGTGAAAATGCCGCTGCTTTGCAAAAAGCAGCGGCATTTTTGTTTGTGTTTTATTTGTGTCTGGTTGAGATTTGTTTGAAATTTAGTGTGGCTTCAATTTTAGATTTGTTTGAATTCCATCCATGCACTTTTGCTTGTGCCTGCTGGCAAATGCCATTGCTCGCTAAGTACCGCACCGCGTTCTACACAAATATAAAACTGCTCCTGACCTTCGCCGATATCGGCAATGCTTTTTGCGGCTTCAGCTCCAGGGTTCCAGGTGACAACACTTGGGCAATTACTATGGGTGATCTCAATTGATGGTGAGCCTTTGATCGTGACGGGATTTTGAATATCAGGGAAGACGCGGTCGACCGGGCCGGGAAAACTCAAGTCGCCTGGTTGATGTTTTTCGGCGTGACCTTCAAAGTTATCGAGATATTTCCGCTCGGCCAAACCCAGTACACGCACATCGGTTAACGAGCTGACGCGATGGTAATTGTGCATCGCCCAGCTGCAATCAAAATCTTCAGTGTCGGTGTTGTTGATGGTCAGCTCTAGCTTCGCGCTATTGCCTAATACCATGCGCAATTCCGCCGAAAAATCGAACGGGAACAGGTCATTTGCATCGCTGACAAATACAAATTCCAGTGCAACAGAGCCATCGGTGAGCTGGCGGGCCTCGCCCAACTCCCAGAAATTATTGCGTGCAAAACCGTGTTTGGGTTTGCTTGCATCGGATTGATTAACACCAAACCAAGGCAGGCAGAGTGGTACCCCACCGCGCAAGGCCGTGCCAGCCGAGAAGTCACAATTTGGGCTGAGCCACAGCAGTGGATCACCACTGGTGGTTTTGAATTCCAAGAGATGCGCACCCTGCAGTGAGAGGACTGCGCTACACAAATCAGTTTCTACAATTAAAAGCGGTAAACCGGTGCCGGGAGCTGAGGGATACTGCTCTCTACTGTTAGTAAGGCGCAGAAAACTGGACTTGGCGACCAGCTGCTCAAGGTGAAGTGTGCTTTGTGCATCGAGGGTATTGATATGCATGGTGGCATCCATTTATGTGATTAATGGACTCGATTCTATAGAAAAGCTGGCAAGCTAACAGCCAAATTTTTTGGTTTTGTGGGCTTTAAAACAGTATCATGCGCGCCTTTTAGACAATTCCGATAAATGGGCAAGTAGGTATTTGAGTGAGTAAGTCGCAATTAGCAGGTGGTTTTGTAATTGGTCAACGCTGGATAAGTGAGTCTGAAGCAGATTTAGGGTTGGGAATCGTGTTGGATGTGGCGAACCGCCGCTTGACCTTGAGTTTCCCCGCCGCAGGAGAGCGCCGCACCTACGCGATGGATAATGCGCCGGTAAGCCGGGTGAAGTATGAGATAGGCGATAAGGTTCGCCATCAAGATGGAACCAAAATTCAGATCACCAGTATTGTTGAGCAAGCGGGCTGCTTAATGTATGTGGGCCTGACCAAAGACAACGAAGAGCTGGGCATTCCCGAGTTTGAGCTAGATAGTTTTGTGCAATTCAGCACCCCGCGCGACCGCTTGTTTGCCGGTCAAATCGATAAACACAATCACTTCACCTTACGTTATCAGACGCTGCATTATCAAAATTTGCATCGTCAATCGCCCATGTTTGGTTTGGCTGGGCCGCGCGTGCAGTTACTGCCGCACCAGTTGTATATCGCCAGCGAAGTCTCCCAGCGCCATGCGCCACGGGTATTGCTGGCCGATGAAGTAGGTTTGGGTAAAACCATCGAAGCCGGTTTGATTTTGCATCAACAATTAATGAGTGGCCGCGTGCAGCGCGCCTTAATTGTGGTGCCCGCGAGTTTACAGCATCAGTGGCTGGTGGAAATGCTGCGCCGTTTTAACCTCGCCTTTACCTTGCTCGATGAAGCGCGCTGCAATGCCTTGGTTGGGTTGGATAGTGTTGAAGAGTCGGTTGATTACGTCGATGACTTTGAAGATGATTTTAAAGAAACTGTCGAGCCCTCAAACGATACCAATAACCCATTTGAAACCGCACAGTTAATTATTTGCTCGCTCGATTTTCTCACTAAAAATAATTATCGCTATGAGCAAGCGGTTGCTGCCGAGTGGGATTTATTGTTGGTGGATGAAGCGCACCATTTGCAGTGGAGCGAAAAGAAACCGAGCAAGGCCTATACCTGCATTGAAGGCTTGGCGAAAAAATCTAAGGGTCTGTTGCTGTTGACCGCAACACCGGAACAGCTGGGTATTGAGAGCCATTTTGCTCGCCTGCGTTTGCTCGATCCGGATCGCTATTACGATTTGGAAAAATTTATCGCTGAACAAAAAGCTTATCAGCCGCTCAATGAGTTGGTGCAAGAGTTACTAAAAGCCCATAGCGATGAAGCCGCCAAAATGCCAGCGGCTCTGGTTAAAGCGCTGGGTGCTTATTTGCCCGCAGACACCATCAAGGAATTACAAACTCAAGCGGAACAACAGAGCTTGGGTGATGCAATCGATAATGCGATCCATACCCTGTTGGATCGTCACGGCACTGGCCGTGTATTGTTCCGCAATACCCGCAATTCGGTCAGCGGTTTCCCCGAGCGTAAATTGCAAGCTCATGAACTGGAGCTGGATGATGAAGATCTGATTGCCTTGCTTGAGCAGCCACTCGCAACACAAATTTGTGCTGAGCAATATTGGCAGCAAAAAACCGAATCCGATTGGTGGCTGCAAGATCCACGGGTGATTTGGCTCGCCGAATGGCTGCGTCAACATCGCCGCAAAAAAGTATTGGTGATTTGCGCCAATGCAGATTCAGCCCAATCAATCGAAGAATACTTGCGTCTGCGCAAAGGCTTAACCACAGCAGTGTTCCATGAAGGTTTAAATCTGATCGAACGCGACCGTGCCGCTGCGTACTTTGCAGAAGCTGAAGATGGTGCGCAGGTATTGATCTGTTCTGAAATCGGCAGTGAAGGGCGCAATTTCCAATTTGCTCAGGATTTGGTGTTATTTGATTTGCCTACCAACCCGGATTTGTTAGAACAGCGCATTGGCCGTTTGGATCGTATCGGCCAAACTGCAACCGTGAATATTCATGTGCCTTATTACGCCGATACTGCACAGCAAAAATTGTTGGATTGGTATCACCAGGGTTTAAATGCGTTTGAAAAAACCTGTGCGATAGGGCAGGCCGCCTATGTGAAATTTGCCGAAGCATTGTTGCCTGCATTGATTGATAACGACGATGAAACTTTTAATGAATTATTAGCGCAAACTCGCGAGTTTTCTGCTGAGTTGGTGGCGCAGTTACAGCAAGGGCGCGACCGTTTATTAGAGTTAAACTCCTGTAAGCCAGCGCAGGCAGAAGCCCTGGTTGATGCTTTGGCTGAAAACGATGTAAGCAGTGTGCTGCCAATTTATATGGAACAGGTGTTTGATAGCTTTGGTATCGACTATGAAAAACACAGCGAAAAAAGTTTGGTGCTACACCCCAGTGATCATATGCGCATCGAACAATTCCCCGGTCTGCCGGAAGATGGTTTGACTATCACCTATGATCGCCAGCAAGCCTTGTCCCGCGAAGACATGCAGTTTCTCACTTGGGAACACCCATTAGTGCGCGGCGCACAGGATCTGATTGGTTTAAGTGAGTTCGGCAATACCGCATTCTGCACTTTAAAATTACCTCCGCTAAAACCGGGCAATTTATTGCTGGAAGCATTGTTTGTATTGCATTGCCCAGCACCGGCAGAATTGCAGTTGTTCCGCTATATGCCGCAATCCCTCTTGCGCGTATTGCTGGACGATAAAGGTAAAGACTTGTCCGCCGTACTCGGCATTAATCAACTGAGCAAACTGCTGCAAAAAGTACCACGCAATAATGCGCAGGATCTGGTGCGTCACGCTCGCCCGACACTGACCACTATGGTGCAAAAAGCAGAAGAAATTACCGCCGCAAAACAAGAAGAATTAATTGCTGAGGCGCAAGCCAAAGTAAGCGAGCAATTAAATGGTGAGCTGGCGCGTATGAAGGCACTGAAAGACGTGAACCCAAATGTGCGTCAGGAAGAAATTGATTATTTGCAGCAGCGTTTAGCCGCAAGCCAACACTTTTTGTCCCAAGCCCAAATTCGTTTGGATGCACTACGTGTGGTGATGACTATCTAAATTCATTCGCTTTCACAGCCGTATTCGTTTGGAGTTATGCGAGTTGCTATCGCCATTAGAAATGCAAAATAGATGAATGTCGCGTACTTTTTTTTAGGCTTGCTGGGAAAAACATGAAAAATTGGAGCACTATTTATGAATAAAAAAATACGTTTTATTACTTGTTGCATTGCTTTGGCAGCTTTGTTGCCTACTTATGCGCTAGCGGATATTAGTTTAAGAGCGGGCGAGTGGGAAACCGAAAGTGTATTACTGGTTGATGGCGTTCAGCTGCATGATGCCAACAGCATAGTGCGACAAATACAAGAAAATGCGAGGTCAAAACAGCACACGGCGCGCGGGGCAGTTAACGCACAAAATTCTGAACCTAAACATAATTCTAGTAAAAGTTTTCATTGCAATGAAAAACCTAGCCCATTACTTAAGCCGGAAGAGTATGCGTACACGATGGTAAAGGACGGAACCGGGGATGTATGGGATTGCTCGCTAGAGGCGAGGGGGGCTGCGCAGTTTGTCCATAGCTTTCATTTTTCCTGCAAAACCGGCCTCGGAGCAAAATCAGAAGGCGAAATCAATTTCTCATTCCGAGAAAAAAGCTACAAATCTGAAATTTATAGCAAAAGCCATATGATCGACGATGAAACAGGTGAGCCTTTATCCCCCAAAATAACCTCTTCTCACTTAACAATTAAAGGGCGCTGGCTGTCGGAGCAGTGTATTCATTCTTCGGCAGCAGAAAGTGACAGTGAAGAATAAGTGCCCTCCGTCTTTTGCATGAACGTGGAATTTGTTTTATGCGGAATTTAAACTTTCAGTTGTTAGCTAGGGAATAGTGTAATGAGAACTTTATGGAAATTCACCAAACTAAGCGCCTTAGCGCTTTTTTTTGTATTAAGCGCAGCGAGTGCGCATTCCACTAACTCCGGTGCCAGCAGTCAAGCAACCGGGTTTGTCGCTAGCATGCCTGACGTGGTGCTGTTGGAAGGAACGCCGCGCATGGAATACAACGAGAGCGGCACTAGTATTGAATATACAGAGGAGTATTCTTCTGCGGTATTAAATTTTTCATTGAGTCAGCCGCTACCTGCTGATGCCAATGTGAGTTTGTTGATCAATGAGCAATTAACGAACTGCAAACAGGGTTATAAAAAACGTCCATTACCACCTAAAGATCCGGTCTCCTTTCCTAAAGGAACAAGTCAGCTAAGTTTAGAGGTGACAGCCTACAGGGACGCTTTTTCTGAAGACGATTGCCAGGCTCAGTTCAGCTTAAAAATTGCTTATGCCGATAGCGAAAAGTTAATTCACGCAGCTGGAAAATTAACACTAAAGGATGACGATGCAGACACAGTCAGTACCTACTATGGCCGTGATAGACGGTTTGGTGATCTATCACAATACACACTCGGTGCGCTTAAAGGCGAAACTTACGAGGTTCAGCAGTTAGATGGTACACCCGCCATTTTCACCGTGATAAAAAATAAACTGCGTGTATTAATTCCCGCACCAGGCACAGCGAACCGTGGCGGAAATAATCAGTTTCGCTATGTTTTTTTAGTCAAGCCCAGTAACGCGCCAAGTTTTAAAGTTTGGTGGTCTGCGTGGACATCTCTGGATGTACCTATTTATCAATCGGATCAAGGCGAGTATGAGGATCCAACTATTTATGATCTCACCGGTTTAAAAACTCTCTCCGCACAGGGTTATATTCGTGATCATTTTTATGATGGCGATTTAACAAAATTGAGTTGGCCGCTCACCACGGCGCAACCCAGTAATGTTGTAAAATTTTATGGTAGTAATGATCCTCTTCACTCAAACGATGTAGCAGTCACCCCAGAAGAGGCAAAAATTGTCAAACAAGGCAAGGGTATATACCTGGATGCAGATAACCGCACCATTCGTATCACACCGGCTGCTGCTGTGTTAAACCGTTATATTAATGATACAAAAACATTTAACTTGGGTCTCGATCTTGAGACTTGTGTAGATGCAAGCAAAGACGCTGAATGTATTTCAACAAGGGTGTTTATTAGCCTTCGCCCCGCCATTAAAACCATTAATGTCAATGTTGCTGGTATTGACGGTGAATTACTAAAAACACCGAATCGTTTTTTTGTGGCTGTTAAGGATATGTATAAAGGGACAGATCGCTATACAACACGCATTTCGCCACTTACCAAGCCCAATTTAATTTTTGATGCAATGCATACAGCTCAATATAAAATTATATTGGTTGATATGCAGGGAGAGTATTCCGGTGATGCATCACAACCCTTATATAAAAAAGAACAGGAAAAAACCTTAACTATTGAAGCGAGCTTTAGTGGGCCGCTTGCAATCCACTGACACTATTATGGTAAAAACGAGGCACTATTATGTACATCTTCTCCGCCAATGGCCGCGCTAAAAAATCCTTCGACGATATTAAAGAAGGCCAAATGGTGCCTTTTATTGTTTACATCAATTTCAAAGATTTATTCGGTGCCGAGCATTTGTGCAAGCTCTATTTAATGCGCGCGGGTTTTGTGGAAATCCAAATTGAAAACCGCAAATTGGTGCCAAGTAATCTGACCAGTGATCCGCGTGTGGTTGCGGCCGATAAAGCCATGGCAGAGGCGTTGAAAGATGGTTATATGATTCAGATGTTTGATGAGTAAAGTGATCGATAGAATGTAGCAAGCTGCTTACAGTAAGTGTTACAAGTTACGGTAAGCAGCGGCTGGATTTTTGCCTTTATTGGCTTTTCCTTTGGTTGATTACCACTCGAACATCAATCCAAGAATAGGTAAGGGTTCACCATTTTCTATTTCCTCTGTTCCATTGCGTTCATTAAACTCTGAAAGTCCGGGGTTATCTGATCCCAGTAAATTGATTACATCAATAAAGGCAATCACATTAGTGCTGCCAAATGTGCGGATATAGTCGGCGCGAAAGTTTAACGAGTTGTAGTCGCCATACCTGTTGGTGTTTATCCCAACAGTTTCTCGTGAATAGCGCAGTGGTTGTCCGTCGCCCAGCACATTATTGTGAATTAAATATACGTCCTTCGGTTTACCTGACGCCCATTTCCAGCGCGATGATAACTTCCATTGTTGGTTAACTTCCCAGACACCACCGATACTAAAAATATGTGGGCGATTAAAATCAGCATTGTATTCGATGCTTTCAGGGTTGGCCTGTATACGTGCGTCGTTGTATGAATAGTTGATGCTGGCCGACCAACCGTTGTCGAACTGCCGCGTGAGCGCGGTATCAACGCCAAAGGACTTTCCTTTACCTTGATTGCTCAATGTTTTGTTGACGCTGTCTTCTTGCATTACCAGATTGTTCATATCTTGATAGTAAGGCTCGACCAATAATTCCAAGTTGGTATTAAAGCGGTAAGAAAAACCAATACTCACTTGATCGATGACTTCATTTTCAAGATGGATGTTACCTGCATCACTGGCGCGATCATTAAAACGCGGTGCTTGATAATAGCGCCCAGCGGTAGCAGTCATTCGCAAATTATTGGTGATTGGCCAAGTAGCGCCCAAACGTGGCGATAGTAAATTTTCTTCGGAGAAATTATCCCGCTCATAGCGAGCGCCAGCACGAAAACTCCAGTCGTCCAGCATGAAGTCCTGATTTAAAAACATTGCATAATTTGTTTCTTTCTGCTGAAAGTGATTGTCGATGCTGCCAGGAGTGAGGAGGATATATTGTTGCTCTGGTATTGGGCGATAATCATTTTGGTCGTACGTGTAGCGAATCCAGTCATCATGCAAACGTAAATCAAAAGTCAGATCAGTTTGAGTGATTTGTAAACCAGTGGTAAATCGTCCCAATGGGTTGCCTATCTGGAATTCACTCTGCAGCCCCAATTCGCTTTCTTTTCTCTGCGATTTAACAATTTTTTCACGTAACGGGATGTTTTCGGGCGCTGTTTCCGGTGGAACTAAATCGGGATAGGCTTCACCTTGGTGTCCCGTTTCTTCGTATTCGCGCAAATAGAGCTGGGTGCTTAGTTTTCCATCGTTACCGACTAAACGTGTCCAGGTAGCAGCAAATAAGCTGTTGTCGGTTTTATTGGAAATTAATTCAACATCACTGTAATTACCGGGTTCATCTTCATCCGATGCCAATACATTGTTGATGTCGCGTTGATACTCTTCAGGCGCATAGACGACAAGGAAGTTTAAATGATCCGTATCGTCCAATTCCGTAGAGGATTTAAAAATTACATCCGTCAACTTTGGAGTCCCTATGTCATCCAGACCAATAGTATTGAATAACCGACCAAAATCATAATCGCGAGCAGAGAATAAAATAGAAGTCTGATCGTGAATCAGGCTAGGGCCGTCATATCCGATTTCGATACCGGCAATATCCAGACGCGCACGATACGAAGATGTTTCAGGGTTGCCTTCAGCAACTTCCAGTTTTAATAGCGAGCCTGCTTTCCCACCGTATGCAGGGTTCCACCCGCCGGGTTGGAATTCGGCAGTGGCGATAGTGTTCGGCGCAAATACTGAATAACGACCGCCGCCTTCAATCTCTTCTTGTTCGCCAAAACTATCGCTAAAGTGCACGACATTGTCGAAGGGTATTCCATCTACAAGGATTAAATTGTCGCGTGGGCCGTTACCGCGCACGGTAAAGCTGGAAAATTCTCCATCGCCAAACAAACCCGGTAAGCCGTCCAGAGAGCGCAGCACATCGCTACCGCTACCGGCCGCGCTGTTCAGTGCTTCCCGATCAATAAAGCGAGTGCCAGCCGGATTCAGTGGGTTACCACTCGCGGCTTTGCCAAGCACAATTACCTCTTCAACTCCACTAATGGCTAACCCGAGTTTGGTATTAATGGGGGTAGTTTTGTCATCTTGAACTCTTATTCTGGGCAGGCGCGCGCCTTGGTAGTCTGGATGAGCAATAACAAGGGTGTAGAGTCCGGGGTTTAAGGACTCAATTTGTGCCAGTCCCTGTTGGTTGGTGCTGCTTTTGGTGGTGGTTCCATCGCGTGCGACTAGGGTAATAGTGGCGTTGACGATAGGTCTTTGCGTGTTGGCGTCAATGGCTGCTAGACGGATTTTTCCGGTATCGGCGTAGACATCAGACATAGAGCAGGCAAGAAACAGTAAAAGAAATCTTTGTGTGAGGCGATACAATTGTTTGGTGAACAGGTGGCGGAACATAGCGGGGTTACTCCTTGAGTTTAAATACTCTGTTGTTAGAGCGGTGATATCGATCTGCCCGACTATACCTAGCCGATCCTATTTTATTTAATGAGCTTGTATGGAGTGCGAATATTTTTCATGAATGGCCGAATTGAAATCCGCGTTTTTGATGAATCCAGCTGATCAGGGGCGGGGATTGGCGCTACGAAATATTGAAACGCGATAACTGCTGATGAAAAAATCCTACCGTTGATACAAATATCCATGCGAAACCCAAAGGACAGTACACAATGAGCGATAAACAAATGGGAGATTACAAAGTGTTAGTTAATGGAACTGTGCTGGGCGTCGCCCCACTCAAGACCAGTATGTTATTGGTTGCCGCGTTACTCAGTATTCTATTTACGTTAGTCAAGCCTGAAGTGTCGTCAGGATTAGGCCTGTTGGCGCGATTCAGTTTTTGGGTGCTGCATATTGGAATAGGATTGTTAGCCATTTTACTGGCTAGTTATTGTTTGTGTTTTTGGCGTTTGGCTCAGCTACCTACCGCTGTTTCTCTGGGTGTTACTGGCATTATAGGTGCTGCCTTTGCTGCACCACTTTTTTGTGTGGTGGAGTTAATTTATCCCGTGGAGCCAATTACAGATAGCTTGGATGAATTTGCTTCTCAGGGATGGTGGCAGTCGATTCTGGCAGAATTTTTTGATGTGATGCCGATAATGCTGATGAGCTGGTACGCGGTTAATTTCCCTTTTCTATTAAATAAACCCGTGTTGACAAACCCTACGGAAGCAGAGGCCCCGGACAATAGTTTTGATGAAACTGATGCGGATAAGCGGGAGCTTGAACAGCGGGTGGAGCATTTGTATCAGCGTCTACCGGAGGTGCTTGGCAGAGAGATTGTTGCTATTTCTTCTGATTTACACTATCTCAATGTCTACACCACGCTAGGTAAAACGTTGCTTCTAGGCAGCCTCAAATATTATGCTGAAGCTTTAGTTGATTCCGGGATGCAGGTTCATCGTTCTAATTGGGTTGCCAAAAAATATATCGTAAAAGTTCATATAACCAGTACAGATGCTTACTGCTTAATGACAAATGGTTTGAGGGTGCCGATCAGCCGGAATAAGCGTAAAGAGGTAAAAAATTATTTTGGTCAGTCTGTTCGCGACACACTGGTTGTAGCGCCGACTCCTTTGCGCGGTGTTAAGTAAGTTTGGAATAGTCAGTCTGGAATAAGTCTCGAACTTTTAATGCGATAGTGGGTCTAGAGATAACTTTTATCACTGGCGCTACAAGTATGTTTGTTACTCTGCCTGATTTCAGGGACATGGATTTTTCCCATCTCCAACTTTCCGATTCCAGTCCGGGATCAGCCGAGTCAGTGTCTAAGCGGTCATCCCCGTTGCTGTGGATTGCACTCGTCTTGTCCCTAATGCTGCATTTATCTTTGCTGTTGTTTGAATTCAGTGCAAAACAGTTTCATCAGCAACAGATAGCAAAGCAAACACTTCATATAAGTTTGCAGCGCGCGCCAACAACACCGAATGCACTCCCCGATGTTGTTGCGGAAGGGGTTGTTCAGCCTGCGCCTGCTCCACGTGATATAAAAGAAATAGTTACCGCTCCGGTTATTACAGAAGTAGTCGCGCCGAAAGAAAAGCCATCTAAGGTGCCGCCTGCCACTCGCGTGGTGATAGAGCCATTGACTGCGCAAGAGTTGGCTGAGATTACCGATAATCACAACTCGACAACAACTCATCAAGATTCTGCCTCAATCGCAGAAAATGTATTTCATCCCGGCTTGGGTGCGCAACTCACTGCAGAAGCAAATAAACCCAAGCTTGCGCGAGCTGAAGAATCAGCATTGCAAACCTATACCGATCCGGCAGGAGCGACCGTAGTGAAATCGCCTGGCGGGGGCTGTATGAGATCCCCGGCTGAAACAAAAATTGGCGCGCCTAAAAATTGGTATTTCGCAGGATGTGGCGGGCAATCGGAAAGCGAAAAAATGATGGAGCGAGTGAATGGCGAGGTAAAGAAAAAGTTTCGTTTTGAGCAATAAAAAAATCGCCATGAACATTTGCATGTTATGGCGATAAAGGAGTTTAAGTAACCGAATGATTTATTCAGTTACTTAACAAGAAAACGAATTGTTAATGGCTAAACAATGTTAATTAGTCGCTTTTCTTTGGGCGAAAGCTGGTTTTTTTGCCATCGCGCTCACCGAAGCGGGGCTTGTCACGGCCACCCTCACGTGGAGCACCGTCTCTCGGACCAAAGTCGCGTTTTGGTTTACGGCTAAAGTCATCGCCGCCGCGTGGGCCGGTATCCAAAGAAATTTCCAATGGGCGATTGCGCACGCGCACTTTTTTCAATTTGGCGAGCGCGTCTTTTGAAATGCCGGTTGGCAGATCAACGGTAGAAAACTCATCGTGCAATTTAATGTGGCCAATAAAGCGGCTCTCAATGCCGGCTTCGTTGGCGATTGCGCCAACTATATCGCCTG
>CAXAVL010000070.1:0-19189 GCA_963971905.1 uncultured Cellvibrio sp.
CAAATAACACATCGCCCTGTTTGACCGGCGCGCCCTGACTTTGTGAAATATCATCGGAGACGATAATGCCATCCATCGGGGCGATTAATTGGGTGCGCGCTAATTGTTGGTCAATCAACCGCAACTGGATGCTGGCTTGATCCATTTGCGCGCTGGCAATTGCCGCTTCAACACGATTGGAATTGGCCAATGCGGTATCGTAAGCCTGACGATATTGCTGCACCTGGCTCGCCAACTTGCGCCGCTCCAAACGCAAATCTTCGTCATTCAACTGCGCCAAGGTTGCGCCTTTTATTACGCTATCGCCGGGGCGCACACTGATTTTGCCTAAATAGCCATCGTGCGGTGATACCACTAAATATTTCTCTGTTGTTTGCAGCGCGGCATCGGCAGTAATGCGGTAATCGATTGGGACAAATAAAGCGACCAAAAATACCAAGACGAGGGACGTAATAATTTTGCCGCGCCAGGAATCTTCTCCAAACCAACGCTCCAAACGCTGCGCAATACGCCTTTTTAAACCCTGCCACAGATTGGCTTTCGCCTGCTGCCGCAATGCGAGAATCGCTCCGGCAAACTGCAATGCCTGCTGAACAAAACTGCGTTGTTCGTCAGATAAATCAGCTTGTTTATCTAACTCTATGGTGAGCACCCCTACAATCACATCACCATTGCGCACCAATAAACTGTGCACCGATTGCAACTGTTGTTGCTGCAGCAATTGCTGATGGGAGCGTTTAATTAAATTTGGAGCTGAAGCAGCATCAACAGTGTGATCAATAACTGGCGAGCAATGAATGGCTGCGCCCTGCTCTATCGCCTCAGCCATAGCTTCGCTAATCGCCTGCATCGCCTGGGTACGTTTATCAAAATTA
This sequence comes from uncultured Cellvibrio sp., assembly GCA_963971905.1. Classification (GTDB taxonomy): domain Bacteria; phylum Pseudomonadota; class Gammaproteobacteria; order Pseudomonadales; family Cellvibrionaceae; genus Cellvibrio. The sequence continues at coordinate 876 of CAXAVL010000070.1, forward strand.
GCCGAGAATGACACCGCCTCCAGCTCAATACGGCTGGCGTGACAAAGACCAAGGCTTACGCGGGTAGATTGCAGAAAGCCCGCTAGCATATTCACCAGGCTGATTGCACTTTCTTGCAGTGAGTTTTCTTTTAATAAACTGGCACTGAGCTGCAATAGTGCTGGGCTAGCGGAATTTTTATCAATAACAGGGGCAACAACCACCGGCTCAGCCTCGGCGGGCTGCTGCAAGATAAACTGCAGCCAGTACTGGCCCAGCTTGAGGTTCTTTAATACGACAGGTAATTCTTTTTTATCCTGCAGCTGCAAACGCAGTAGCAACACCCCCCAGGACTCACCATCAATCACCAGCGGGTGGCCAACAATAAAATAACCCTCCCCGTCGGGCGCCAGATGCAACCGTTTTTTATCCGCCACCTGTTTAAGCGCCTCGCGCAAGGCGGCATTATTTGCCGCCGCATTAGGCCATTTAGCAAGAATTTTTGGCGAAACACCAAAGGGGGTTTGCACTAACATTGCCGCGCTGACGTTACCCAGCATTTGGCATTGCATGCTGAGCCAGAGTTTAAGTGAAGCGGTAAAAGACTGCATAAGCATTCTACGGTGATGTGTTATTCAAAAAGTCTAGTTCTAATAAAGGCAATTTGTATAACTAATTTATGATTATTGTGAGGCCGCAAAGAATAAACCAATGATGAATAATGTGCCAGCCGATTATTTTTTCCTCCCGGGAATTACTTGATTTTTGTCCTCGCGGCGCGCCCTGGCAGCAGCCAAGATTGACAACTTTGCCTCATCATCAGCCTGACTCCAATAAGTGATCTCAGCCAAACTGCGATAACAACCAACACAAATATCATTGTTATTCAGACAGCAATTGCGAACACAAGGTGATTCCACTGTCGCCATAAATCGACTACTCCAACTTCAATACATGATGGTTATGACACATCAGTATAAATAACGATAAATACTAATTATTTTCATCGCTAAAGATATTTTTTAAGAGTATTTATCAATAGCTCATCTACACTCACACAGATTAGTGCTTTTTCTTCTGCGAGAACGAGGAAAAATGTATCTCAATGGATATGGATTAAACGAGACATGCACAGAATAACTTCGAGCAACGTTATCGCCACTGTGCCTATAGCAGCAGGGGCTGCGCTATTACTGCTGATTAGTAGCGGGGTCATCATCATATGGCACATCCCGTCACTGTTCCCAACGCTACGCCCCTATGCAACCCTAATGGCATACAACACCGCTGCCAGTTTTTTATTATGCGGTTTGGCGTTAATCGCGCTGTTAAATCAATTGCGTTTGACCGGGGTAGCATTGTCGCTTGGATTGCTAATACTTAGCAGCATTAGTATCACAGAAATGCTATTTGATCTGCCGTTTGATTCGGGTTATTGGTATGAAACATTATTTAAGGCTGCTGTTACAGCCCCTATTGCAGCCCCCATTCCCACATCATCAATTACCTCAATTACCTTTGTATTTACGGCCATTACGCTGCTGTTACTGCTTAGCCAGTTGCTCACCCCAACAAGAATTCTGATTACCGCTTTCATCGCGTTGATTATTATCACCATTGCCAGCGCGATCATGATCGGGCACAGCCTTCACCTATTCCCCAGCTCAGTCTGGGCGGGGCGCAAAATGTCGCCCCATACAGCACTCTGTTTTTTTATCTATGCCACGGCGATTATTATCAGCTTATACCCTCACATTCTGACGGCCTTTACACGGTTAAATTTTTTCAACCGGTTAACGATTGGTTTTATGTTTATGAGTATTCTCTTTATCGGTATAGGCTCAATTGGCATTTTACAAATTAATAGTGTTGCAGCCATTTCACAAAAACTCTATCAAGAACCATTTCAAACCAATAGCGCTGCACTCCGGATAAAGCACCACATAAATTTACTCAACCGCACCATTAAAGATATTGGCATGGATCCCAACTTGGCAAAATCCAACCAGTACCGTCTCGTCCTTGAACAGACGATCGACAACATCGAACAAGAAATTGAGCAGTTTACTCATGGCCAAGAGCACGAACAAAACTTGCACGCCTTACGTGAGCAATTTACGCAATGGGCAACCATGGTCAACAACCTCTTCCAACAGCTTGAGCAAGGGGACATTGCAGGGTACCGACAGAATGCACTCAATAATAATCAACGCAGTATTGTCGCTTTGGAAACCATTTGCGACACCATCATCAATGGCGCCCAGAAGGAGATGGAAAAATTAAATGCCGAAGCTGTTCAGACGAAACAACACGCAGAAAATTTAATGTTCATTGTTATCTTTGGTTTTTTAATTATGGGCTTTTTGGTGTCGGTATTGCTCACGCGCAGTTTGAATCAACAATTGACTAAAGTGCGCTGCGCCATGCTTGATATTGCGCAGGGCAACAGCGACACCGCCATTCCATATCTTGATTACCCACATGAAATAGGTGACATGGCAAGAACACTGGAGGTCTTTGCCCAGAACGTCAGTGAACGAAAAAAAAATGCGGAACTACTGATCAAACATCAACAAGAGCTGGAGCAAATTAATCAACAACTAGCGTTAACCAATAAGGAGCTAGAAACCTTTGCTTACGTCGCTTCACACGATTTGAAATCGCCCTTGCGCGGCATTGCCCAACTTTCTACTTGGATTGAAGAAGATCTGGAATCCAAAGAATTTAGCGAAGTGAATAAGCACACCAATATGCTGCGCAACCGCATTTTGCGCATGGAAAAATTATTGGATGACATGCTGGTTTTTTACCGCGCGGGGAAAACCGACGGGACTATAAGCCGGATTGATGTTGCCCATATGGCCAAAGAGTTATTTGATATACAAAACACCAAGCCCGGATTGCGCCTGGTATTGGCTGAGAATCTACCCAGTATTGAGACATTAAAAACTCCCTTTGAACAAACCCTGCGCAACCTATTCTCTAATGCCATCAAACATCACGATACCGCTGAAGGTGTTATTAGCGTAAACGCACGCACTATCGACCAGAATTTTTACGAGTTTAGTGTTAGCGATGACGGCCCTGGCATCCCGCTCAAATTTCAGGAGCGGGTATTTGGCATGTTTCAAACCCTGAAATCTCGTGACGATTTGGAAGGCAGTGGCATGGGGCTTGCGTTGATTAAAAAAATTGTGGAGACCTACGGCGGAAAGATCAGTGTGTTTTCGGAGGGCCGAGGATGCCGCTTTACCTTTACATGGCCAATTCATATCAAAAGGAAACAAGATCATGATTGATAAAATTCACCCCACCGGCAACCAGGAATTTAAAGCGGTTAGCCTGTTAATTATTGACGATGACGATATAGATGCAACGGCATTAAAAAGAGCTTTGCATAAACTAAAATTACTTAACCCCCTCTATCGCGCCAAAGATGGATTGGAAGCTCTTGAAATATTGCGTAATGGCGGAATACCTAGCCCTTATATTATTTTATTAGATATCAACATGCCGCGAATGAATGGCTTGGAGTTTTTAGAATCTTTACGCGCCGATCCCGAGCTTACTCATGCGGTGGTATTTGTATTGACCACATCCAAATCCGATGAAGACATTATTGCTGCCTACCGGGAACACGTAGCTGGCTACTTATTAAAGCAGCGTATGGATAGCGATTTTATGCAAGTGATCAGCCTGCTTGATCACTACTGGCGGGTCATTGAATTACCGACAAAAACACCATAAATGTAAACCTGTATGATCTAGATCACTGCAAAGAGGTATCTTGCATGAAGTTATTACTCATTGACGATAACGAGCTTGACCGTCAAGCGATTATTCGCACTTTTAAGAAAACGGAATGGGACATTACCATTGCCCAGGCCAGTTCCGCCAATGAAGGGCTAGCGCAGTTCGATTGCAATGATTTTGATGCGGTTTTGCTCGATTATCGCTTGCCCGATATTGATGGCATGGAAGTTTTGCAGCTACTCAACAAGCACCCTCACAATCACGCGGCTATTATCATCCTCACCGGTGCCAATGCTGACGATGATCTTGAGCGCGAGTTTATTGCCGCTGGCGCGCAAGATGTATTATTTAAATCAGAAATAGTCCACAAACATTTAACCCGCGCCATTACTCACGCACAGGCGCGCCATCTACTAGAGCGGCAACTACAAGAAAGCCATCAACGTCTGCGTGCACTAGCCGAAAACGATTCTCTAACCGGTTTGGCAAATCGCTATTATTTTGATGAAAGCTTGCGCGCCTCAATACAGCGAGCCAAACGCCACAATGAACAACTTGCTCTGCTATTTCTGGATCTGGATAACTTCAAATTTATCAATGATGGACTAGGCCATACGATCGGAGACCTTGTACTCAAAGAAGTAGCCAATCGCTTACTACAAGTTGTGCGCGCGGGCGATATTGTCTGCCGCTTGGGTGGCGATGAGTTTGCAGTACTCGCGCACAATTTTGATTCTGAAGAAGCCATAAGCCAATTGTCCCAGCGTATTCTTGAGGACTTGCGCCGCCCCATTATGATCGGCACTTACGAGAACTGCATATCTAGCAGCATTGGCATCGCCACTTTTCCTGAAGCAGGTGATAACGCGGGCGACCTGCTTAAAGCCGCCGATATGGCCATGTACCGCGCCAAACAAGATGGCCGCGATAATTTCCAATTTTTCTCAGCGGTTATGCAAGCGCAAATGCAGGAGCGTTTACGCCTGGAAAAAGAATTGCGCGCACTGATCCCTACCGACCATTTTATTTTGTTTTATCAACCTATTGTGGATGCACAAACCTTTGAGATTTGTGGTGCGGAAGGTTTGATTCGCTGGGATCACCCTGAGCGTGGCATTTTGCCGCCGAGCGAATTTATTAGCCTTGCCGAAGAAATTGGCTTGATCAGTGAAATTGATTCACGCAGTCGTTTTAATGCCTGCCAACAATTAGCAGATTGGCGCGCGCAAAAGCTAGTCAATGACGACTTCAACATGAAGTTCAATGTCTGCGCTCAACTACTTACCGATGAAGATCTATATCAGGGAATAATTGATGATCTTGAGCGCACCGGCCTACCCGGCCGCTGCGTGAGCTTGGAAATCACCGAATCAGTACTGATTGAAAATCTGCAAAACACAGCGCACAGCTTAAAAAAAATCCGCGATTACGGCGTCGATATTGCTGTCGATGATTTTGGTACAGGCTATTCGTCCATGTCTTATCTAAAAGAGCTGCCCGCACGCACTCTGAAGATAGACCGCAAATTCGTCATGGGTGTGCCTGACAATGCCGCCGATTGCCGCATTCTGCGCGCCATGATTGTGTTTGCCAAAAGCCTGGATTTAATTATCGTAGTAGAAGGGGTAGAGACCCGCGAACAAGCGCGCATCTGCCGCGATTATGGTGCTGACTTATTGCAAGGCTATCTCTTCTCAAACCCCCTATCGCCCATGGCCTTTGAACAACTTTTGCGTACCCACAACGCGCAAGAGTGGAGTAATCATTTATCCACACTGGGAGTTATGACAGGTTAAACGATTAATTTAATTGCACCTCGCAGCATCAGCGATCAAGAAATACCCAAATAGCCAATGCCAATATGGCGCATTGAGTCAGACAATTTTGCACGGCTATTGTGATTGACCTATCATGCCCCCACATTGCGTAACACCCCCATCTTTTAGCAAGATCAAGGACTTCCTATGAGTGACGTACAACATCATCGCCTGATTATTCTCGGTTCAGGCCCTGCAGGTTATACCGCAGCGATTTATGCCGCGCGCGCTAACCTCAACCCCGTTGTGATTACCGGTATGCAACAAGGTGGTCAATTGACCACCACCACTGAAGTAGAAAACTGGCCCGGCGGTGTACACGACTTGCAAGGTCCAGATTTGATGGTGCAAATGCAAGAGCACGCCGAGCGCTTTGACACTCAAATTATTTTTGACCACATTCATGAAACCGTGTTGACCGAGCGCCCGTTTAAGCTGATCGGCTCCAATACTTATACCTGTGATGCACTGATCATCTCTACCGGTGCCTCAGCTCAGTATTTGGGTCTGCCGTCAGAAGAAGCCTTTATGGGCAAAGGCGTGAGCGCCTGCGCTACCTGCGATGGTTTCTTTTATCGCGATCAAAAAGTGGCGGTAGTCGGCGGCGGCAATACCGCAGTTGAAGAGGCGCTTTATCTGTCTAATATCGCCAGCGAAGTCACCCTGATTCACCGTCGCGACAAATTGAAGTCAGAGAAAATTTTGCAAGACAAGCTGATGGCCAAAGTTGCCAATGGCAATATCAAAGTGATCTGGAACCACCAGTTAGATGAAGTGCTGGGCAATGATTCCGGTGTAACGGGTTTGCGTTTAAAAAGCACCCAAGATGGCGCCACCCAAGAAATTGATGTCGCCGGTGTATTTATCGCGATTGGTCATAAACCCAATACCGATATCTTTGAAGGCCAACTGACCATGAAAGATGGCTACATCAAAGTCAAAAGCGGTTTGGAAGGCAATGCGACGCAAACCAGCATTGAGGGTGTGTTTGCCGCAGGCGATGTAGCCGACCACATCTACCGTCAGGCAATTACCTCATCCGGCTCTGGTTGTATGGCCGCATTGGATGCTGAAAAGTATTTGGATGACCTCTAACACAGTACCAAGATCTCACAAAAACTAAAAAGGGGGTGCCTGTAATTTGGCACCCCCTTTTTAGTTTACCCAGAGCTACCGAATCAGAACGAGTATTGGGCACCCAGGTAGAATTGGCGACCTGATTTAAGTGTGGTATCTACCAAACCATAGTCACTGATCAATGTAGTTTCAGCTTCGTCAGTCAGATTCAATGCATCAAAAGTAAACTTCAAATTGTCATTGAATTGATAGCTAAACGCCGCATCGACCACAGCAACATCATCGGTGTTGTCACTGCCAATCGCCGCGCCCGCCGGGGTTTTGTAGACAGTCACACCTTGAGTTTGATAATCGCTACGGAAGGTGTAAGAAATACGTCCAGAGAACCCAGAGTCGTTTTCATACCAAAGCGTTGCGTTATAGCTCTCATCTGACTGCCCATTCAAGCGGTTAAGTACAGGTACAGCCGCAGTGCCAGTGTTCACTTCTGACTCAATCGAGGTTGCGTTGGCTTTAATACCGAAGTCTTGCAACCATTCGGGGCCAAAGGTAAACGGTTGTTGGTATTGCAATTCCCAGCCGGTTAATTCACCACCTTCACCATTACCGGTGGTACGGTAGTTGAAAATATCTTGCTTGGTCGCTGGGCCATTACCTAACAAACTGTCTGGCAAGCCCAATGAGGTCCAAGGTACATCAATGCGGATGGTTGCAGGGAAGGATTCAATATCTTTTTTGAACCATGCCAATGACACCAATGCTTCTTCTGCAAAGTACCACTCAACACCAATATCAGTAGCCTTGGCGCGGAATGGATCTAGATTAGGGTTGCCTGCAGTGTAGGCGCGGTTGAACACGTCTACGCTGCCGCCTGGCGTCAAGTTACCCAAGCTTGGGCGGGTCATTACTTCTGCCCAAGAGGCTCTCACAATAACATCAGCTACTGGCTCCAAGGCGAGGTTAATAGCTGGCAGAGTATCGGTGTAATCGCGCGAAACACTGACTTCGGTACCGCTCACAATACCGCGTGAGGATTGCATAGTTTCCACATAACGCACACCAACATCACCTCGGAACGGCAAGCTGAACAGCTCGGTATTGAAATCTACTTGTGCATAGTGACCGCGGTCGTACTCTTCTACTGAACGATCCTCACCAGCTTGAACAACCGCAGGGAAACAAACGCTATCGGTAAACAAGCCCGTTTTGTTAGCAACCTTGTTAATGTTTGGCAGGAAGAATTCGTTGGCGCCATTGCCTGGTGTATAGAGTGAGCCTAGATCAGATGTCACATTCATATCAGCCAGTGTAAGCGAGCAGCCCGCAGGAACACTGACGCTGCCACCTTGAGGGGCCGCTTGGCTCAACACCGCGCGATCGCGTCTAGCTTGATTGTTATCAAAGCCAAACTTCTTCCACGAGGCACCCGCTTTCAAGGTGAATACTTCTGTCAGATCCCAAATAAAATCAACCTGGCCAACATCATAATCATTGGTTGTGTCAGCAGGACGATCACGCAATTCTGAAATTTTCCAGTTGGCAGGATCTTTTAAATCAAAACCGTAAGTTAAGGTTGGATTTAATGCATTGCCACGATAGTCGTAAGTGAAGTCAGCGTTAAAGCGCTCCAAAATTACGGTTGACTCTTGTAGGACTTCGGTTTTTGACTCAGAAGTACCTGCAAGCGCTTTTATACGAAAGCTATCGGTAAACTCGTGAGTTACGTTGAGTGAGTACTGACCAAAACTGGTGTCAGCATCCACTAAAGAGTTTTCAGCACGAACGTCAACACCGCTTAATTTGGCGTACTGCAATGAATTGGTTGCGGCATCATACGCATAGTCTACAACTGTAGTTTCACGGCGACCCGTTGCACCAGTACGCGCCATGGAAATTGGCGTTAAAGTCAAATCATTTTGCTGATAGCCGAGCTCAGCATAGAGCGCATCCAATGTCACCTTGGTTGCATCTGTTGGAGCCCATTGAATTGTTGCGGTGGCCCCCAAACGCTCCAGATCAATACTTCTGTCGAGCTGGCGAGGAAAGCGAGGAATGTTTGCAGTATTTACTTCCGCCGGGAGAGTGGCCGCATTTTTCCAGCGGTTATTGCCAGTGGTAGGGGAACCAAGTTGTTCCCAACGGCCAGAATTGTGGCCTTCTTGAGCGATGCTGCGCTCTGAATACGCTAAAGAGACAGACGCTCCCAAAGTGCCTTCATCATTAACGATATTTGCCAAGGCGGTCATACGGGGATCGCTATTCCCGGACAAATCGTTATAGCCTTGGGTATAGCTCACAGTGTATGAGTCTTCTGAAGAATCCAGTGGGCGAGCGGTGAACAAATCAACAGTTGCACCTAATGAACCCTCTTCTACTTCTGCAGTTTGAGATTTTCTTACATCAATGCGGCTAAATAACTCCGATGCAAAAATATTAAAATCAAACGAGCGGGCTTTGTTGTTGTATCCGGTAGCAATCGTCTCCATGCCATTAATACGAACACGGCTAAAATCAGGACTTAAACCTCGCACACTGATTTGCTTGCCTTCACCGCCTACACGATCAATATTCACGCCAGGGATACGCTGCATAGCTTCAGCAAGATTGTTATCGGGGAAGTCGCCGATATCTTCAGCAACAATACTGTCGGTTGCACCGACATTATTGCGCTTCAAATTCAGCGCATTTTTTAAGCTGTCACGAAAACTACCTGTGACAACAACTTCTTCTACAGCATTATCTGACGAGCCTTGCGCATAAACCGCTGGCGCTATAGATACAACTGCCATAGCGAATACAAGTGGATTAAGAGTAAATTTTTTCATAGCTATTCCCGTGTTTTATTGTGATGGGCCCAATTAATTTTTATTGATATTAACGACGCGAATATGCCGATAAGGCTTAGCCTCAAGAGCTAAATTTTTTTATAAGTTATTTGTGGCAGACACAATCAAGAAACCTATTCGTGAAAAAAGCCACTACAGTGCAGTGGCAAACATGGGGAATAAGCATCCTTATAGACGGCCTAAAATTATTATTATTCTCATCTTTTCTATTTGCAACCAAAGCCTATAAATATTACTTAATGAATCATCAATGTGTGTATATATTACTCACAATACACAATGAATACGTTTACATAATTACAAAAACAACAAATGTAAACGATTACTTACAATTTAGTAAGACAAAAGACTATTGAAAATAAACAAAAGGTGGAAATTATATAAATCCTAATATTTTAAAATAATTAGAATTTACATCCCAATATAAACGAGAACAAAAAAGCCTTAACACTGGCCTTATCAACAGAATTAGACGACGAGAAGAGTCCTTCAACAGGAGCCGGATACCGCAGTTTTTATGCAGTGAATAAAAGATCAAAGTGTTTTATCCTCCCAAGCTACAACACCAACCCAGCCTGGGAGACACTATGAGCGACCCACAACGCGACATCACTCTACGCTTTCTAGCGGAGCCGCAAGATGTGAATTTTGGTGGAAAGGTTCACGGCGGCGCCGTTATGAAATGGATCGACCTCGCAGCTTACGCTTGCGCGGCTGGCTGGAGCAGCCGTTACTGCGTCACCGCCTATGCTGGAGGTATTCGGTTTGTGTCACCTATTCATGTAGGCAACTTGGTGGAAGTGGGCGCAAAAATTATCTACACCGGCAAATCCTCTATGCACATTGCCATCGAAGTAAATGCCTGCGACCCCAAATCGCGCAACCGACGCCTCACCACTCACTGCATCGTGATAATGGTGGCCGTTGATGAATCTGGCCACCCAGTCATTGTGCCCGAATGGATTCCACAAACCGACCAGGATAAACAGCAACACGCCGCCGCAATCAAGCTGATGGACATGCGCAAAAAAATTGGCGATGAAATGCAGATTTTTGTTTGAGTGCCGCGACAAAAATCATAACTAACTGAATAATGCCGCAGTCAACCACCCCTACCGGGGTGGCCAATCAATACTTTATTAGTGACGCAACAAAGCATCCAACTTATCGACAGCAACACACCAGTCAGAATCCTGCTGCCAGCTTTCGCGTAAAAATTGTCGCTGACCATCTGTCCAGAAATCCGCTTCAGGCAAAGTGATATCTTTTGGTAAAGGATGCGCCTTTACGAAAGCCGCTATATCGGCTTCCGTATTTGGCAATCCCAACTGGACAAATAAATCTGGCAACTCAATCGCGGTAATTTGCATTCTAATTCCTCCTTTACTCATCAAATGTAAGTAATTAGAACAGCAATTTAGTTACCCATCTGTTGGCACTCGCACATTCCATTAGTCGTATTTAATACGCAACCAGAAAGCAAAAACCCCGATAATCACTAGGATTATCGGGGCTCTCGGTACTGCTTTATGGTGCACTCAGGAGGATTCGAACCTCCGACCGCTCGGTTCGTAGCCGAGTACTCTATCCAGCTGAGCTATGAGTGCGTTGTTGAGGCGCGCATTTTATTGATCGGGGCTCAGTGAGTCAAGCATTTATTTGATTTTCTTTTGTGAAACTTTCAAATTAATGCTTTATAAATCAATGAAATACAAATTTCGATCAACCTGTACAAATAGCAAACTAAACACTGCTATGGGCCACACTGTACAGTTAAACTTTTAAAAAATGGCGGTGAGAGAGGGAGTCGAACCCTCGATACCTTGCGGTATACACACTTTCCAGGCGTGCTCCTTCGGCCACTCGGACACCTCACCGTTTTTCCGCATTACAACCGCGCGGTTTCGCTAAAAAATACTCGCTAAAGTACCCCCTGCGAAGGCGCGCTAATGTACACAAGCAAGCTCGTAAACGCAATCTTATTCCTGCGGCCATGCACTAAAAAAGTCAGCGGGGTTTTGTTCGCGCGGTGCATGCGGCGGAACCGTGGGCGTACCCAGATAAATAAAGCCGATAATTTCTTCACCCTCAATTAAATCCAGTGCTTCTTTTACTATTGGATCGTAAGCCATGTCGCCCGTGCGCCACACTGCTCCAACATGTGTTGCAAATGCGGCATTAAGCAAATTTTGCGTAGCAGCCCCCGCCGCAATGATTTGCTCAACCTGCGGCACTTTCGGATTAGGCTGGCACTTCGCGATGGAGACAATAATCATTGGCGCACGCTGGGGCATAGCATGGCAGCGATCCAATTCAGACTGAGTAATCGCGGGATTTCTTGCTGTAGCGGCCTTGGCAAACAGCCCTCCAAGCTGAATAAGCCCTTCCCCTTCCACGATGAGAAAGCGCCACGGGCGCATATTGCCGTGATCGGCAGCCCGCATCGCCGCACGAAACAAAGTGTTCAGTTGCTCCGGCGTAGGTGCCGGTGCAGTGAGCCGGGGAGTTGATACACGCTGATGCAAGGCTGTAATAGCATCCATAAAGCTGAAACCTCATTGATAAAATCGTTCAAAACACAGGGAAAGCTGCGTAATACACTATAGCCAAGTCGAATATTGGCCAAATCTGTACCATACTTTCCGCTAAATACACTATTCGGCGATTATAAAGTCGATTGCGTACTTAAGGTTGCGATAACCCCATTGCCAACCAGAATCTTTTCGGCCGACAATAATATGCAAGTACCGACTCTTGTTCTCGCGGTAGCCATAGAAATCTATCTGGCGTTGCTTATCGCGACTGTTGTTGTGATTATTTATGCATCCAAACAAAAACAACTGGTTCGCCGACAACAAGAAAAACTGCTCGAGCTGATTGAAACAATCAACGCTGTCAGCTCCTCCGCTTCACCAGCAACAAAATCTTACAAACAACTCATCTACGACCAGCTGGAGCTAACGCAAGATCGCTTTGCACTGATTGCTCCGCGCAGCGATATCAGCGAAGCACAACCCTCCAACCTACCGATCAACCAACGTATTGTTGCACTGCGCTATGCATTCCTGCGCGCAGAAGAGCTGGGCACTACCGAAGTGCCTGGCAGTGAAGGCTATTGGAACGTCTTTCGCCAAACACTAGAACCGCTGCTTCAAACTGGCATTGACAATGAACTTGGCACATCTCTAGATGCAGATGGTAATGAAGAACTGGAGATGTATAAAAAGCGAGTTGAGAATCTAGAGAAATTTAAAAAACTGTTTTTTGATCTGGAAAAACGCTGGAACGAAGCCCAAGCCAATGCGCAAGGTTATTACAACGAACTTTATGCTATGGCCGATGGTATAGAGGATCGAGAGAGATACGAGATGCTGCTTGAGCAATATGGCAATAGTTACAATGAGATAACTCATTATATGCACTCCACCAATGCTGCGATTACGGGGCAACCAGTTGAGGGCAAGACCATTAATATTGTTCGTCAGGATCCGCGCGCAACAGAAGAGATCATGAAGTTGCGCAATGTAGCGGCTGACCAATACCGGGTAATCAGCAGCCTGCAACGCAAACTGGAAGACGCGAAAACCGCTGAAGAGAAAGATCTTGTCATCAAGGAGTTAGAACAACAACTGCAACGACAAGTGCGCTTTGTTCAAGAATCAGACACCTGTGTACAACTGCTTGAGGAAGAACTCAACAAAGCTCATGAGCAACTAGCCAAACAAGGGGAGCAAATTGAACACGATCATTTACTTGAGGAGGAAAATCAGCGCATCAAAGAGACACTGCAAAATTTTACCCATGAAAGCAAAGAACTGCTGGGAAACCTGGAAGACTTGGAACGGGAAAACAATCAACTTAAAAATGACTTGGAAGATACTCATACAACACCAAGGGAAAGCCCTGCAAATCTACAACAAATCCAGCGTGAATTTACTGAATTACGCAAGCAATATACCGAATTAGAAGAAAAATACCTGGAATTGAAGTTTAAATAATAAGCAATCTGATAATTCAGTGACACATTCCACAACAGGTAGACATTTCCAATAAAAACCCGTTTAATTCACTGGCTTAGGCAAGCAGAGCACCATTTTATAGGGATTCCTTACTGACCAAATAACTACAAGGTTTTCAGTCCAATGAACAGTAAGACCGACAGTCAACAACTGCAAACTGAATCTCCCATACAACAGTATTATTTTCGCGCCCTCATCTGTTTTACCGCCTCCGGCACCCTTGCCTCCTTTATTGATTGGAATCATCCCAGTATCGCCCATATGGGCGTCATTGTATTTTTGCTTATCTACGCTTACGCCACCTACTATTTCACCCGCAAACAAATTCCCGAGCAAATTAGCCGCATCAATCGCTGGCTATCCCATGTGGATGCCGCATTGATCGGTGTTGTATTGAGCCTAACTGACTTTAGTATCCTACCCTGCGTCATGTTTTTAACCATGATTCAATTTAACGCGCTAATAAGTGGCGGGGTACGCAAGCTGCTGGAAGACAATAGCGCGTTTGCGGTAGGTGTCATCCTAAGCCTAATTATTCATAAACCCCAGTTAGTGCTCTCCAGCAGTATAGAAATAAGCGCTGCCAGCCTGATCGGTGTCGCCACCTACTTTTTGGTCTATGCCATATATATGCATCAACGCTTTCACAAATTAATGATCAGCCAAAAACAGCTCGAAAACGAACAAAAATGGCATAAGATTCGCGCCTATAAGTTGTCACGTTATTTACCACCCACCGTATGGCAGGCGATTAATCGCGGCGATGACAAAAATCTGCAGGCAGAGCGCAAACGCATCAGTGTGTTTTTTTCTGACATTAAAGATTTCAGCCAACTCTCAGAAGAAATTGAAGCGGAAGCATTAACCGAACTGCTCAATCACTACCTCACCGAAATGTCAAAAATCGTTGCGCACTACGGCGGCACTATCGATAAATTTATGGGCGACGGCATTATGGTGCTGTTTGGCGATAGCAACAGCAAGGGCGTTAAAGACGATGCTACCCGCTGTGCCGCCATGGCGATTGCAATGAAAAAACGCATTAAAGCTATGCAGGTTGAATGGTTTAACCAAGGCATTAAAAAGCCACTGCAAGTACGCATGGGCATTAACACCGGCTATTGCACGGTGGGCACCTTTGGCACCTCCAATCACCTTGATTACACCGTTTTGGGCACTCAGGTTAACTTGGCTAGCCGCCTTGAATCTGCCGCAGAACCGGATGAGATTCTGATTTCGCATGAAACCTGGTCGCTGGTAAAAGATACCGTCATGTGCCGTGATAAAGGTGAAATTCAGGTGAAAGGTTTTTCGCTGCCGGTAAAGGTTTATCAAGTGGCGGATTTACGCAAAGAGATGGGCAAAAACCAAAGCTACTTCGAGGATCGCGCCGAAGGCTTTTCTATGTATTTAGATATGGAAAAAGTGCGTAACTACGACAAACAAAAAGTTATTGAGTCACTTGAAAAAGCCGCGAACCGCTTAAAAGATAAAGTTATAGTCTAAGCAATAACCAGTAGCGCGGCATGCACTACTGGCGAATCAAACGCAGAAGCTCTGGTTTAATATTTGGGCTGCTAGCGCGAAACGGGTTAATATCCAACCCGCCCCGCCGCGTATAACGTGCATATACCACCAACTCCTCCGGCATACATACGCGTGTAATATCGCTAAAAATCCGTTCCACACAATGCTCGTGAAAATCTTGATGCTCGCGAAATGAAATAATGTAGCGCAGTAAGTTTTCGCGCTGGATTTTATTGCCCTTGTAGCGAATCACAAGGCTCGCCCAGTCTGGCTGCCCCGTTACCGGACAGTTCGTTTTTAACAGATGGCTCACCAAACATTCATCAACTAACTCGGTGCTAGTGACGAGCAACTCTGGAGCAGGGTGGTAGGTATCCACTACCACATCCAACTCATCTAATAACTCCCCCTGCACTTCTGCGATTTCCGCCAAATGTTGCGCAGCACGCGCCGGTGTATTTAACGGTGTTATCACAACACGAACATCTGCACAGGTGACGCGCGCAAGATCTTGCGCAATCAGCTGCTCAACCTCAACCGCACTATCAAAATGCGTTTGATTCAGCGAGTTCAAATACAACTTGAACGATTTTGATTCCACAATGAATTCACTGGAACAAGGAATAAAAAATTCAGCCACAGCCACGACCGGCTTACCCTTTTTATCCAACCAGGACAACTCATAACCAGTCCAAATATCAACACCGTAAAACGGCAACTCATCGCCTATACCCAACAAGCTGCGCGATTCAGCGCGGGCAATGGGAAATAATAATTGCGGGGCATACACCGAAATATAATCAGTTTGCTGCCCAAGGGGATTGTGGCTCATCGCAACTCCTGCCAGATCAAGCGCGCAAACGCTTGCCGGTTTTTAATAAATGCATCGCAACCGTAAACAGGATCACCACAAAGATAGTTAACCCTACCAATGCCGAACCTATGTGCACATCGCTAACGCCCAGCATGCCATAGCGAAACCCGTTTACCATATGCAGAATGGGGTTAAACACCGATACCTGCTGCCAAAACTCCGGTAACAAGTTAATGGAATAGAACACACCACCAAAGTAAGTGAGCGGGGTTAATACAAAGGTGGGAATGATGGATACATCATCAAAGGTATTGGCGTAAATTGCATTGATAAAACCAGCCAAGGAAAACAGCACCGACGTCATAAACACAATAAATAGCGTCGCCCCCCAATGATGAATAGATAATTTCGTAAAAAATAACGACATGATAGTCACAATAAAACCTACCGCCACTCCCCGCGCAACACCGCCCATGACATAACCCAGTAAAATAATATAGTTAGGCGTAGGGGAAACTAGCAACTCTTCAATACTGCGCTGAAATTTTGCACTAAAAAAAGATGACGATACATTGGCGTAGGCATTGGTAATAACCGCCATCATAATTAAGCCCGGCGCAACAAATTCGATGTAGCTAAAACCTGCCATATCGCCGATGCGGCTTCCAATTAACTTGCCAAAAATCACAAAATACAAAATCATGGTGATGGCTGGTGGCAACAAAGTTTGAATCCAAATACGGGTGAAACGCTTAATTTCTTTGCGCAAAATGGTGAGAAAGGCAATCCACTGCTCTTGTACATTCATGATTGCACCTCTTTTTGTGTAGCGGCCAACAAATCTTTATTCCCATTGACCATCGCAACAAACAACTCCTCCAAGCGATTGGATTTATTGCGCATGCTGACAATCTCAAACCCTTGTGCGGTTAATTGCGTAAATACCGCGTTAAGCGATTGCCCTTTATCCACTTCAACTTCAAAAGAGTGATCATCAGTTTTTTCGACACGATGCCCCGCTAGGCTTGGCAAATTATGTAAATCACCCACCACATCAAAAATGAATACTTCTTTATTAAGCTGTTGCAGTAAGTGTTTTACGCTGGTGTTTTTAACTATGACACCCTGATCAATAATCGCCACGTTGCGGCACAAACTCTCCGCCTCTTCTAAATAATGCGTGGTGAGAATAATTGTAGTGCCTGCCGCATTGATCTCGCGCAGAAAATCCCACATGGAACGACGCAGTTCTATATCAACACCCGCTGTAGGCTCATCAAGAATCAACAGCTGTGGCTCATGCACCAGTGCCCGCGCAATCATCAAACGCCGCTTCATCCCTCCCGACAACATGCGCGCAGGTGTGTGGCGCTTATCCCATAAACTTAATTGTTTTAAATATTTTTCAGTTTGCTGCAACGCCTGTTTGCGCGGCAACCCATAATACCCAGCTTGCTGCAGCACTATGTCTTCCACTTTTTCAAACATACTGAAATTAAATTCTTGCGGAACTACGCCCAGGTATTTTTTTGCACTGGAAAAGTCCGTATCAATATTTTTACCAAACACCTCCACCGAGCCTGAGGTTTTGCGCACCAATGAACTAATAATGCCAATGGTGGTGGATTTACCTGCGCCATTTGGCCCAAGTACAGCAAAAAAATCCCCGGGCATCACATTCAAGGAAATACCCTTTAGTGCTTCGAATTTTTCGTTGTAAACTTTGCGCAGATTTCTTAATGAGAGTGCCGGAGTCATAACCCCTCGCAATAATGAATGAAAGTCAAAAAATTTATCACCAGATCAGGGCGCTGTATGTCGATTTCAAGTTTGGAACAATCCATTTACGACCAAGAGTATTATACCTATCATCTGGAGTTGCTCGCCGCTTTCAGCGCGCAAGTTCAAGAATTGCCGCCTTTTAATACAGAACCCCCCAGCGAGGATGATCAGGAGTTTCTCGCCGCACTCACCCAGTTGCCCCACCAATCCCATGAGCCAGGCTTTCTTGAGCAAGGCCAAACACTCATGTGCCGAGTTGTCGGCTCTTATCCGCATTTGATGCCGTTATTGTATCGCGACCTGCTGTGGTTTTTTGGTGGTGATTGCCTGCATTTTATGCCGGATGAAGAAATTGCGGTGTTCCAACGATTAGACGAGCAACGCGAAGAGGCAAAAGAGCAACAAGTGCCGTTCAGCTATAAAGAGGCGCGCGCAAAAACAATGGGAATGCATTAAACAGAATAAACGCAAGGGAATGCGACGCCCAAGCGGGCAAATATATTTTGAGAGAATGAGGAAAGTAAACTAAGAGATGAACTAAGTAAAAATGGAGCGGGAAACGAGGCTCGAACTCGCGACCCCAACCTTGGCAAGGTTGTGCTCTACCACTGAGCTATTCCCGCATATTGGCGTCCCCTAGGGGACTCGAACCCCTGTTACCGCCGTGAAAGGGCGGTGTCCTAGGCCACTAGACGAAGGG
>CAXAVL010000071.1:0-19045 GCA_963971905.1 uncultured Cellvibrio sp.
CGATAAAGCTAAATGCTGTAATTCCGCCGCCCGCATTGAAATCAACATTCAAACCGTAGCGAGCATTTTCAAAACGCGCGGCGATAAAATCGGATTCAAAGGTGCTGTCTTGATAAACAACTTCTGACTTCACTTTGAAGTTATCGGTCAACTCCCAATCACCACCCAGCGCATAGACAAAGCTATCGGTCTTGCCGGTTGCCAAATCGCCACTGGTGAATGACCAGTTATTTTTTACGCTGCGCGATTTAACAATATTGGTGCCTGGAAACAACTTGACGTTTGCATCGGCCGCTGCTGTCGGACTGCCGGCATAAGAGCCCCACCAATCAGCAAAGGTGAATAACAAGGAGTTGAAAGATTCGTTACGATAGCCGTTATAAAATGCTTCAAAGGTGTATTCAGAAGTATCGTTGGGCGCAAATTGCAAAGATACATTGGCGGCAGAACGCTCACGCTTGCCGGTAAAATCGCTAGCGAAAATAGCATCGCGACCGAGGATATATTCCATTGGTTGGCCGTTAACATTTAATGTGGAACCAGGGGCAGTTGGCAAACCATTGAGCAAACCGGGAGTCCAGATAGGATTCTCAGCAACACCACCTTTGTCGAGAAAAACACGTTCGTAATTACCAAAAGGAGCGACTGGGTTGTCTGTGGCAAATGGCACCATCGCACCGGCAGTAATACTTTGGTCGCGATAATTAGTTTCTGCGTAAGACAAATTTACCAAAGCACCAAATTCACCTGAATCTGTTTCCCAGCGATTACTCGCAAGGCCACTGATATTAGGATCAATTTCGTCAGCCTGTTCTTGATTGATCGCGCGCGCCGCTACTACAACCTTTGCCCCGGAAAAATCAAAGGGGCGCTGGGTTTTAATATCTACCGAACCGGCAATACCATTTTCAATTTGCGACGCTGAACGGGTTTTATAAACATCAACTTGTTTGATTAAACTGGCGGGCACATCTTGCAATGCAACCGCCAAACCAGAAGCGGTAAAAATATTACGGCCATTGATCGTTGTGTTTATATCGGTCAACCCGCGAATGGAAATGCCGGTGACTTCACCTGAACCACGGTTGGTAACTTGCACACCGGTGATACGCTGCATAGATTCAATAACGTTGTTGTCGGGGAACTTGCCGATATCTTCCGCAACGATCGCATCGACGATTTGAGTATTGTTGCGCTTCACGTCCAAGGCTTTGGTCAAACTACTGCGAATACCCGTTACGACAACTTCTTCGATTTGTTCGTCTTCCGGCGCGGCGGCAACATAGGCACTGCCCAATGCAGCGACCATTGCGATGGAAAGACTGAGTGTTTTTTTCTGGAACATGTGTGATCTCCCGTGTGCGACCGACTCCTGAATGCAATTCAATTCGCGGAGGCAATCGTTATTATTAAATTGCACATTTATTGATTTTCTTGGTTACCGGGCGCAGCTACCGCCTCAGCGAACGACTTACTACTGCAACTTGACGCATTCAGTGTGCCAATTGAGCATATTGTAAGACAATATGATGCTAATCTGCTTAGACTTGTGCGTCAACAGATAAAACTCATTTACTATGTGAAAAATTTATCGCGCGGGAGCGGCTGCCAACTGAAGTAGCAACCAAAAAAAAGCCGCTACAGAAACCTGTAACGGCTGAAAAAGTGGTGTAGCCAAACAACTCCACACCATCCAACGACAAAGGGGTCGGGGCTTCATACAAAACACAAAAGAGTACAGCAACAAGCTGCGCTATATTTGTAATATAATATCTTTATTTATGGCGAATGCAAGTGAATTTTTGGACTGAAGTGGCGGCTACAGCATCCACCCACAAAAACATTGGGTTTAAATTGCCCATAGCTTGTGAATCGCACAGAGCTAAAAGTAAAAAGCCGGACAAAAGCCCGGCGTTTTACCAAAAGGTGGCTGAAACAACCAACCGGTGAATAGCGCCTTAAAACGAGTAGCGCACACCCACTGCATAGGTTTTGGAGTAGATACCATTACCGAAGTTGAACAGGCTTTGGTTACCTTCACCGTAGTAGTTTTGGTAGACATCATCCAACAGGTTGGTGCCGTCGAAGGTGATCGCCAAATCATCGGTCACGTCGTAGCTGAGCTGAAATGACAGATCCTGCTCTGGACGGCTCCAGAATTGGATCGGGTTGGCGAAGATTGAGGCTTCGTTACCTTGGAAAAACTTCTCGCGCCATACGTAGGATAAGCGCGCACCAAAGCCCGCTTTCTCGTAGGCCAATACCAGGCTGTAGGATGAGTCAGACACACCGCTCATTTTGGATTTGTTGTAACCGCTGATACTGCCGTCTACCCCAAACTCGGGGTTCAGCTGCTCTGAGTCCAACAGGGTGTAGCTGGCTTGCACCCCCAAACCATCCAGCATGTCAGGCAAGTTGTCCGGGAAATACACCAGGCCAATCTCCACCCCGTTCAACTCACCATCGGCAGCGTTAACCGGCGCATTGAGCACATAAGGGCGCGTGACTTCATCATCGCCTTCGCGAATAACCGTTTTCTTACCGTTAATCACCAAGCCGTCGATTTCACGTTTAAACACTGCGCCATAAAGCGAGCTACCTTCGGCGAAGTACCACTCCAGCGACATATCATAGTTTTTGGAGTAAGTCGGTTTGAGCTCTGGATTGCCGCCGCTACCGGTACCATAAGGCGTGCTGGTTAACGGGTCTTGCCAGGTTTGATAAGGGTTCAATGAACCGTACTCAGGCATACGCAGGGTTTCGGTGTAGGCAACACGGCCGACGACATCATCGGTAATATTCCAGTTGAGCACCAAACTCGGCAATACTTCACTGGCGGAAGATTCACCCGGAACCAGCACGCCGTTTTGCCAGAACTCTAAATCTTGCTGGTAATCCACCGCGCGCAGACCAAACTCACCACTCAGGCGATCGCCCACATGGAATTTAGTGGTGGCGTAGAGCGCAGCGGCGTCTTCATCCACGCTAAAGTTTTTGGCCAGCGCCGGCGCTGCATCCAAACTGTAAACACTGCGCACCGCTTCTTTGTTATTCAGCATGTAATAGCCGTTAGCGGTGATAAAACTGTCAAAAATATTGGCGCGGCCATCGAAGTAATCGGTTACGGTGTAGACGATGCCTGAGCCATCACCCTCCGCACCGGCGGCACTCAAAAGCCCCATTAACCGGGTCACGCTAGTGCCACCTATGCCCGCACTTTGATCGCGCGACATAGTTTCTGCACCGCGAACTTGATAGCGGCCACCGACTTTCACGCTGTCGAATATATTGCCGTCTAGCTGCCAATCCAGATCCAGCGTGTAAGCCGCCGAATCACCGGTACTGCTGCCGCCATTGTCGTAGACCGTACCGGCATTCCAGTTGGCTACCGCCGCTATATCGGATTCATCCACCGCGGTGGATGGGTTGTCCCAGAACATCACGGAGGGCACGCCGTCGCGATCGTTATAATCCACATCCAAACCATACGCAGTGCGATCAAAACGCATCGCAAAGAAATTGTTAGTGTATTCGCTGTCTTGCAATACCAGTTCGGAGTTCACGGTCAGCTTTTCGCTAGGCATCCACTTGGCACCCAGCGCCCAGAGGTAGCTGTCAGTTTTGCCATCGGCATAATCACCGCTTTGAAAACCGCCGTTGCCGCGCCCCTGATGTTCTTTGACGACATTAGTCCCTTCGTACACCAGTGGGATATCGATATTGCCGTGTTGATGTTCAAGGGTATTGGTGAACCACATGGCATTTTGCTGGGTGTTGCGATAGCCGGTATAGAAACCTTCGGCGAGGAACTCCCAGGCATCATTGGGCGCCCACTGGAGCGAGAAGCTGGCCGCCGGGCGCTTGCGGAAACCGGAGAAGGAGGTGCCGAATACCGCATCGCGCATCATCAAATAGTCAAGGGTTTCACCATCCACATTCAGGGTAGAACCCGCCGTGTAGGGAATACCATTTTCCAAACCTGCCTGCCATACCGCGCTACCGCTCGAGCTGTTGGGGATCATTTGATAGGGCGAGTAATTCAATGCAGGCTCTGCTGAGAAATAGGGAAATACCGCACCCGCAGTCATAGTGTCATCGCGGTAGTGGGTCTCGGCATAACCTATGTTGACCAGCGCACCAAATTCGCCGCCACTTTCCAGCTCCCAGCGATTGCTGTAAAGCGCGCTGACATTGGGATCAATTTCATCTGGTTGATCGGAATAAATACCGCGCGCCGCTAACACCACTTTTTCACCGTCAAACATAAACGGGCGGTTGGTTTTTACATCGATAGAACCGGCAATACCGCGTTCAGTGCGATCTGCCGAGCGAGTTTTGTAGACGTTAACGCTACTGAGCAAACTGGCGGGAATATCCCAAATTGCCACATCGCGGCCGGCGCCGGTAAATACGTCGCGCCCGTTTACCGAGGTGTGCACGTCGGTCAAACCGCGAATCGAAATGCCGGTTACTTCGCCGCCGCCACGGCCAGTGGTTTGCACACCGGTAACGCGCTGCAGTGCTTCTACTACGTTGTTATCGGGAAACTTGCCGATGTCTTCAGCAACAATCGCGTCGACGATTTGGGTGTTGTCGCGTTTGATATCCAACGCCTTGGTCAAACTGCTGCGAATGCCGGTTACTACGACTTCTTCCACTTGATTATTTTGCGCTTGCTCTTGAGCAACACTGATTTGCGCCAACATCGCAGCGAGTACTGCGGAGGCTAAGGCTGTTTTCTTATACATTTTTTAAACTCCAAAATTTTTTATAAATTTTGAGTTAATGTTTTCTGCATTAACTCCATCAAAAAGAATTCATGGCGCGGGAGGATTATTTTTCTCCCGCGCTACTGCGAATTAGTTGGCAGTGGAACCTTCTTGATACAGCGAGTTAATGCGTTCGTTGCTGATGGTGCCGGTGAACACTTTGAGTTCATCGATAGCGCCATTGAATGGGGTATCCCAATAGTTCACACCCAGTGCAAATTCATTGGTATCGCCCGCCACTGTCATCACCCGTGGGAAACCGGTGGATTCGAGTTGCTGCACGCCATTCATGTAAATCTTGATGGTGTTGTTATTCTCGCCATCGACCATGATCACCAAATGCGTCCACTTTCCGGCCGGAATACGGCTGCTTAATTCCGCGTTGTCGTAAAACGCCGGGCCATTGGCCCAAACACGGGTTTTTTCCGTGCCGTTCATGGAGGGAACCAAACTCAACCAATAGTTGGCATTGGCGCCACCAAAAAATGCCGTGGTGTAATTGGTAAACGCAGTGGGTTTTAACCAGAGCGAAATACTGTAACTAGCCGTGGTAATTAAATTGTCGGGCAGACGCACACCGGAGGTGCCATCCAAATTCACTGCCGAACCTTTTACCCCTTGCACATAGCTCACTGCGCCACCGGTGTTGTGGATAAAGTTGCCGGTCACTTTGCCCGGTGCAGCAACATCGTTCAGTGCATTGAGGCTGTTTTCAAAACTGTATTCGGCCGGCGCCAAGGATTTAATGGTGACCTGGAAATTTTTGGTGTCAGTAAAACCTTGATAGGTAATGTGCGCGGTCAAGGTGATAGTTTTATCGCCTTCATCCGCTGTCGGCTGAGTGACAACTGCAACACCATTGGTTGGCTTGAGGTATTTCTCATCACTTGATGTCCAGCGAATGCCTGATACAAATGGGCCAACGCGCAATAAATTAAAGTTTTCACGCACTGCGGACATATCGCCCAAATCCAAGGCATTTTTTACAAAGCCCGCAAATTTGGATGGGTCGGTCAAATTGTTAATGGCAGCGCCGTTAATATCCAATTTGCTCAACGCGTAGTCGTACACAATAAAATCATCGATTTGACCAACGAATGGCAGATCCCACCCGAAGTTAACACCCAGTGCGTAGAGGCCGCCGTTTTTGAAAATATCATCGCGCGGCATAGCACCAACAAACGCACCATCGATGTACAAATTCATCATGCCGTTGGCATAAGTGATGGCAACGTGCTGCCACTGATTAACTGGCGCCGTCGCTGAATGAACAACCTGATTCCAATTACCCAGGTAGTTACTCCAAATTAATGAAGTAGACGTAAACCAGGCATTACCGGGAATGTAACTTGACCAGTGATCAAAATCCGTTGCCATAAAAAAGGCTGGTGTATGGGCAGTGAGATTTTTTGCTTTCATCCAGAACGACAAGGTGTACTCGCTGGATTTGATAATGTCATCCGGTAAGCGCACACCATTAGCGCCGGTAAAATCGTACGCCTGACCACCCGCGTAACCTGCGGTAAACGTTGGCGCCGTTGCATCGACATTAAATAAATTATTGTCGGTGGTTTTTGCCGCTGCATATTTGCCCATGGAGTCGGTCAAGGCATTTTCAAAGCGATAGTGAGCTACTGCATTTTTAAATGCCGGACGCGCTCTGACAGTTACATTGAAAGTTTTGCTCGTGGTTTGACCGCCCAGCGATAAGTTCGCCGTGAGCGTAACGGTGCGATCACCCAAATCGGGGGTCGGAATAAACACATTACCCGCAGCATCTATATAGTATTCGTCGCTACTCACCCACTTAATCTGGGTGCCGCTTTTGCCAATAGTTGGCAGCGAATAACCTTCGTCGGCAATGGTCAATTCGGTTTTGATCTTCAGCGCATCTTTTACTGTATTTAACGCCGCTGTGGTGGTGGCAATTGCATCGGTACGTGTGCCAAATACCGAGGCACCATCGCGCGCCATAGCGGTAAACACTGGCACCAACTCTTTGCTGTTGTTATCCCACTGCCATTTGATCACGCCAAAATAGGTGCCGGAATCCAATACCAGTTTGATCGAATCATCGCCCTGCGACATCCAGGAACCTTTTTCGCTACCGCTTACGCTGCGGTCTTCATGCAGGGTGATATAGCCAGATTTAATCGCGGTTTTATTTACCGCCTTACCCTGATTCACAAATTTATAGTGACCGGGCACCTGGGCAAGATCGACGAGATTGTCGCCATTGAGCGGCACATAGCGCTGGGGCGATACCACTAACCAACCGTCTTTACTGACAAACATTTCATGGGTGCGCACCGCATGAGCTTCGATGTTGCCGGGGTATGGAGTAGATGACGCGGGGAAGCGGGTGTGTGTTACCAGCAAATGACGTTTGGTCGCTTCGTCGTAATAAGCCGAGTTATGGCCTGGCGATTGATAACCCCAAGATGAACCCACCTCACCCAATGCCTGGGTAAATTCAAATCCACCCAGCAACTTACCGCCAATCTCCAAACCAGCGCTGTTGGCAACATCGTTGCCCGCTGGATCAAGGTAGGGGCCTTTCGGGGTTTTGGCGCGGGCGATGCGAATGTTGTAGCCATCGTTAGCGGCAAAACCGGCTACCGAGTAGAACAAGTAGTAATAGTCAGCGACCGGGCTGTAAGTAACAAACGCCCCCTCCACTGCACGGAAATCACCACCTAATAAGCACTTGCCATAGCCTTGACCAGCTTTGGGTTTACCGGTGGCGCTGTCCATTTCCAGAATAAAGATGCCGCCAGAATAAGAGCCGTACACCATCCACAGCTGGTTGTTTTTATCGTAAAACGCCGCTGGGTCAATCGCATTGGGGTCAACTGCACCATTCCAGCTGGTTTGGCCATTATCTAAAGGATAAGCGGCGAACTCACTCGCATTGCGATAGCCACTGCGCAGGAATACGCCTTTATTAACATAGGGGCCAGCGACCGAATCCGCCTCTGCCAAGCCTAAGTAAGAGCGATTCCAACAGCCGCCATTGTCCGCTTCCACTTGCGCACAGTGGTTGTAGTAGAACCAATATTTACCATTGGGCGCCTTGATAACATCGGCTGCCCAGTTGCCTTTAAAACCATCCGTCCAGGCAATGCCATCGGCGATTTGGGTGGAGTAGGTATTAAACAGGGGGCTTTCATCAACCGAGCCATTACCCGACAGTACCGAGATATAGTCCCAGTTGATCAAATCAGTAGATTTAGCCGCGGCCAGATGGGAGCCAAAAATGTAGTAGTCGCTTCCGGCTTTCACTATAGATGGATCGTGAACACCTATATCCAGCCAATTGACCGAACCCTCTGGGGTGCGGGGAACAGTGCTAGCCATAGTAGGCTTTGAGTAAACCGGCGCAGGGGATGCAGGAACCGTATTAGTCGAGGATTTGTTGTCGCCACCACCACCGCAACCGCCCAATAACAGCAGGCTGCCAATGACAAGCAAAAGGCTTGCTAGCTTCATGTGTTCACCTTCTCTCGTGTAGTTATTACTTGTATTTATTAATTCTAGATAGCTCCCGGCAATGCTTTGTGGAACTCCAACAGGGAAGTCACGCTGGGCTAGTAGTCGCATGAACCATATGTCATACAATATTACTATAAATTAATATTGTCATACAATTGAGGGCAAGTAAAGCATCGGCAGCGTTTTTTATGCCCTGTGCCGAGACCAAGCGATGGCAATAAAAAAACCCGCACGAGGCGGGTTCTTCACAACATCTGACGGACTATTAATAAAATATTAGCCTGCAGTTCTCGCTTTGAATGCACGTACAACCTCATTGAAATCATCTGCAATTTGTTTCAAATCATCCAACTCTTTCTTCTCAGATGAACGCGGCAAGCCAGCGCACCCCAAGTAAGCTTCTACACTTTTGATATAAGCTTTCATATCATTGTTAGCCTTTACCATTTGTGCGGTAACCACGGTGGCTGCATCGGGAATTTCTGGTTTAGCTGCAGGCTTTTCGCAAGCGGCTGTTGCCATTGAGGTAGCCAAGCATGATGCAAAAAAAGTAGCGGCAATAACAAACGACTTCATGGAATTTCCTCTTAACAAAAGAACAAGATTAAAAAATCGATAACACAAATCCAAAAAAAATAAACCTTACAAAAATATTAAACCCGGAAGCGCCCGACCAACTCAGCCATTCGCGCAGCCATTTCAGCTAGATTGCCAGTGTTAGTGGTAATACGGCTGGAGCTTTCTGCAGTGTGAGTGGCGACAGATGAAATGCGATCAATATTGGTTTCAATTTGGCGGGTAGCTGCACTTTGCTGCTCGGAAGCAGCGGCAATCTGATTTGTTCTATCGCGAATAACACTTACAATTTCAGTGATGCGCTCCAGCGCATGACTCGCATCATTCGCTTGTACTACGGCGGTATCGGCCTGATTAGTTCCTGCCGCCATCATCTCTACCGCCTCATGCGAACCGGACTGCAAACGCTCAATCATTTCGCGAATCTCGGTGGTAGATGTTTGAGTTTTGGAGGCAAGCGTACGCACTTCATCAGCTACTACCGCAAAGCCGCGCCCTTGCTCACCAGCGCGCGCTGCTTCAATTGCCGCATTTAAGGCAAGCAGATTCGTTTGTTCGGCAATACCGCGAATCACATCCAACACCGAGCCAATACTGACGGTTTCTTTGCGCAAACGATCAATCACATCCGCTGCGGTTTTAATGTCACCGGACAAGTGAGTAATTTGCCCCATGGTATTCACTACCAGCGTTTTACCCGAGGCAGCTGCGCTATCGGCCTGAGAGGATTTATCCGCAGTTTCAGTCACACTGATGGTGACATTTTGCACTACGCCAGCCATTTCTTTTACCGCGCCAACGATATGCTCAATCTCAGTTTGCTGAGTGCGAATTTCACGCTCGTTGTCGCGCGACATTTGCGACAGATGGACCGCGTTATCACTCACCTCACGTGCAGTCTGCGCAACGCTGGAAATAATCGATTGCAAACGCTCCACAAATTGATTGAAACAACGCGCCAATTCCGACACTTCATCATTACCGGTTACCGGCAATCGACGCGTTAAATCCCCCTCGCCCTGGGCGATATCACGCAGCGCGGTCACCACATCATTAACCGGGCGCACAATGCTTAACTGCACCGCATAAGCAAGTGACGCCGCCACCAAACTGATGACCAATATCAGGCCTAACGCCGAAAAAATCGCTGAGGTAATAATGGCATCGACCTCAGACATATCCACACGCAAACTGATCGCGCCTATATCCGCTCCATCAGCTTTAATAGCTTCCGTAATAACCAATAACCTGCCATTGGTTTGAATACCAGTCGCACGCGGACTGCCTGACAATTCACGCGGAATTGTTTTTGAATCCGTATTTTTTTCGTACCAGGCGAACGGGGTTTTGTTGTTATAAACCACTGCACTCAACACCCGCGGACTTACCCGCAAAGCACCCAGCGAAGCGCCAACAGTCGCACTATCATCAAACGTCATAGCACCAATACTTGCTTCACCTAAAACTTGTGCCAAGGTGCGCGTATCCTCAATGATTGCCGCCTCGGTTGTTGCAATGCCCGAACGAACAGTAACTAACGTGGTTACAACAACAGCGGCGATACAGGTCAAGGTAACGCTGAGCAAAATCTTCCATTTAAGTGATAAATTTTTCACTTACACCTCGGTTTGAGACAAATAAAATAACGAAAAACAGTGTGTGATGCCGGTCACAATTTGCGCGCTAGATTAGCAGATGGTCGCTTAAATACATCTTTTATTATTCCATTATTAGAATGATGCGCAATAAATTTGCAGAAATTTAATTATTCTGGAATAAGGTGCAGTGATTTGAACAAAAACATGACGCTAACAAAACCCAACAACAAAAGAAGATTTAAATCGACAGAATCTTGGCGGCCAATCAATTGCGGTGTGCATAAGTTAACTGCACCAATCAAAAATCAACAACATTACCGCCCTAAAAATCGCACTCCGCACCCCTGTGTGGCACCTAAATGACTATAGGCAGAGATAGCTATTTATGCAGAATATTTGCAGGTGAATTTAACTAAAAATTACACTTATGTACGCGCAACAAGCAGTAAAAAAATCCACTCACCGTGCGGCGGAGAGTGGATTTTGTTAACGGAAAAACAAGAAGTAAACGCAGGTCGTCTACAACTAGTCAATCATCGATGGCTTACCAAATACCGGCATACCCTGATCGTTCCAGCGCAGCGGTTTTACAAACGTGTGGCGATCAGGATTCCACAGCGGGTCGCCTTCTATCTCCGTATAAGTGCGCGCGTGATAAACCAGCATTACAGTATCGCCATCTTCCGCGTAGGTGAAACTATTGTGGCCCGGGCCAAAAATTTTATTGGGGATATCCGAGCAGAGCACTGGCTCCTTCGATTTAATCCAGCTGGCAGGATCTAACAAATCGGCATTTTCATCCGCCCACAATAAACCCATCGCATAATTTTCATCGGTAGCGCTGGCAGAGTAACTGATAAAAATTTTTCCATTGCGTTTTAATACCGAGGCGCCTTCGTTCACCCAAAAGCCGCGAATTTCCCACTCAAATTCTGGCTTGGTTAACATCACCGGCTCGCCCGCTAATTGCCACGGCGTTTTCATCGGCGCGATATACAAATTGGAGTTGCCACGGATATTTACATCTTTCTGCGCCCATACGTAATAGAGAACATCTTTGTGGGTAAAGGTTGTTGCATCCAAACAAAAAGTATCAATACCTGAATCCACTTGCCCCATAAATTCCCACTCACCTTCCAACGGGTTAGCGTTTTTATTGCGAATCGCATACATGCGATGCTGAAACAAATCGAATTTAATTTCACGGCTGGGTGCTGCGGCAAAATACACATACCAGGCCGATTCGCCCGATTGTGGGTCTTTATTGAAATGAATTTCCGGCGCCCACAACAATTCACTGTAAGGCCCGGTTTCCGGTTTGTGCCATGCATCAACTGTGGGTGCCGCAGCTAATTCCGCAATGGTTTTAGCGCGACGTAATTCAATGCGGTCATACTGCGGTACAGAGGCGGTAAAATAATAATAGCCATCGGTATGTTTATAGATAAATGGATCGGCGCGCTGCGGGATCAGGGGTTTTAATAATTCACTCATAATTTCTCTCCAATAATTTTCAAAACGTAGTTCTTAGTGATCGACGCGTTTTTCATCGATCATAGTGCGATAGTAGTCATCTGAAATTTTATATTTAAACAAAATGAATCCTAAAAGCGCATGAAAGACACCCGGAATAATGGTGAGCATTAGCGCCAAACCATTCAGTGTTGCCGCGCTTTGCACTTCATTAGGAACATAGTTGAAATAGGCCAGCAATAGTCCGCCGGTCAAACCTGCCAAACCACCGCCCGCTTTTTGACAAAACGATATGCCGCCAAAAGATAAACCGGAGGCGCGCACACCGTCTTTAATCTCGCCGTAATCCACCGCCTCGGCGATCGCCGACCAAAATACCGGCGCGTGCAAATCCACCACAAACGACAGCAGGATGTACAGGATAAAGGCGAGCATTACATCGCCTGGTTGCACGGCGAAGTACATCGCAATCGAAATAATCAATACCGCAATCTGCGACCAGCGGAATAATTTAATTTTGCAAAAACGCTTGGTAATCCAGGTACTGGCCACCATCGCGACAATCGATGCGGCAATACCGGAACTAGCGAAATAACCGGCCAATTGTTCATCGCCTAAAAAATATTTAGCGTAATACAACGCAACGCTACCGCGAATTGCGTACCCCAAGGTTCCCAATACACAGGCCGCACACAGCAACAACCACTGATCATTTTTCAACAGGACTTTGAGCTGCACCAAAATACTTTGCTGCTCCACGCGATGCTCAATACGCTCGCGTGTCGTGCCAAAACAAAATAGCATCAACACTACACCGCAAACAGACACCAGCGTCATAGCCAACTGATATCCCTTACCCAAATCACCGCCACCCCAGACAGTGGCAAGTAACGGCACGGAAAAAACAATCGCGACATTGGCAATTTTTGCAAAAAACATCCGGTAGCCATTCGCCGACAAACGCTCTTTCGGGTCTGCCGTTAATACACCTATGTAGGAAATATAAGGAATGGCCACACCGGTAAACATTAACGTCGCAAATAAGTAAGTGGCGTAGGCCCAAACTAACTTCATGTTGTAACTAAAATCAGGCGTAGTAAATAACAATACTATTGAAAAGCCATAGGGAATAGACAGATATAAAAACCAATGGCGGAAATTTCCCCAGCGGGTTTTTACGCGATCAGTAATGACCCCCATCAAGGGATCCGTAAAGGCATCGACAAAACGTGCAACGAGAAACAAGATGCCCATATCGACAGGATCAAGGCCAAACACATCGGTGTAGTAAAACGACATAAAATAGAAAAGTGCCGCAACCATAACGTTAATGGCCATGTCGCCGGCACCAAACCCGACTTTTTCAACCACGCTTAATTTCTGTGACTGCATTATTATTTGACCTCGTATTTATATTTTTTTATGTGTAAAAAAAGCGGCATTACGCTATGAGTAAATGCCGCTTCCTTTATCTCTCACCGTTTTCGGTTTGTTCTTTCTTACTAACCTTTATTGCTAATCTTTCTTGCTGACTTTTATATTATTTTTTCCAACTGTTTTTAACAGGAGCTATAAAAAATAATCGTTTTCTACCGCGTGTACTAATAGCACATCAATTCCCGCCATACCTGCGCTTGCCGCTGCTTGCAAACCCAGTTTTGAATCTTCAAATACCACACAGTGTTTTGGATCAACACCCAATAATTCTGCACAGCGCAAGAATGTGTCCGGTGCGGGTTTCGGATTTTGTACCTGATCAGCGCCTACAATGGCGCTGACATATTTATCCAAGCCACAAATTTTCAAAATAGTTTCGGCTTCCTGAGTATAAGCCCCGGTGCCAATCGCCATAGGTTTTATGCCGTGGTATTTCTGCGCCACTTCAAGCAGTGCAGTGGGCTTTACATACTTGTGCATATTGTCATGCACAACCTGCTCTTTAAAATCATTCATTTCATCGAGGCTGGCATCCACCTTGAGGTTGAATTTTTGCAGCAGTATTTCAATAGTGCCTTTAGTGGGCACCCCTGCCAATGAACGCATTAAAGGGCGATCAATGGGGATACCGTATTTATTGAGCATAGTGCTCCATGCAAATTCATGTAGTTGGCCGCTATCTACCAGCGTGCCGTCCATATCAAATATCAGTGCTTCATAGTGGTCGTACATCATTTGCTCTCTTGTTTGCCATTTAAGGCAGAAATTAGAGCACAGATTCCGTTAAACCACACCCTGATTATGGGCGTGATAAATCACGCCCCTACAAATCGTCACTCCATTACATCGCGTTGCATTTATCGGGCATACATTGGGCGTGATAAATCACGCCCCTACAAACCGCGCAACCGTAGGGGCGCAATTTATTGCGCCCTATTTATTGCGCCCTATTTATTGCGCCCTATTTATTGCACCCTATTTATAGCGACCCATCTATTGCGCCCTGATTCATTACAGATGCAAACAGATTTAAGTCAAACGCCATCTTTCAAATGATAGTAAGCCGCGTTGTGGCGCAGTTCGGTTTTGAATGCGCGCACGGTGGTGTCTTCACCGATCACAACCGCTTCAATACCGGCCATTTCTGCATAGTCAACAATTTCATCTGCAGTGACACCTTGAGTGTAAGCACTGTGGTGCGCACCACCGGCTTGAATCCAAGCGGCGGCAGAAATTTCCAAGTTGGGGCGCGGCTCCCACAATGCTTTAGCCACTGGCAAATTTGGTAATTCTTGCGGAGGATTTACTGTGTCAACTTCATTGATAATCACACGGAAACGGGTGCCTATATCGATCAAAGAAATACACAGCGCAGGGCCCGCTTTGCCGGTGAAAATCAAACGCGCAATGTCATTGCGGCAACCGATGGTGTGCAGGTGCACTTCCAATTTTGGTTTTGCAGCAGCGATGGAAGGACACACTTCCAGCATGTGCGCGCCCAATACTTGGCCAACTGCACCAAAGTGATAGGTGTAGTCTTCCATAAAGGATGAACCACCCACGCGGCCTTTAGACATGACTTTACAGATGTGAACCATAGCGGCAGTTTTCCAATCGCCTTCACCGCCGTAACCAAAACCAGCCGCCATCAAACGTTGGGTTGCAAGACCCGGCAAGTTGGTTAAACCCGTCAGGTTTTCAAAGCAGTTGGTAAACGCACCAAACTCGCCATCAGTTAAAAATTTCAACATACCCAGTTCCAAACGCGCTTCGTTTTTCAGCATTTGGTATTGATGCTCATCATCAAAAATACCCGGGTTTACATCGTATTCTTTTTTGTAGATTTCAATTTGCGCTGCAACTTGCTCATCGGTGACTGCATCAACCACTTTTTGCAGATCGCCCAAACCATAGGCGTGAACTTCGTAACCAAATTTAATTTGCGCCGCTACTTTATCGCCATCGGTTACCGCCACTTGACGCATGTTGTCGCCAAAGCGCGCCACTTTCAGGTTTTGGCTGGCGTACCAACCCATAGCAACACGGCACCAGCTGTCGATTTGCTTTTGTACAGATTCAGTTGCCCAGTGACCCACAACCACTTTGCGCTCTTGACGCAAACGCGTGCTCACATGACCAAATTCGCGGTCGCCGTGGGCAGATTGGTTGAGGTTCATAAAATGCATATTGATTTCAGCAAACGGCAGCTCAGCATTGAACTGGGTGTGCAAATGCATATAAGGCTTGCTCAATGCGCTTAACCCAGCGATCCACATTTTTGCGGGAGAGAAAGTGTGCATCCACAGAATCAAACCCACACAGTTGGGGTTGCTGTTAGCCGCTTGGCAGACCGCCAAAATTTCTTTCGGTGATTTAACCGTGTCTTGCGCAACAATCTTAATGGAGATGTTGTTGGATTCAGTCAAGCCTGCTGCAATTTTTTGACTGTTCTCGGCGACTTGTTTCAATACGCCTGGACCATACAAATCTTGTGAACCGGTGACCAACCAGACTTCTTTATCGCCGTAGATTTTCATTTTGTTTTCCTCAGGAAATATTTTTTCAATTTTTGTGTCGGGTATCGCTGCGCTCCACCCAACCTACAATTTGCTACCGTAGGATGGGTGGAGTGCAACGATACCCATCAGCGATATTGATCAGATTACTTTTGCCCGTAATAGGCATTTTTTCCGTGCTTGCGCAAATAATGTTTATCTACAATGCCCTGTTTTAACGGCGCAGTATGTTGCTGTAAGGTTTTGGTTAAGTACGCCATGCGTGCAATTTCTTCCAGAATCACTGCGTGGTACACCGCATCCGCACCATTTTTACCCCAGGTAAAAGGCGCGTGACCGGCAACAATTACCATGGGTACTTCTTTCGGGCTGCGCGTCTTAAAACAATCGGTAATCTGCACACCGGTTTCTTCTTCATAATCGCGTTCGATTTGTTCGTCGGTCATCACCGCAGTGCAAGGAATTTCGCCGTAGGCGTAATCTGCGTGAGTGGTGCCGTAACAGGGAATCGATTGCTGGGTTTGCGCCCAGGCAGTGGCATAAGTCGAATGCGTGTGAGTGACGCCGCCTATTTCCAGACAACCGAGCGCTTCAAAATGACGATACAAATGCGTATGGGTTTTGGTGTCGGATGAAGGGCGCATCTTCCCTTCTACAATTTGGTTTTCCAAATCCACGATCACAATATCGTCCGGTGTCATCACTTCATAAGCAACGCCGCTCGGTTTGATTGCAATCACACCTTTACTGCGATCAATTTGCGATACATTGCCCCAGGTATATACCACCAGATTGCGGCGGTTTAATTCCATATTGGCTTCGAAGACTTCGCGTTTTAATTCGGTGTAACTCATTAAGCCTTACCTCCAGCACTACCAGCCTCAGCTTTTGATGCAGAGACAAATGCACCGAGTTTGAGGTACTTCTGATACAAGCCTTCATAATTTGCAGCAGCGGCAGCATTAGGCAGATAGGTTTTACACACGCTGGATGCCATCACTTTCTGCGCCGTTTCCACATTGGGATAAACGCCACCGGCAACCGCCGCAAAAATCGCCGCGCCCAGTGCACAGCTTTGTTCGCTCTCTAATACTTCGATGGGGCAGTTCCACACATCGGCACAGGTTTGCATGACAAAATCAGATTTTTTGGATATGCCGCCAATCGCTACTACCGAGTTGATCGCCACACCCTCCTGCTTAAATCGCTCAATAATAGCGCGCGCACCGTATGCAGTTGCTTCAACCAAAGCGCGAAAAATATGTGGCGCCTCGCTGCCCATTTTTAATCCGGCAATCGCCATAGCAACCGATTGATCGGCATCCGGTGTACGGCGGCCATTGACCCAGTCCAGCGCGGTAATACCCGTCTCACCAATCGCTAACTTGCTTGCGGCATTGCTTAATTCGATAAGCGTTTTATCTTCAATTTCTTGCGCGAGTTTTTGTTTGGTTTCTTCATCAAGCAGCGAAGAGTTTTGCAAAATATTGGCAACCGGCCAGTTCACCAGATTGCGGAACCATGCGTACAGATCGCCAAACGCAGACTGCCCTGCTTCCAAACCAACCAAGCCCGGTGTTACTGAACCATCAACCTGACCGCAAATTCCAGCGATGCATTTATCGCCAATATCCGCGTAAGTGGCGACGGTAATATCGCAAGTTGAGGTGCCCATAATTTTGGTGAGTACACCAGGTTTTACTTTGGCGGCGACGGCCCCCATATGGCAATCGAATGCAGAAAAACCTACCGGTGTATTAATTGGCAGACCGAGTTTGTCCGCCCATTTTGCCGACAGACCACCGCACACTTGATCAGAAGTAAAAGTTTCAGCCGGTAAACGATCGCGCAGACCATTTAATAAAGGATCTATACCCGCAAAAAAATCATTGGGTGGATAACCGCCCCAGCTTTCATGCCACATTAATTTGTGGCCGGTAGCGCAGCGCCCCATGCGCAATTTGCTTGGGTGTGTGGTGTCGGTAAGCACCGCAGACATCCAATCGCAATGCTCAACCCAGAGGTAGGCCGCTTTAGCAACGGCGGCATCTTCACGCAATACGTGCAGGGTTTTTGCCCAGAACCACTCGGACGAATAAATTCCACCCTCGTATTTCAAATAGTTCGTTGCTGATTTGTTAGCAGCCGCAGTAATTTCTTGTGCTTCTTTGATGGCTGTGTGGTCTTTCCACAAGACAAACATCGCATTCGGATTTTCAGCAAATTCCGGTTTTAGCGCGAGCGCCACACCTTCACTATCGACCGCCACCGGTGTAGAGCCAGTGGTATCAAAACTAATGCCGACAACTTGCTGCGCAGCGCCGGCAGGAGCGGTATTCCATAAACCCCGCACCACTTGCTCAAGGCTTTCCAAATAGTCGAGTGGATGCTGGCGAAATTGATCTTTCGCCGGAACGCAATACAACCCTTTTTTCCAGCGCGGGTAATACACCACATTGCTGGCCACTTCTTTACCAGTCAGGGCATCTACCAACAGAGCTCTGACAGAATCAGAACCATAGTCCAGCCCCAAGGCATAAGAGGTCATATGTCCACCCATTTTTATACTATTGCCTCATTAGAGGATGTTAATATTGTATGACAATATTATTCAGATTAGAGAACCCCATGTCAATTGCTTTCACGGGGTTAAAGAGCGCCTGAACGTCTATTTCTTAGCGGGTTTTACAGCCTTGTTGGCCGGCACACCTTCGCTGGTCATGATGATACGTTTGATGGTGCCATCGGGGTTGTAGAACAACTCATCAATACTCACTGAACGGCGATATTGCCCGCCATCTGGACGCCCGGCTCCGGTGTGGTAAATGAAGTAGTGTTTGTTGTTGAACGCGATAATCGCCTGATGATTGGTCGGCGTATTGCCCGCCACCTCATTCAAAATGCCCTTGTATTGCCAAGGCCCATTGATGTTCTTACTCATGGCGTAACCGATTTTTTCGGGGAAACCCATGGCATAAGACAGGTAGAAGTTGTCTTTATCCTTATGGATCCAGATAGCTTCAGTAAAGTCGGGCAAACCTTTAATTTCCATAATCGGGCCGTCTAGCTCGATCATATTTTTCTTGAGCTTGGCGTAATAGGCCTTGCTATTACCCCAGAACAGATAGGCTTGGCCGTCATTGTCGATAAAAACGGAAGGATCTATATCGTCCCAATCGTTGGG
>CAXAVL010000072.1:0-18861 GCA_963971905.1 uncultured Cellvibrio sp.
CCGAGTGTTTGGGATAAACCCGAGCGTGCCCAAGCCTTAGGGCGCGAGCGTGCGGCATTAGAGATGGTGGTTAAAACCATCGATGATTTGGACAACGGCGTGCGCGACTCGCGCGAGCTGTTGGATATGGCCGTGGAAGAAAAAGACGAATCCATGGTGGCAGATGTTCAAGCTGAACTTGAGCGTTTGGATAAACAGTTGGGCGAGCTCGAATTCCGCCGGATGTTTTCCGGCGAGACCGACGCCAACAATGCCTACCTCGATATTCAATCCGGTTCCGGTGGTACAGAAGCGCAAGACTGGGCGGAAATTGTATTGCGTATGTATTTGCGCTGGGGTGAGGCCAAAGGTTTTAGGGTCACTCTCGAAGAAGTTTCTGCTGGTGATGTGGCTGGTATTAAAAGTGCCACTATCTACTTTGAAGGTGAGTATGCATTCGGTTGGTTGCGCACTGAAACTGGCGTCCATCGCTTGGTGCGGAAATCGCCTTTTGACTCCGGCAATCGTCGCCATACTTCATTCTGTTCGGTATTTGTCTCGCCTGAAATCGATGACAATATTGAAATTGAAATCAATCCGTCAGATTTGCGGATCGACACTTACCGCGCCAGTGGCGCCGGTGGGCAGCACATTAACAAAACTGACTCGGCAGTGCGTATTACGCATATTCCAACCAATATTGTTGTGCAATGCCAGAACGAGCGCTCGCAACATGCCAACCGCGACAAGGCTTACAAAATGCTGCGTGCGAAAATGTACGAACAGGAAATGCAAAAGCGCAATGCGGATAAGCAAGCGATGGAAGATAATAAATCCGATATTGGTTGGGGCAGCCAAATTCGCTCTTATGTATTGGATGATTCACGCATTAAAGATTTGCGTACCGGTGCGCAGACCTCCAACACTCAGGCAGTGTTAGATGGCGATCTCGACCAATTTATTGTCGAAAGTTTAAAAGCAGGTCTGTAATTTTTTCAGATCTAACCCTACATTTTTAATTCAACTTCAGTGAAGACTATGAGCAACGAAACCCAATCAGCACAAACAGAAGCACAGGATGAAAATAAACTCATTGCCGAGCGTCGCCAGAAATTGGCTGCGATTCGCGAGAAGGGCAATGCCTTCCCCAATGATTTCCGTCGCGCTGATAAAAGTGTTGATTTGCAGGCGCAATTTGGCGAAAAAACCAAAGAAGAATTAGAAGCGCTGAATCAGGTGGTGAGTGTTGCTGGCCGTATTATGGCAAAACGTGGCCCATTTATGGTGCTGCAAGATGGCGATGGTTCAGTCCAATTGTATGCCGATAAAGCGGCGCAAGAAGTTATTAAAGATAAGTGGGGTCTGTGGGATATAGGCGATATAGTCGGCGTTAAAGGCGCATTGCACAAATCGGGCAAAGGCGATTTGTATGTGAATTTGGAAGAGTATCAATTGCTGACCAAAGCATTGCGCCCGCTGCCGGATAAATACCACGGCCTGAGCGATCAGGAAATTCGTTATCGCCAACGCTATGTTGATTTAATTGTAAATCCGGAAGTGCGCGACACTTTCCGTTTGCGCTCACAGTGCATCAGTTTTATTCGCAACTACATGAGTGGCTGCGGATTTATGGAAGTAGAAACTCCCATGTTGCATGTAATTCCTGGTGGCGCTTCAGCCAAGCCATTTATCACTCATCACAATGCGCTGGATATGGATATGTTTTTACGTATCGCGCCGGAACTCTACTTGAAGCGTTTGGTGGTTGGCGGTTTTGAACGCGTATTTGAAATCAACCGCAACTTCCGTAACGAGGGTGTATCCACTCGTCACAATCCAGAATTCACTATGATGGAATTCTATCAAGCCTATGCCGATTACAAAGATCTGATGGATTTGACTGAAGATTTGTTGCGTAAGTTGTGCATCGAAGTGACTGGTGGCACTAATTTGAAATACCAAACCAGCGAATACGATTTTGGTAAGCCATTTGCTCGTATGTCGGTGTTTGATTCGGTTTTGCACTATAACCCGCAAATTACACGCGAGCAGTTAAGCACCATTGAAGGTGCAACTAAAGCTGCAAAAGATTTGGGTATTCAAATTAAAGATTCCTACGGTCTGGGCAAAATCCATATCGAAATTTTTGAAGAAACGGTTGAGCACAAGTTGGATCAACCAACCTTTATCACCGAATATCCAATTGAAGTGTCACCTTTGGCGCGTCGTAATGATGAAAACCCGGCAGTAACTGACCGATTTGAGTTCTTTATCGGCGGGCGCGAATTGGCGAATGGTTTCTCTGAGTTAAATGATGCAGAAGATCAAGCTGAGCGTTTCATGCAACAAGTGCGTGAAAAAGACGCCGGTGATGA
Organism: uncultured Cellvibrio sp.; assembly: GCA_963971905.1. Lineage (GTDB taxonomy): Bacteria > Pseudomonadota > Gammaproteobacteria > Pseudomonadales > Cellvibrionaceae > Cellvibrio. The sequence goes on from CAXAVL010000072.1 coordinate 2,355, forward strand.
TGAAGCCATGCATTACGACGCCGACTTTGTGCGCGCGTTGGAATACGGTTTGCCACCAACGGCAGGTGAAGGGATTGGTATCGACCGTTTGATTATGTTGTTTGCCAATGCACCGTCGATCCGCGATGTATTGTTATTCCCCCATATGCGCCCTGAGTAAGTTAACGGCCTTGAGGATAATATCTTCAGGCCTTAACTGACCAGCCAATAAAAAAGCGAGCCTCAATTCAGGCTCGCTTTTTTATTGGTGATGACGCAGAAGAAAATAACTGTAGCAACTATTAATTTACAGATTTTTACCGTGCATCACTTTTTAAATTTTTCGGCGCGTGTTTTTTTGCGTTTATTCCAATTGTGATTCACATGCCAGCGCCAATAAAATTGCATGCCGAAGTAGCCTAAGCCACCCAATACTAATCCCATAATTACTGACCCCATTAAAAATGGAGGAGCCAGTCGCTCTAGCTCATTCATAATCCATGACCAGGACAATTCAAATTTAAACGCTTCTTCAGGTATGCCAAGAATCAGGCAACCAATTTTGTAGGCTATAAAAAAGAAAAATGGAATGGTCAGCGGATTGGTAATCCACACTAGCGCAACGGTAATCGGCAGGTTGCAACGAAAATACAAAGCTGCCAAAGCGGCAACGGCCATCTGTCCCGGTAACGGAAACGCAAACGCCAAAAAGGTGCCCCAAAAAAAAGCAACAGAGACGGAGTGGCGGTTTAAGTGAAATAGGTTGGGGTCATGCAGCAAATCCCCCAAAAAGTGCAGGGCGGGATTGCTTTTGATCGCAGCTGGTGAAGGGAAAAATCGTTTGAGTAGATTGCGCGCCATGCTTAAACCAGAGTACTCCAAAAATGAACCGGCATTATGCCTTTAAATTGTCTTGAACACTATGAGATCAGCTATCTTGGTTAACAAGTTCGAGCCTTGTTTACCGTCGCAGGATGCCATAAGCTGCCGGACAGCCGGATGATAGGGAGGTGTACTTCGAAGTCATTTCGGAATAACAGTTGGCAAAAAGGAATATCGCCATGCCTTTCGCATTATTGTTGTTTTCTCTCGGTGTGATTGCCGTCAGCTTTTTTCCTCGGTTACCTCCCTTGTGGAGCCTGTATTTTGTATTTCCTCTGTTAATTTTATCTTGGCGATGGCGCTGTATCCGCTATTGGCTTGCCCTGTCTTGCGGTCTGGTTTGGGGGGGCTATGCCGGGCAAAGTTTGCTCGCCATGCAGTTGGATGACCGCTTGGCTGGTAAAGACCTGATTGTTGCAGGCCAGATTCAGGGGTTACCGAAACAAAATAATCGCCTTTTGCGTTTTAATCTTCGCGTTACCTCGGTGACTACCGCTACAGGGCAAGAAATCCTGCCGGAAAAATTCCCCTCCAAATTGCAATTGAGTTGGTATCAGTACCAGCGCAACGGGGCGATGCTCGAGCTTCCGCAGTTGGTAATTGGCGATCAATGGCAATTGCGGGTGCGGCTCAAGCGGCCGCGCGGTTTTGTCAATCCGGCGGGGTTTGATTATCAAGCGTGGCTGTTGCGCCAAGGTGTAGGGGCGACTGGTTATGTCGTTGAAGGGCGTGATAATCAACTGCTCAAGTCAGCGATAAAATCATTTTGGTTTGATGATTGGATCAACTTGCAGCGCCATAAGTTGCAGCAGTGGGTGGTGGCGCACAGTGAAAGTAGCGAGCGCGGCATTTTAATTGCTCTGTTGATTGGCGATTCTGCGTTGGTAGATAAAAACCAATGGCTGCGCATGCAGCAAACAGGTACCAGTCATCTCATTGCTATCTCGGGTTTGCATGTTGGTTTTCTAGCAATGTTTGGATTCTATCTTGGTCTCTTGCTAGGTAAATGTGTACAGCTTATGTGGCATCGCTGCCCCGCATTAATGATCGCCTGGTGTTTTGCGATTGTCAGTGCAAGCTATTATGCGGCGCTCGCCGGTTTTAATATCCCCACGGTCCGCACGCTGATTATGTTAGTCGTGTTTTATTTGGCGTGTTTATGGCGGCGCAGCATTCATGTTATCGATATTTTTTGTATTGCCCTTGCGCTGATTATTGTGCTTGATCCGCTTGCTGCGTTGGATATGGGCTTTTGGTTATCCTTTGGTGCGGTTGCGCTCTTGTTGATCGGTTTCTCCGGGCGCTTCGTGGCTAAAAAGACCGTCGAACCTTGGTCGGGCTTTAGTGCACTTAATTTGTTGACCGGATTTGTTCGCTCACAATGGGTCATGTTTGTTGGTTTGTTGCTGCCCTTGAGTTTATTGGTGAGTACCGTTTCTTTGGTCGCCCCGATTGCCAATGGCATCGCGATTCCGTTGATCACCTTCTTAGTCGTGCCGTTGTTATTGATTAGCGCTGCTGTTCGCGATTTATTAGGTGGCACTAGCGATTTTTTATTGCAGGGCGCAGGCTGGTTGATGGAGTTGTTAAAAGTATTTTTAGACGGACTGCTCGCATTGGGTGGTTATTGGTCAAGCCCGGTTGTGGCATTTAATCCAGCTTTTGCCCTATTGATCGCAATGAGTTGCTGCGTGTTGTTGTTGCCCAAAGGTTTATTTCCCCGTGCGTTGGGGTGGGGTGGGTTACTGTTAGGGGCAGGGTTAAATTTTTTTATCGCTCCGCCCAATCAGCCCGATCTAACATTGACCGTATTGGATGTGGGGCAGGGTACTGCGGTGGTTGTGCGAGTAGCGGAGCAAACTCTGGTGTATGATACCGGCCCCAAGTTCACCGATAATTTTGACGCGGGCAGCGGCATAGTAGCGCCTTATTTATACGCGCAGGGAATTCACCATGTCGAGCAATTGGTAGTTAGCCATGGCGATATGGATCACGCAGGTGGTTTGATCGGTTTGTTGGAAAAAGTTTCCGTCGATCAGCTATTAGCCGGTGAGCCAACGAAAATTCCGCAAGCCGCAAAGAATATCGCCGAGCCACAAAATTGCCATCAGACTCCTGCATGGTATTGGCAGTCAGTGCGTTTTGAGTTTTTATCATTTGTGCAGCTTGCGCGCGCCAGTGCGAATAATCGCTCCTGTGTATTGCTGATTAGTTATGGTGAGCAGCATATTTTATTGCCCGGTGATATTGAAACCTCGGTAGAAAATCAATTGCTCTATACACAACAATTGCCACAAAAACTGCAGTTGTTATTGGCGGCGCATCATGGGAGCCGTACATCCTCTGGTGTCGGTTTTGTGAATAAAATGCAGCCGGAAATAGTCGTTTATTCCGCCGGCTATCGCAGCCAGCATGGTCATCCTCATCCGCAAGTTCGCCAGCGTTACCAGTCTGTCGGCAGTCGTGAAATGAATACGGCAGAATCAGGAGCGTTAGTATTTGAGTGGGATCAACATCAATTGCAGCAAGTGTACGAGTATCGCCAAGCGCGGCGACGCTATTGGTTTGATTGAGTATTAATCTGCCCGCACATGCAACTTCTTCACACATTTGCAGACAAAGCAAACTGCCCCATGGCAATCCCGGGCTCTTGTGGTAAGGTACGCCACAAAATAAAGCCGTAAGCTCAACTGATGTGCACAATAAGAGGAAGCTATCTGTGTTCGAGATTTTTTTAGCTGGTGGTATTTTGATGTGGCCGATTCTGGCCTGTTCATTGTTAGTAATTGCGATCAGTGTTGAACGTTATTGGACGCTAAATCCAGCCAAAATAGCCCCTAAAACGTTGCTGGCCCAAGTGTGGAGCTGGATTAAAAATAATCAGCTTGATGCGACCAAACTGCGTGAATTAAAACAATCTTCTTCACTGGGGCAAATTCTTGCGGCGGGTTTGAGCAACTCTAAACATGGTCGCGAAGTCATGAAAGATTCGGTGCAAGAGGCAGCGAGTCAGGTGATTCATGAGCTTGAGCGTTATGTAAACATTTTAGGTACCATCGCAAATATAGCGCCGCTGCTCGGCTTGTTGGGCACAGTCTTTGGGATGATTCAGGTATTTAATTCGATTATGGTTCAAGGCACTGGCAATACCGGTGTGTTGGCGGGCGGTATTTCAGTTGCGTTGTACACCACCGCAGCGGGTTTGATTGTGGCAATTCCCGCGATGATCGCCCATCGGTTTTTCCAGCGCCGTATTGATTCGATTGTGGTCACCATGGAAGAAGAGGCGATCAAGTTGGTAGATGCTTTACACAGCGACCGCCGTGTCGATGTAAAACTGGTTTAAGGCGCGGGGTCGCAACGTGAAATTTCGCCGCCAAAGAACAGAAGATGAAGGGGTCAACCTTACACCACTGATTGATGTGGTATTTCTGTTGCTGATCTTTTTTATGGTCTCTACTACTTTCACCAAAGAGACCCATTTGAGTGTGGACTTGCCCGAAGCGGTGGGTGAACAGAGTAGTGACCTACCGGATCAAATTGAAATTTTAATCAGTACCGATGGCAGTTATGCGGTCAACGGGCAGGCGCTGGTCAATAGCAAAATTGAAACCTTGAAGTCAGCTTTGAGCAAAATGGCCGATGGCAATAACAAAGTGCCGCTTGTTATTACGGCCGATGCCAAAACACCCCATCAAGCAGTGGTGCAGGCAATGGATGCGGCGGGTCAATTAGGTTTTGCCCATTTGAGCATTACCACCCGTCAACCTGAGCCTGAAAAAGACTAGCGAGTCGGTTACAATCTCCCAACTTCGCAACCTGAAGGACTTTTGTATCCCGGATGCAAAAGTCCTTTTTGTTTTTCAGTTTCACTATCTGAATGGATCTTATCGTTCTATTTTGGATAGATCGCTATTGCAACATGGTATCTGCTATTGATCTCTCCCGATAAACAAGTGCCGGCCTCTTCGGCATCGCCACACATACAGAGCCCTTGGTTGGCAGCATGGTACGGTAAGCGCCGCTGGACCCTACTGTTGATGCCACTGCTAGCTGTTTTCGTTGTGTTAGCGCATGTGCGCCGCTATTGGCTTGAGCGTCACGCACAAAAACGCTTGGTCACTCCCGTTATTGTGGTAGGTAATATTTCGGTGGGCGGTACCGGTAAAACCCCTTTACTGATTGCATTGGTGAAATGGTTGCAGCAGCAGGGTTTTAATCCCGGTGTTATCAGCCGCGGATATGGTGGCAAGGCCAATTATTACCCCTATCTATTGAATGCACAAAGCACTGCCACCGAGGCTGGCGATGAGCCGGTTGCTATCTACCAACAAACGGGTTGTGCCGTTTGTGTGGGGCCAGATCGTGTTGCGGCGGCCAGACGATTGGAAGACGAAAACTGCGATGTCTTATTAAGTGATGATGGTCTGCAACACTATCGCTTAGGGCGAGATATTGAAATCGCCGTGGTCGATGGCCAGCGTGGTTTGGGCAATGGTTGGCGTTTACCGGTTGGCCCTTTGCGCGAGCCTAAGTCACGCCTTAAAACGGTTGATTGGGTTGTAGTGAATTCGCCCATCGAGCAATTTAAATTGCCCGGCTTGGAGGATTTATTTTATATCCCGATGCACGTTTGCGCACAGGACTTCATAAATCTTCAGTCCGGTAAAAAAGTATCTCTTAATGAATTGAGTTCGGTGCAGGTTAATGCAGTTGCCGGTATCGGTAATCCGCAGCGCTTCTACAATACCTTGACTGAACTTGGTTTGACACCCAAGTTACATGCGTTTCCTGATCATCATGCTTATACCGAACATGATTTTCAATTTGCCAACGATTTACCGGTGGTAATGACGGAAAAAGATGCGGTGAAATGCCGCGAATTCGCCCAGCCCAATTGGTTTTATTTGCCGATCACCGCCAGCCTGCCGGATAGTTTTTGGCAGGCGCTGCAGCAAAAACTTGAGCGAATTTGTATGCAGAAAAAAGCCATTTTTAACTCAAAATAGAATTTATTGACGGAATGCCATCATGAGTTTTTATGTCGTTATCCCCGCGCGTTATGCCTCTACCCTGTTGCCAGCAAAACCGTTAAAAGAGATTGCGGGCAAACCAATGATTCAGCACGTTTATGAACGCGCCTGTGAAAGTGATGCAGCACAGGTCATTATCGCCACAGACGATACACGTATCGAAACGGCAGCAATGGCCTTTGGTGCACGAGTGTGTATGACCTCGGTGGCACATAATTCTGGCACTGATCGCTTGCAGGAAGTGGTTGCGCAGTTAGGTTTGAGTGCAAGCGATATTGTGGTCAATGTACAGGGTGATGAGCCTTTAATTCCGCCCGCCGTGATTAATCAAGTGGCTGCCAATCTCGCTGCAAATGATTACGCGAGTGTTGCAACATTAAGCGAGCCTATTCACAGTTTTGAAGATTTCCGCAACCCGAATATCGTTAAAGTAGTTGCCGACCAACAGGGCAAAGCGCTGTATTTTAGCCGTGCGCCTATCCCCTGGCCGCGCGATCATTTTGCAAAAGAGAATGCCAATAATTTGCCGGAAAATTTTCCGGCGCAGCGCCACATTGGTATTTATGCCTACCGTGTGGCATTGCTGGACCGTTTTATTACCTGGCCGCAAGCGCAACTTGAGCAAATCGAATCCCTTGAGCAATTGCGCTTGTTGGCCAATGGCGAGGCAATTCATATCGCGGAAGCCTGCGCTGCGGTGCCCGGTGGTGTCGATACCGAAGCAGATTTATTGCGCGTGAAAGCGATTTTGGAAACGCAAGGTTAAAATCCTTATGGCTAAAGTACTGTTTGTTTGTCTGGGCAATATTTGCCGCTCACCAACCGCCGACGGCATTTTTCGTGAATTGCTTGCGCGCGAAAAGTTGGAACATAAAATTCAGGTGGATTCAGCGGGCACCGGCGACTGGCATATTGGCAAAGCGCCAGATGCCCGCACAGTGGCCGCAGCACGTCAGCGCGGTTATGACTTGTCGGTGCTGCGCGCGCGTCAAGTCAGTGCCAATGATTTTGCTGAGTTTGATTATATCCTTGCGATGGATAAATCCAATTTAATGGATTTGCAGCGCATGAAACCATCGACCTACACCGGCCATTTGGGTTTGTTTTTGGAGTTTGGTGAACGCGCTGATTATCGTGAAGTGCCGGATCCTTATTATGGTGGCAATGATGGTTTTGAGTTGGTGCTGGATTTGGTCGAAGGCGCCGCACTGGGCCTGCTTAACCATATTCGCAGCAACTCATTTCGTTAATGATCCCACACTACAAAACGCCAATTAATTAAGCGATTCTTTACCAAGTAATTCTTTATCAAGTAATTCTTTATTAGGTAACTGGCTGTGCCACTTTTTTTACCACATTTTAATTTACAGAAATTCAACACGCTCGCTGTACCTGCACTGGCGCAGTTGTTTGTTAGTGTGAAAAACGATGATGAATTGCGTGAAGCGCTCATGTTTGCGCGTACTGAAAATTTATCCTTACTGCTACTAGGTGGCGGCAGCAATATTGTTCTGCGCGATGACTTTTCTGGTCTGGTAGTGCATATAAAATCCCAGGGTAGGGAGGTGGTTGCTGAAAATGATGACTATGTTTGGTTGAAGGTGGCGGCCGGTGAAAATTGGCATCAGTTAGTTGAGTACTCGCTCGATAACTCGCTTTACGGATTGGAAAATCTATCGCTAATTCCGGGGAGTGTCGGTGCTGCGCCCATCCAAAATATTGGCGCTTATGGGGTTGAAATTAAAGAATTAGTCGCTGAACTATCTGCTTTAAATATTCGCTCGGGCTTATCGGTAACCTTCACCAATGAAAGCTGCCACTTCGCCTATCGCGATAGTATCTTTAAACAGGCCTTGAAAGATCAGTATGTCATCACCTCGGTAACGTTTCGGCTGTATAAGAAGCCACGCCTGAATCTGACTTATCCTGCTTTGCGAGCTGTATTTAATGATATGGTTGAGGCCGATATTAGCCCGCAACAAGTCAGTGCTGCAGTTATAGAGATTCGTCAATCCAAACTACCTGACCCAGCGACAATTCCAAATGTAGGTAGCTTTTTTAAGAACCCAGTCGTTACACACACACAGTTTAATAATTTGAAAGCGCGCCACCCTGATATTGTTGCCTATCCAGTTTCGGAAAGTCAGATAAAACTGGCGGCAGGTTGGCTGATTGATAAGGCGGGTTGGCGGGGCAAAGAAGTCGGCGGCGCAGTCGTTCATCAACAGCAAGCGCTTGTGCTCACAAATCCCCTTAAGGCGTCAGGTATGGCGGTGCTGGAATTGGCTGAGTTGATTAAACAATCGGTGTTTGAGCAATTTGGCGTGATGCTGGAAATGGAGCCTCGCACCTATCCATAGATGACTTTAGTTCATAACTCTGCTCAAAAAGTAGGCTGGTGGTAATGGGTGTTAATTCTAAAAAGGTAATAAAAACAGACTGATAATCGATTATTGGCATTTAAGGGTGTCTAAACGGCGCATTAAATAGTGGTAGTTTGCTTGCAGTCTCACTACAATCATTAAAAATGTGCCAGAGATTTTTATGGCAGTTATAACAACAATGTTTTGTATCCGGTTTCGGATTGGGGGCTAGTTTGACAAAGATTCTCGTAGTCGATGATCACGATCTAGTTCGCATGGGAATAGTGCGTATGCTAGCCGACATAGACGGCTATCAGGTGGTTGGGGACGCCAAGAGTGGCGAAGAAGCAGTAACAAAGGCGCGTATTTTAAAGCCCGATGTTGTGCTGATGGATGTAAAAATGCCCGGTATGGGCGGCCTTGAAGCGACGAAGAAATTGCTGACGGTAAACCCGGTGCTCAAAATTATTGCAGTTACTGCGTGCGATGATGATCTGTACCCAACACGGCTGATGCAAGCTGGAGCAGTAGGTTACGTTACTAAAGGTGCCGAATTCACCGAGATTACCGATGCGATCGATAAAGTGATTCGTGGTGATTTGTACATGAGTAACAGTATTGCCCAGCAGCTTGCACTCAGAACCTTTTCAGGTGGTAATAATCAGGAATCACCGTTTGAGAAGCTATCCCAGCGAGAGTTACAGACAGCCATGCTGATTGCCAATGGCCAAAAAGTAAACGATATAGCCAATACGTTTTGTGTAAGCCCCAAGACGGTGAACTCCTATCGTTATCGCATTTTTGAAAAATTGGATATAAACAGCGATGTTGAATTAACCCTGCTAGCGGTAAAGCATAATCTTCTGGATCCGGAAGCCGTTGTATAGACAACGGCTTTTGTCTTATCTACACAGACTTGTTTTCTGATGACGCACAACAGCGCTGATCTGTTTGATCATTCCCGTTTTCTCTCCAATACCACCCAGCAGCCGGGCATCTATCAAATGTTTGGTGCTGACGGTGCGATTTTGTATGTCGGCAAAGCCAAAAATTTAAAGGCGCGGTTGTCGAGTTATTTTCGCAAAACTGGTTTAACGCCAAAGACACAAGCGTTGGTGAGCCGAATTGCGCGAGTCGAAATCACGGTTACCGCCAGTGAAACGGAAGCACTGATTCTTGAGCAGAACCTGATTAAATCTAATCGTCCACCCTACAATATTTTGCTGCGTGACGATAAGTCCTACCCCTACATTTTTATTTCCAGCGGCGAAGATTACCCGCGTATTTCATTTCATCGCGGCGCCAAGAAAAAGCGCGGTGATTATTTTGGCCCATTTCCCAATGTGGGTGCAGTAAAAGAAAGCCTGCATTTTTTGCAAAAAACCTTCCGTGTGCGCCAGTGTGAAGACAGTGTATTTAAAAACCGCACTCGTCCCTGCCTGCAATACCAAATCAAACGCTGCACGGCGCCCTGTGTAGAGTTTATTTCCCCTGCTGATTACAAAGCCGATGTGTATCACACCAGTCTCTTTCTCACGGGCAATGCTGATAAGTTATTAGGTGAACTGGCAGATAAGATGGATGTTGCTGCGCAGGAGTTAGCCTTTGAAAAAGCAGCGGCCTATCGCGATCAGATTACCGCGCTGCGCACTGTACAAACCCAGCAGGTCATTGAAGAAGGTAATGGCGATATCGATGTGATCGCCGCCGAGATGCGCGCATCTGCAACTTGCGTGCATGTGTTATTTATTCGCCAGGGGCGAATTTTAGGTAGCCGTAGTTTTTATCCATCGGCAACCCTGGCGGAAACACCGGCAGAAATTCTCGCCGAATTTATTCCGCAATTTTATCTCGCCAATACTGGCCGTGAAATTCCGCGTGAACTTATTGTCGGCAGCCAGCTTGAAGAGGTTGAGCTGCTCAGTGCTGCGTTGCAGCAATCCGTGGGGCGGCAAGTGCTAATTAATCATCAGGTGCGAAGCCATCGCGCCCAATGGTTGCAAATGGCAGCAACGGCCGCCCAGCAAAACTTAATTGCCCATATCAATAACAAAAAGAATTCGCTTGATCGTTTTGTCGCATTACAGGACGCGCTTAATTTAGATGAAACACCCCAACGGATGGAATGTTTTGATATCAGCCACAGCAGCGGTGAATTGACGGTCGCCAGTTGTGTGGTATTTGATACTAATGGTCCGCTGAAGTCCGATTATCGCCGCTTCAATATTGACGGCATTACACCCGGCGACGATTACGCCGCAATGGAGCAAGCGCTTACGCGGCGCTATACACGCTTGCAAAATGGCGAAGGTAAATTGCCAGACATTCTACTGATCGATGGTGGCAAGGGTCAGCTGGGGAAGGCCAAAGAAGTGCTTGCAGAATTGGGTGTGCAAAACGTCCTATTGATCGGTGTGGCTAAAGGCTCAACCCGGAAGGCAGGTTTTGAAACCCTGTTTGATGGCGAGACAGGGGCAGAAATTGTCTTGCCCGGCGATTCACCTGCATTGCATCTGATACAGCACATTCGCGATGAATCACATCGCTTTGCTATCACCGGCCACAAGCAGCGGCGCGATAAAAAACGCAAAACTTCAACTCTGGAGGATGTTCCCGGTATTGGTGCTAATCGCCGCCGCGAGTTGCTGCGGCATTTTGGTGGATTGCAGGAAGTGCAAAACGCCAGCATCAATGATTTGGCCCGCGTAAATGGTATTAGTCAGCGGCTCGCAGAAGAGATCTACGCCTTTTTCCACAATGATTAAGAGCCGCTCACCTATACTTCAAATGTTTCAGTAATATAACCAAAAGGTGTTAATGACCTCCTGCTGGTGTATTATCGCGGCCGAATGTAGAACGCTTTTCTGGAATCACTTTATGAACCTTGCCAACCAACTGACCTTGATGCGGATTTTTTTAATTCCGCTCTTCGTGGTGGTCTTTTACTTACCCTTTGGCTGGGCTTATATAGTCTCTTCATTAATTTTCAGTGTTGCTGCCATTACCGATTGGGCTGATGGCTATGTCGCACGCAAATACAATCAAAGCACGCCGTTTGGCGCTTTTCTTGATCCAGTTGCTGACAAATTAATGGTGGCTATTGCATTGTTGCTGCTAGTCACTCTGCATCATGATTCAGCTTGGTTTGTTGTCGCTGCTGCAGTGATTGTGGGGCGTGAGATTGTTATCTCTGCACTGCGTGAATGGATGGCCGAAGTGGGGCAGCGCGCAAGTGTTGCTGTTTCCAGTATTGGCAAGATTAAAACCACACTGCAAATGACCGCCATTATTGTGCTGCTGGCTAATATCCCAGTACTGCTGCCGATAGGTTTTATCGCTTTGGCCGGTGCTGCAGCATTAACACTTTGGTCGATGGTGCTCTATTTACGCGCTGCCTGGCCTTATTTGTTGCCCGCATCGCCAGATAAATAACGACTTTTTGATCGACCTGCGCAGCATTTAAACAACTGTCAAAAAACCTTTTGAGTTCATCGATAAAAGACTAGGATTTTCAAAATGAGTCCGCTAGAATTGCGGCCTCTCGAAATGGCGCGATAGCAAAGCGGTTATGCGTCGGATTGCAAATCCGTTGAGCCCGGTTCGACTCCGGGTCGCGCCTCCATTTTTCTTTTACTTACCGAAGTAAAAGCACTCTGCCCGAGTGGTGAAATCGGTAGACACAACAGATTTAAAATCTGTCGATCTTTTGGTCGTGCCGGTTCAAGTCCGGCCTCGGGCACCACATCAAAGTTCTGAAAAACTTCAGGACAATTAAAACCTGCTCTGCAATGAAAGTAGAGCGGGTTTTTTTTATGTTTTTTTATTGGTTCTCCATAAAAATGCCATTGCGGCACTATCGATAAATGCAGTGAATAGGTTGTCGCTGTTGTTTTCGTCTCCCGTTTAAAGATACTTTCCCCACCTCGCTATTACGCTAATCCGTTTGACCTAAAACTCTAAACCAATATTCCGATGTGCCCGGTCTATATCAGTGGCTGCTTGTATTTTTTGATCTTTTCTTCAATTCGCAATTTGCAACGCAAAATGCGTGGCACTTTGTGATTCTTTTGTTTTTGGCTTAGTTAATTATTTGGCTAAGTTACTAAAAGTTATACAAAAAGTCTTAGTTACCACTGATGGCGCATAACTTGCTTTTACTTAAGTATGCAGTAAATCAGTTAGCGGTAGGCGGATCAGGATCATGAGTGCGCAAGTGGATGTTTTAGAACGAGTCGATGTTTTAGCGACGGTGCAGTGCGTGGTTGCACATTTTGCAACGCGTGCTCCTGCTCATGTTGAGTGGCTGTTACATAATCATACCGAACACGCCAACATTACTTATGAAGGCGCTGCAGCTGATTTAGTTGACCCGTTATTGGCTCAGCTGCTTACTTTGCTGCCGCAAGTTGTTGGGCAAATTATGTTGGATATTCGGATTAAGGCTGGCGTATTGGTGCTGGTGTTGTCTTGTGATGAGCAGGCAGGGCTTGAAATCTTATTGCCGGACACTTGTGTTTTGGATCGGCCGCTGGTGGAGGAAACAGAAGCGGTAGATGTCAGATCTAAGGCGGTAACATTGGTGGTTTGCTCGGACGATATTTATTTGCAGCGTCAAGTGTGTGCATTGGAGTCGCGGTTCAATATGCGTTGTGTTGTTGAATACGATTGTAATGTGCCTGCTACACTCAAACCTGATCAGTTGCGCTTAGTGGATCGGCGTGAACAAAATAATTTATCACCTAGTGGCGATAATTCTGAAATTGTTGTTTATCTCTTAGCTGCGTTATTAGAGTCTGAGCCAGTAGCTGAGACTACCCAGTCGCCAAGTGAAAATAGTTTGTTTTGGCCCTTTTTTGACACGGACTTACAGCTTCTGTTGATGCATATGAGGGCACCGATGATCACTCAGGAAAATCCCCAATCACCTGCTTCTACTGAAGTTGAGCCTTTCGATCTATCGATTTTGGTTGCCGATGATAGCCTGCCTAGTCAAATTGCCACACGGGTTATGTTGGAGCAGCTCGGCTGCGAAGTAACCTGCGCGAATGATGGTGAGCGCGCTCTACAGCTTGCGCAAGAAACTGCGTTTGATGTCTTGCTACTTGATGAACGTATGCCCGGTTTATTGGGCAGCGAGGTTGCCAGCATCTTGCATTCCGGTGACTCACCTAACAGAAATACTCCCAAAATATCGCTTACCGGACTGACCGAACCTGATGCCATTAGTGCATTGTTTGCGGCGGGTATTACTCATTATTTGGAGAAGCCGGTCAGCAAAGCCGCCCTGAAAAGTGTGTTAATTCAATTGCGCTCAATAACTGAGTGACATTTATTTTGGAGAAACCTATGCAGCCGTTAGCAGATAAAGCATTAATTCTTATTGGTTTTCAAAATGATTACTTCTCGCCCGATGGCATTCTCCACAAGGTGATAGAAGAGTCATCGCGGGTAACCGGTGTGGTGGAGAATACCGTGAATCTGTTGCGTAAAGTCGGGTCGGAATTTGGTTTGGTAGTGAATACACCCATTCACTTTACCGGGGATTACTCTGAGTTAAAAAAGCCCATAGGCATACTCAAGGTTATTGCCGACGTGGGGGCTTTTAAAGAAGGTTCCTATGGTGCGGAAATTATCAATGAACTGACCGAGTTCGATGATTTTGTAAAAGTGATTCCCGGTAAGCGGGGCCTTAATGCATTCACCAACACCCAATTGGCTCACAGTCTGCGTGAGGCTGGTATTAAAGAGTTGGTAATTGCCGGTACCGTGACCTCGATTTGCATTGACTCTACCGCACGCTCGGCGATTGATATGGGGTTTCAGGTCAGTGTTCTATCCGATTGCACTTCCAGTCGCACTACCTTTGAGCAGGATTTTTATTGTCAGGAAGTGTTTCCACTCTACGCTCAAGTGATTCGCTCCCAGGAACTTATAGCGCCGCAGTAAGCTGCAGGCAAAAGGTGACTCTGTGTCAGATGATAGCCATAGCTCCACTAATCCCAGTGACGATTCCAGCGATGAATTGCAGGTACAAATTCAGTACGCGCTGGTTGAGCGCTTAACCAGTAGTCAGCGCCGTCAGGCAAAATTACTGGAGCTATTGGATGAGTGTATTTTTGAGTGCGACGAACAGTTTAATTTGAGTTACGTCAATCTTGCCTGGACGCGCCAGCTGGGTTACGCCCCCGAGGCACTCCTGGGCGTTTCACTCTGTGATTTTCTCGCCGAGGCTAAAAGCTCCGCCGAATTTGAAGAGTGTTTTGCAGAATTACAGGCCGGGCGCTCAGTAGAGTTGGAGTTGTTGGATTCTCAACAGCGACGCCATTGGTTTGAACTGCGCTTAACTGCCAATGATCAGGACGGCTATATCGGCTCCTTGTTTAATATTCAGCAACATAAGGACATGGAAGTACAGCTTAAAGAGCAGCAAGAATATGCCCACAGGCTGGCGTTGGTCGCCAGTCATACCAATAACATGGTGGTGATTACCGACCGCAAGGGCAGGATTGAATGGGTCAACCAAAGTTTTGAAACCCGCACCGGTTACTCCACTGCTGAGGTCATCGGACGTCAGCCAGGTGCTTTTTTGCAGGGGCCGGATACCGATCAGGACACGGTTGAAAAAATGTCGGTGGCGATTCGCCAAGGTCGGGCATTTCAAGTAGAGATACTTAACTACGATCGATCCAACAAGCCTTATTGGGTCGCAATAGATGTTTCACCCGTACTGGACGAAACCGGTAATGCGATACGTTTTATCGCGATTGAAACCGATATTACCCAGCGAGTTTTGGCCGAGCAAGCCGTTGCAGAAAGCGAATACAACTATCGCTCGGTAGTTGATCATATCCCCGATGTAGTGCTGCGCATGCTGCCCCATGGTGAGCTGGTGTTTATTAATCAAGCCTGGCGACGCATGGTCGGCGCGGATGAAGATAGCTGTATGGGGGCTTGTATTACCGACTTTATGGATGCTGCTGATAGCGCCGAAGTGGAGCGCGCACTGGCCGAGTATCGCGGTGGCCGCCGCTCCAGTATGCGTTTGGACCTGCGCATGGCACACAGGGCTGGCAACCACACTTGGGTAGAAATGACCATGACACCTGTTCTTGGCGGTGCGCGTGGAGCACTTACCGCCATAGCTGCCACCCTGGTGGATGTAGACGAGCGGGTGTCTACCGCCATCGCCTTGAAACAAGCCAAGTTACACGCTGAATCCCTCGCGTTGGCCAAAAGCCGCTTTATGGCCAATATCAGCCATGAAATACGCACGCCTTTAAATGCAGTCCTGGGTGCCGCCGATATATTGCGCGATACCGGCCTCAATCGTGAGCAGCTGCGTTTTACCGACATGATCAAAACCAGTGGCGACGCGCTGCTGAGTATCCTCGACGATGTGTTGACCTATTCCCGCTTTGAGGCGGGCGGTATAACCATTGAACAAAATCATTTTCATCTGGATGCCTGTCTGGAGGAGGCGATTGATATAGTCTCTGATGATGCCGTGCACAAAGGGCTGGCTTTGATTTTGGACATAGCACCCGATGTTCCGCTGGAGGTGATTGGCGATAAGGTGCGCCTGCGGCAGGTAATGATCAATTTGCTCACCAACGCGATTAAGTTTACCCCCCAAGGACAAATACTGGCGCGCGCGCGCACTTTGGTGCGGGCACCTAGCGTCGCTGCGCATTCTGCAGATTATTATTTGGAAATAAATGTGGAGGATACCGGCATAGGCATAGCCGCCGATAAATGCGAGCAGATGTTTCAGCCCTTTATCCAATCTGATACCTCAACCACGCGTCAGTTTGGTGGCAGCGGTTTAGGCTTGGCAATTTGTCGGCAGATTTGTGACGCGGCGGGGGGCAGTATTCAGGTGGAGTCAGAACCAGGTGTAGGCACACGTTTCACCGTAGTTTTACCCTTGTCGTTACCGCCTCAGCAGAATATTTCTGCGCTGCCGCTATTGGCGCCAGAGCTGCAACCGGTGATCTGGGTATTGGGCGCGCGTAGCGCGTTGAATGAAGCCCTGGTGCATATGCTGGCGCGCTACAACTTGAGCTGTAAGGTATTTACCCGGGTTGATCAATTACCAAAGGTCAGTGCCAAACCCTTTGATGTATTAATTGCTACTGACCCGGCCGACGTCGCCCTGTGCCGCGCCTATATCAAACCTTTTACAGTGCCAGACAAAACCCCCTGTATCCTTACCCTCGATTTATGTGGACGCGGTCGCTTACAGCAAACCGG
>CAXAVL010000073.1:0-18586 GCA_963971905.1 uncultured Cellvibrio sp.
CCCCCTGCCGATAAGCCGGCTGACGTTATCGTACAAGCAGCCAGCAAGATGAATTTGAGCACCATTATTGAGGCGCTGGGAACGCTGCGGGCGAATGAATCTATCACCCTGACTTCGAACGAAACAAAAAAAATCACACGCATTAATTTTGATGATGGGCAGCGTGTACAGAAAGGGCAGGTATTGGTTGAAATGACCAGCCGCGAAGAGTCCGCATTGTTAGCCGAGGCGCAATTCAATACCGATGAGGCAAAGAAGCAGCTTGATCGTGTGGCTCTGTTGGCTAAACGCGGCGCCGCTTCTGAATCCCTGCTTGATCAGCGCGTGCGCGAATATGAGGCTGCTCGTGCGCGCTACAACGCGACTGAGTCGCGCTTGAAAGATCTAATTTTATTGGCGCCATTTTCCGGTGTTATGGGGTTGCGCGAAGTCAGCGTTGGAGCGCTTGTATCACCCGGCAGTGTAATCACAACATTAAATGATGATACAAAAATGAAATTGGATTTCACTGTGCCTGCCATTTATCTGCGTAACTTATCGACAGGTTTGGCAATCGTAGCTAAAAGTCGCGATTTGGGCGGCAAGGAATTCAACGGTAAAGTGGTCAGCATTGACAACCAAATTGATCCGGTGACGCGCTCTATTAGAGTTCGCGCATTGCTCGATAATCCTCAGCATGAATTGCGCCAAGGTATGTTAATGCTGGTTGATCTACAGGCCGCAGCGCGCGATGCAGTGGTTATTTCAGAGGCCGCATTGGTCCCGCTGGGTAGTAATAATTTTGTGTTTGTGGTTAATAAAAAGGGTGCAGAATCAATTGTAGAGCGGCGTCAAATTACCATAGGTGAGCGGCTTGAAGGAGCGGTAGAAGTATTAAAAGGTTTGTCGGTAGGTGATCAGTTAGTTACCCATGGTTTGCAAAAAATTCGCCCAGGGCAAAAAGTAAAAATTTTAGCGGTAGAGGCTCCGGTAGCAGAACAAAGCGAATCGACCCACTTGTCCGATCTCATCCAACAAAACAAGAACTGAGGGTAAATCATCATGATGCTCTCAGATATTTCGATTAAACGGCCGGTATTTGCGTCGGTTATTTCTATTTTGTTAATTGCATTTGGTGTGGTGGCCTTTGATCGCCTGACTTTACGCGAGTACCCCAATATTGATCCTCCGGTCGTGTCGATCAAAACAAGCTACCCAGGCGCTGCGGCAAATATTGTAGAGACGCGCATCACCAAAGTTATTGAAGATCGCATCTCCGGTGTAGAGGGGATTCGCTATATAGAGTCATCGAGTGAAAATGGTGCATCCAATATAGTTGTGCAGTTTGATACTGGGCACGATATGGATGCGGCAGCCAATGATATTCGCGACCGCGTTTCGCGTGCTCTGGGAAATTTGCCGGATGAGGCAGATCCGCCGGAAGTACAAAAAGTCAGTTCTGATGAAGATGTCATTCTCTGGTTTAATTTTGCCGGGGAAAATATGACCATGCCGGAATTGTCCGATTATGCGCAACGTTATTTAGTGGATCGCTTTTCGGTTATCGACGGTGTGGCTCGTGTGCGTATCGGCGGGGAGCAGCGTTATGCCATGCGCGTGTGGTTGGATCGACGTGAGTTGGCCGCACGTAATCTCACCGTGAATGATGTAGAAAGTGCACTGCGTGCCGAAAATATTGAATTACCGGCGGGTAGTATTGAATCGCTAGAGCGTCAATTTACTGTGCGTATGGCGCGCTCTTATCGCACGGTAGAACAATTTGGTCAGCTAGTGGTAAAGCGTGGTAAGGATGGCCATTTAATTCGTTTGGGTGATGTGGCAAAAGTAGAAAAAGGTACGGAAGAAGATCGCAACTTGTTTCGCGGTAATGGCGTGACGCAAGTGGGCATAGGTATTGTTAAACAATCGACCGCTAACACTATTGACGTTGCGCGGGGAGTTAAACAAGAGCGCGATAAAATCAATTCTATTTTGCCTAAAGGGATGAGTCTTGAGGACAGTTACGACAGTTCCGTATTTGTCGAGCGGGCGATTCATGAAGTGTATATCACCTTAAGTATTGCTATTGCACTGGTGGTATTGGTTATTTATCTGTTTCTCGGCAGTGCGCGTGCCATGTTAGTTCCTGCCGTTGCTGTGCCTGTTTCAATTATCGCGACCTTTACGGTGTTGGCGGTGATGGGTTTTTCGGTCAACATGTTGACGCTGCTGGCCTTGGTATTGGCGATAGGATTGGTGGTCGATGATGCTATTGTGGTGTTGGAAAATATAGTCCGCCACATAGAAGAAAAAGGTAAGTCCCCTTTATTAGCAGCATTTGATGGCACCCGTGAAGTGGGGTTTGCTGTTATTGCGACAACCCTGGTGTTAATTGCGATTTTTGTTCCCATCGTTTTTTTGAAAGGTGACGTGGGGCGTTTATTTTCTGAATTTGCCATCACTATGGCAGCCGCTGTTGGTTTTTCATCCTTAATCGCATTAACGCTTTCACCTATGCTTGCCTCCAAAGTATTAAAGCGCAACGACAGTAAAAACAATCTTGTAGAAAAAATTAACCAATGGATGCTTCGTTTACGTTTGCGCTATCAGCGTGCGATTCGCGCTTGTTTAGCGCGCGCAAAATTAGCAGTTGTGAGTTTCGCGTTGGTGCTACTGGGGACGTTTTTTCTGGCGCAGTTAATACCGTCGGAATACGCACCGCGTGAAGATCGGGGTACTTTTTTTGTAATGGTTAATGGTCCGGAAGGTGCCAGTTATGCCTACATGGAAGAGTACATGACCGAGATTGAAAATCGGATGTTGAAGTATGTGGACTCTGGTGAAATTACCCGCTTGATGGTGCGTGCCCCGCGTTCATTTGGCGCGATCGAAAGTTTCAACTCAGGCATGATTATCGCGGTAATGAATGATTGGAGCTTGCGCCGTAGTGCCTTTGTGGTGATGGATGAAATTCGCCAGAAGCTGTCAGATTTGCCCGGCGTAACCGCGGCACCGGTAATGCGGCAGGGCTTCGGTTCGCAGGCGCAAAAGCCAGTGCAATTTGTGCTGGGTGGTGGAACCTATCAGGAGCTGGCGCAATGGCGCGATATTTTGTTGGAAAAACTCGAGCAAAATAATCCTGGGCTGGTGGGCATTGATTGGGATTACAAAGAAACCAAGCCGCAAGTTGAAGTGGTCATTGATACTAATCGCGCGGCCGATTTAGGCGTAAGCGTGAACAATATTGGTCGCACATTGGAAGCTATGTTGGGATCGCGCCGTGCTACAACTTATATTGATGATGGTGAAGAGTACGATGTCATCTTACAGGGCGTGCGCGATGAGCAGCGCACTACCACTAGTTTGCAAAATATGTATGTTCGCTCTGAGCATTCTGGTGAATTAATTCCACTTGCCAATTTGGTGACGCTGAAAGAAGTTGCCGATGCGAGTAAGTTAAATCGTTACAACCGTATGCGCTCTTTAACCATTGAGGCAAATCTGGCTGACAATCTTGCACTTGGTGATGCACTTAATCATTTAAATGGTCTAGTGCGCGAGCATCTGCCGCCAACGGCGATGGTAGATTACAAAGGTTTGTCGCGCGATTTCCAAACCGCAGGTGGTTCAGTGATGTTTATTTTCTTGCTGGGAATTTTAATCACCTTTTTGGTTTTGGCTGCGCAATTTGAAAGCTATGTGCACCCCTTTGTGATTATGTTAACCGTGCCGCTGGCTATATTGGGTGGTATGTTGGGGCTGTATGTTACCGGTAGCAGTTTTAATCTTTACTCTCAAATCGGGTTGATTATGTTGATTGGTTTGGCAGCAAAAAATGGCATTTTGATTGTGGAGTTTGCCAATCAGTTGCGCGACCGAGGGGTTGAGTTTACCGAAGCTTTGCTTGAGGCATCGTCAGCGCGCTTGCGCCCCATTTTAATGACCAGTCTCACTGCAGTTGCCGGCGCATTACCTTTGGTTATTTCTTCGGGGGCTGGCTCGGAAACGCGATTTGTTATTGGTGTGGTGGTGATGTCGGGCGTTTTGGTGGCTACTTTCCTTACCTTATTTTTAGTACCTGTCGCCTATAGTCTATTGGCCCGTAATACTGGGTCACCCGGAGATGTGGAGCGTAAATTGTTGCAAGAACAGGCGCGTTATACAGGGGTTGATGATGAGTAAATTAATGCACCGGCCAACCAGAAAAAGAAGCCGGATTGCTGCTGTGGTTGCGACGCTGTTATTGGCAGCCTGTGGTTCGCAGCAATTGAAACCGAGTGAGAGCTTGGTGTGGGAGGTGAATTCTCTGGACGCGATTGGCGGGAAGCACACGCTAATGCAAGGAAACCCAACGCTTGTTGATAGTCAGTTGGGGAAAGTGGTTAGTTTTGATGGTGAAGGTGATCGTTTATTGGTTGATGCGAATCCTTTAGGTGATGCCACGGAATTTACTATCGAGATTATTTTTAAACCTGCCGATGCTTATCCAAATAACTTGGAGCCGCGCTTTTTTCATATTGAATCACCGGATAATCCCAATCGCCGTGTGACCATCGAGTTGCGGTTGAACGATAAAAAGCAGTGGTATTTGGATGCCTATATTAAGTCGGAGCTATCGCAATTCACCTTAATTGATTCGGCCAAAGTACATTCTGTTGGTGAGTGGGCACATGCGGCAGTTACTTATAAAAACCGCGAATTTATTTCTTACGTAAATGGTCAAAAAGAATTGACCGGCCAGGTAGACTATTTACCGATTGCAGCCAACGGTAAAACATCAATTGGTGCCCGTATGAATGAAGTACATTGGTTTGACGGGGAAATTGCCAAGGTTCGCATTAGCAAAAGAGTATTAGCCCCAGAAGAGTTTTTAACACTGGATAGTTTGTAAAAGTGGGATTGCGAGTTAATTAAACACGAGAAAATTGAACTGGCTGTAAATGCTTGCGGGAAAATGTGAAAAAGCGATTGCAGCTTAAAAAATATTGCGCTGCAATCGCTAATCAACAGATAGCTATATTTTGATGCGGGCTTGCAAAAAGCTCAGTACGTCAGCGGTGGCAATTTCTTGTTTTTCTGCATCGCGGCGACCTTTGTATTCGATCGTGCCAGCTTCCAAGCCGCGATCACCAATCACAATGCGATGGGGAATACCCATCAAATCGGTATCGGCGAGCATAGTACCGAGACGCGCCTTGTCCTCATCCATCAGCAACACATCGAACCCCAGTTCTTGTAGCTGTGCGTAAAGCTCTTCACATTTAGCCGCAACAGCAGGGGATTTCTGCATGTTGATCGGTACAATCGCGATGTGGAATGGCGCAATTGAATCGGCCCAGATAATGCCGTTTTCATCAAAGTTTTGCTCGATTGCCGAAGCGACTACGCGCGTAACGCCAATACCATAACAACCCATAATCATGGTTTGCTCTTTGCCGTTGACATCCAGCACTTTAGCTTTCATAGCTTCAGAATATTTGGTGCCGAGTTGGAAAATATGACCAACTTCGATGCCGCGTTTGATCTCCAATGTGCCATTGCCGCATGGGCTTGGGTCGCCGGTGACTACGTTGCGAATATCGGCAACCAGTGGCGCCATCGCATCGCGCTCCCAATTCACGCCGGTCAAATGGAATCCATCTTTATTGGCGCCACAGACAAAATCAGCCAGATGCGCCGCAGAGTGATCAACGATCACAGGGATAGTTAAACCAACAGGTCCTATAGAACCAACACCAACACCAAGTTCTGCTTTGATACGTGCCTCTGGTGCCATGGTCAATGGCGATGCAATACCGGTTAACTTTTCTGCTTTGATTTCATTGAGTTCATGATCGCCACGCAATACCAATGCTACGAGCGGCTGGGTTTTGTCGTCGCGCATCGCGCCCAGGACGATCAGGGTTTTAACAGTTTGTTCCGGGCTTACTTGCAAAAACTCGCAGACTTCATCGATGCTGTGTTTGCCTGGCGTTGCCACTTCTTGCATAACATGTTGCGCTGCAGGGCGCGGCGCGGTAGGTGGCAGAGCCTCGGCCTTCTCAATATTAGCGGCATAGTCGCTGGCGTTACTGAAGGCGATATCGTCTTCGCCGCTGTCCGCCAGTACGTGGAATTCATGGGAGAAAGCGCCGCCGATGGAGCCGGTGTCGGCAAGTACCGGGCGGAATTGCAAACCTAGTCGGGTGAAAATATTGCAGTAGGTTGCATGCATGACATCATAGGTTTCTTGCAATGATTCGGTGCTGGTGTGGAAGGAGTAGGCATCCTTCATGATAAATTCGCGCGAACGCATTACGCCAAAGCGTGGACGAATTTCATCGCGGAATTTGGTCTGAATTTGATAAAAATTAGCCGGCAATTGTTTGTAGCTTCTAATTTCGTTGCGGATCAGATCGGTAATGACTTCCTCGTGGGTTGGGCCGAGGCAGAACGGGCGGTCATGGCGGTCATTCATGCGCAGTAGTTCCGGCCCATATTGCTGCCAGCGACCCGATTCTTCCCACAGTTCAGCAGGTTGCACTACCGGCATCAGAACTTCCATGGCACCGGATTTGTTCATTTCTTCGCGCACAATTTTTTCAACTTTGCGTAATACACGTAGCCCCATTGGCAGCCAGTTGTAAAGACCGGAAGCCATTTTGCGGATCATGCCCGCGCGCAGCATCAGTTGATGACTGATAACTTCCGCATCGGATGGGGTTTCTTTGAGGGTGGCAATTAAAAATCGGCTGGAACGCATAGTGATGACTTCTTGGTAGCTATAATGGGTTTTAAAGGCGCATATTCTACGGCGGTTGGCGATATTGGTATAGCGTCTTGGGCGGTTAGGCGAGTATCTTGTCAATATAGGTCAATTCAATAAACACTTGCTCAATTAAAAGGATGGCAATCATGTTTGAACTTCACCCGCGCCTCGCGCAGGATTCTATTGTTATCGGCGAATTTGATTTATCTCTGCTGCTGTTAAGTCGGGATGCAAATTTTCCTTGGTGTATTTTGGTGCCCAAGCGCGAGGATGTATTTGAAATCCATCATTTGAGTGAAGAGGAGCAGCTGCAATTGATTCGCGAGTCTTGCCGTTTAGCGGAAGTGATGACCAGTGTATTTGATGCGGACAAGATGAATGTGGCTGCATTGGGTAATGTGGTACGTCAACTTCATGTGCATCATATAGCGCGTTTCACTGATGATCCCGCTTGGCCTCAGCCCATCTGGGGCAAACTACCGGCTAAGGAATATACAACAGCTGAGCTTGCTGAGCGTGTTAAGCGCCTGCAAAATGCATTGGTTGGAGAAGGTTTCAAGCTTGTTTAAAGCGTGCGCAAGGAGCTTGCAGAAATAAAAAACCCGCAAGAATTTGCGGGTTTTTGTAGCGGAAGCGGCGACGATTAAACGGCCATTTCTTTCAGTTTTTTCAGCGGGCGTACTTTTACTGAAGTGCTTGCTGGTTTGGCTTTAAACATTACTTCTTCACCGGTGAACGGGTTGATGCCTTTGCGTGCTTTGGTAGCAGGCTTTTTCACGGTGGTGATTTTTAGCAGGCCTGGCAATACGAATTCGCCTACGCCTTTCTTCTTGATGTGACCTTCAATAATGTTGGTCAATTCATCTAAAACGCCTTGAACTTGTTTTTTGCTCAGCTCAGTTGAGTCAGCAATTTGTTGTAGCATTTGAGTTTTGTTTTGACGTTCAGCAATTGGCTTAACAACAGCTGGTGCAGCTTTAACGGCGGGTGCTTTTTTGGCTGCGGCTTTAGGTGCGGCAGCTTTTTTAACAGCAGCTTTAGGGGCGGCTTTTGCTTTTGGTGCAGCTACTTTAGCGGCAGGTGCTTTTTTTACTGCTGTAGCTTTAGTTGCAGCAGCTTTAGGGGCGGCGGGTTTTTTAGCAGCCATTTTGGATTCCTTCTATATTATTGATGAAGAGTGGGTATGCTTAACTTTTAAGCAGCGATGCTCGTGTAACATCGACATGATTTGCTGAGTCTAGCCGATACTCACAATACTGCTTATACGGTTTGAAACAAAGTGAAAAAGCCCTGTATTTATAGGCTCAAATGCACCCAAATACGGATTGACGCTATATATATAGGATAAAAAAGTAATCAGCAACAAAAAATGTGTGGCTTATCCGGCAAAAACGGCTTTTTTTACGGGTTGTGAAGTTTGGCAACAGATTTTGCGTGGGATGATTGCGGTAGCGCTAGGCTAGATATGCAGTAGATTAAATTCGGGTTCAGGCTCACTGTATTGCCACAGGTAATTAAACTCCTCGCGCAAAGACTTTATTTCACTGGCGGCGGCACTGTTGAAAAAACCGCGATGCAGTGAATCGTCATTTTTATACACAAGCTTATTAGTGTCGCCCAGCACAAACCCCATTTCTTTATTGTTGGGTTCAATGGTCATTTTACGCACCAGAATTTTGGATGAGAGTCGCTGCGCGAGACGTGTTAGGGGATGGCCGCTTTCAATCGCGGGTTTGGTATTTTTAATCAATATTTGCACCTGTGTATTGCGACTGGAGCGGGCAAATGTAGATACTGCTTGCACAATTTCCGGTGTGGCATAAACCAGAGCGTCTAGGTCCTCGGTGAGGATGGCGATAGAGCGATGGCTTTGTTCAATGAGCAGCTCAGTGTAGGAGCGAAAGTCCGCTATTCCATCCAACAGCCAAAGTGTTTCACATACGGATGATTGTTCGGCCATGTCATGCTCCTTGTACTGTCAAGTGCATACTGATGTGCAGTATTCCTGCGTCGATAAACTCATCGCCTTCTGCAGCAAAGCCTAGCGTCTCATAAAATTGACGGCGTTCCGTTTGAGCGTGTAGATAAATACTATTTTCAGGCGCTGCTTTTTTGCAGTAGGCAATTACATATTGCATTAATTGATGGCCGATACCTTGGTTGCGAAAAGGTTTGAGAATAGCAACGCGACCAATATGATAAAGAGGCTTATGTGCAGCTATCTCTGGCAATAATCGTGCGCAACCAATGGCTTCACCCTGAGTCGATAGCGCTAAAAAATGCAGCGCTTGTTCATCTAGCCCATCCCATTCATCCGCTGCAGACACTTGCTGTTCTTGAATGAACACTTCGGTGCGAATGTTGATTAAATCCGCAGAGTGGGTTTGCCAGTTTGTGAGAATGATGTTTTGGGGCATGGCATTACTCGTTGGTTAAAACAAGCAGGGAAATGATGGGTATCGCTTAGGCTCCACCCATCCTACGGAGGGAAATTACTCGTCGACTAATAAGGTTTCTTGCGTGATTAGCTGTGTCATGGCTGCGCGATTCATCGGGTCTTGTACCAGATCCTTCAGCTCACGCCAGCTGATCTCTACTTCCTTACACACTAGCTCGGCTAGCTCGCGTGAACAGCATATTGCTTCGCCATCGGCAAAAAGTAGGGTGCCTTTTTCATCGCTGTGAAACGCAAGGCGGGCAGAGGGGTGGCGCCAGAGTAATTCGCCATCAGCCAGTGCTGATTGCCATTCATCGGCATCTATCTCCAGCGGTTCTTCGTCGCAGTGATCGAGATATTTGCGTTCGGTCATGAATTTACCAAACCAATGGGCGATGTTTTCTGTTGTTAAATGTTGCTGCAAAATTTTCTGAATTTGTGCGATGGCTTCTGCGCCAATTTCACCTGGGTTATTTTGCAGTTTTAAATCCGGATCGCTAAACCGCAAATCATCGGCAATGGACAGTGCAACTTCTTGCCCGACCTCGGAAATGATATCGGCATGGCTGGGTGCGCGAAAACCAATTGAATAGGTCATGCAGTCATCGCCTTGTGCATTGCCCCAGTGGGCGATACCCGGCGGGATGTACAGCATATCGCCCGGCTCGACGACCCATTCATCGGTGGTGTGAAATTCGCTGAGAATTTTTAAGCGAGTACCTTCTACGCGCGGTGAATTGTTATCGCACATTTGGCCGATTTTCCAATGGCGTTTGCCCAGGCCTTGCAGCAAAAATACATCGTAATAATCAAAGTGTGGGCCGACGCCGCCTTGATCAGGTGCATAGCTGATCATGATGTCATCCAAACGCCAGTTGGGAATAAAACGAAATGCATCGAGCATCTGGTTAACTTCAGGCACGTATTGATCGGCAGCTTGCACTAATAAAGTCCAGCGGCTTTCCGGTAAAGTTTCAAAGGTTTTTTCATCAAACGGGCCGTTACGCAACTCCCAAGGTGTTGTGCCATTTTCCAATACGATACGCGATTCAACTTCTTCTTCCAGCGCTAATCCCGCAAGTTCATCGGGTGACAACGGCGATTCAAAATTAGGAAAAGCATTGCGGATTAACAGCGGTTTTTTTTGCCAGTAATCGCGCAAGAATTCTTCGATTGGCATATCGCCAAGATGGGTGAGGGGTGTTGTCATTGTTAATACCTACCAAAAAATACGTCTCAAAAATAAAGGGCTCTTAAGAGCCCTTATTATTTCACGGTTTAAATCGCCTTGGCTTGATCTACCGCATTACCAATGTAATTGGCGGGCGTTAGCTCGCGCATGGTTTGTTTGGCGTGTTCGGGAATATCCAAAGTCTCTACAAACGCTGCCAGCACTTCGCGGTTAATGGTTTGACCGCGAGTCAGGGCTTTTAATTTCTCATAAGGTTCTGCGACGTTGTAGCGGCGCATAATAGTTTGAATCGGTTCAGCCAATACTTCCCATGAATTGTTCAAGTCCTCGGCGAGACGCGCACGGTTAATTTCCAGTTTGCCCATACCTTTCAACGTGGATGCATAGGCAATCATGCCGTAGCCAAAACCAACACCCATATTGCGCAATACGGTCGAGTCAGTCAGGTCGCGCTGCCAGCGGGAGATAGGCAGTTTTTGTGCGAGGTGAGTGAAAATCGCATTGGCGATGCCCAAGTTGCCTTCGGAGTTTTCAAAATCAATCGGGTTAACTTTGTGTGGCATGGTGGATGAACCCACTTCGCCGGCAATGGTTTTTTGTTTGAAGTAACCGAGTGAAATATAACCCCAAATGTCGCGATCAAAATCGATCACGATGGTGTTGAAACGTGCAATAGCATCAAACAATTCAGCGATGTAATCGTGTGGTTCGATTTGTGTTGTGTAGGGGTTCCAGCTTAAACCTAAGCTTTCTACAAATGCCTGCGCGTTTGCTTGCCAATCTACATCCGGGTAGGCAGACAAGTGCGCATTATAGTTGCCCACAGCACCGTTGATTTTTCCTAGCAATTCAACTTCTTTTACTGCTTTAACCTGGCGGCGCAAACGTGCAGCCACGTTGGCCATCTCTTTACCTACAGTGGTAGGTGATGCGGTTTGACCGTGGGTGCGCGACAGCATTGAATCTTCTGCGTAGTCGTGCGCTAGTTTGGCAATGCCATCGATAATGGCTTCGGCATCTTGCAAAAATACTTTGCGGCCCTCGCGCAGCATTAGGGCGTGCGACAGATTGTTGATGTCTTCTGAGGTACAGGCGAAGTGAACAAATTCCAATACCGCTTCGAGTTCGGCATTGCCGGCGAATTTATTTTTGAGGAAATACTCAACCGCTTTCACGTCGTGGTTGGTGGTGCGCTCAATATCTTTTACCGCTTGCGCATCGGCTTCGTTAAAGTCAGAAACAATTTTATCGAGCACCGCATTGGTCGCTGCGCTAAACGCAGGTACTTCGGGTACACCTGCAAGGCGGCTGAGTTGTTGCAGCCAACGCACTTCCACTTCAACGCGAAAACGGATCAAACCGAACTCACTGAAAATGCTGCGCAGTGCAATGGTTTTGCTGCCGTAGCGGCCATCAACTGGTGATACCGCATTCAGTGCGGTGAGCGTGTTAAATGAATTGTCCATGATGCGTCTCGTTTGAAAATGAAAAGTTAATAATGAAATGGGAATTCTGGGTGTGATTTGGCCGAATTACATGCGGCGCAAAAAGTCATCTACCTGTTGTGCGATATGTTTGCGATAGAACAAGAGTTGCAAACGGTTGCCGCCGACTTGTCGCCAGAGAATTGCTGAGCGCACCGAGGCGAGCAGGAGGGCGCGAATTTGGTTGGCGATACGCTGTTGTTGCAGGTAATTGTAGTCGCCATTAACCTGAATGCGAAAACGGAACGTGCTCAGGGTTTCGGTATAAAGTGTGCCCAAATTGGCGATAACATTTTCGTGCGTCGATGAAAAATGTTGTGCTTGTTGTGCCACTTGCTCCAAGCGGCTGCCAATAACACCCAGCATATCGCGGCGGCCGGCGAGCTTTTTCTGCAGGTGTAATACGCCCAATCCGTAACGCAGTGTTTCCCGATGTTTTTGCGAACCGGGGCGCAAAAGTTCGCGCATCACTTCCAAGCCGGTGCGCAGGTTTTCTAAATTTCCGCCGTAAACCGCGAGTGTACTTTCAGGATTCAGGTCGAGCA
Source organism: uncultured Cellvibrio sp. (assembly GCA_963971905.1). Classification (GTDB taxonomy): domain Bacteria; phylum Pseudomonadota; class Gammaproteobacteria; order Pseudomonadales; family Cellvibrionaceae; genus Cellvibrio. Next base: position 12,386 of record CAXAVL010000073.1, read on the forward strand.
TGCTTTCAATACTGCATTTATAAGCATCGGGCGGGACATGGCCAGTTTTTGCAACCTGTTCCACCATGGCGGTTGCCTGAAATACACCTGCGAGGGCGAGGGTAATGTCTTGCCAGTTTTTGCTCACGCGAAATTCTCTCAACTACTTAAAAGGGGCTTATTAGTGGATCAACGATTGTCGGTAGATTCGATCACTGCGCCACCGAGGCAAATATCATCCGCGTAAAAAACAACAGATTGCCCAGGTGTAACCGCACGCTGCGGCTGCTCAAAGATCACATCGAGTGTGCCATCGCCCAATAGTGTTACCACACAGGCCTGATCGGGTTGGCGATAACGTGTTTTGGCGGTGCACTTGACCTTAGATGAGGGCGGAGTACCGTTAATCCAATGGGCCTGTTGAGCGATTAAATGATTGGTATACAGAAGCGGGTGGTCTGTACCTTGTACGGCAACCAATACGTTGCGCACCAAATCTTTCTGCACTACAAACCAAGGCTCTTCATTAGCGCCTTTAACACCACCTATACCCAAGCCCTGACGCTGACCAATGGTGTGGTACATCAAACCCATATGTTCGCCAATCACCTGGCCATCGGGGGTTTGAATCTCCCCCGGTTGTGCGGGCAAGTATTGCTGCAAGAAATCTTTAAAACGGCGCTCGCCAATAAAACAAATACCGGTGCTGTCTTTTTTGTTGTGGGTAACCAAGCCGAATTCTTCTGCAATTCGGCGAACTTCCGGTTTTTCCAGCTCGCCTACGGGGAACAGGGATTTAGCGAACTCAGCTTCGCCTACCGCATGTAAAAAGTAGCTTTGGTCTTTGTTGGGGTCTAGGCCTTTTAATAGATGGGCATGGCCTTCACGATCAGCGCGGAGCACATAGTGACCGGTGGCAATCAGCTCACCGCCCAGTTTGCGCGCGTATTCCATAAACACTTTGAATTTGATTTCGCGGTTGCAGAGGATATCCGGATTGGGTGTGCGCCCAGCTTTATACTCTTCGAGAAAGTGTTCGAATACGTTATCCCAGTATTCTGAAGCAAAGTTTGCCGTATGGAGTTTGATGCCAATGCGCTCGCAAACCATTTCAGCATCGGCCAAATCCGCCTTGGCGGTACAGTATTCGGTGCCGTCGTCCTCATCCCAGTTCTTCATAAACAGGCCTTCGACCTGATAACCCTGTTGTTTCAGGAGCAGGGCAGAGACTGAAGAATCGACACCGCCGGACATTCCAACGATCACTTTTTGGCCCGAGGTAACAGCGGGAATAACATCAGACATAAGGAGCAACTGCAAGGAAAGGGAAAGGCGGGCATTTTACCTGCCCAAGCCCTTCACTGCCACCTTAGCCAACAAGATCATCCAACAACGCCGAGGGGAAAGCGGCGCCCAGCGCGATATTCATCAATGATTTGCAGTGTCATCGGGCTGCGCAATTCGTCTTTGCGGGCAAGTAGCTCATCATAAGTAAGCCAAACTGCTTCGATAATGCCTGTATCCAGCGCGCGCTCAGCATCATGACTAACCGCTTCGGCAATGAATGTGGTGCGAAAGTAGGTGATTCCATTGCTGGGAGCGGTATATAAATTTACCCCTACAGCCCCGGTTAATTTCACTGTCCAACCCGTTTCTTCCAATGTTTCGCGAATCGCCGCTGCTTGCAGTGTTTCGTTAGGGTCTAAGTGACCGGCAGGTTGGTTGTACACTTTTTTGCCATCGGCTTCTTCGTACACCATTAAAAAGCGGTTGTCGCGTTCAACAATGGTGGCAACGGTTACGTGGGGTGCCCAGGTCATAGATAATCCTTGAGTCAATCGGTAGGGGGCAAATCGTACCAGATTTATCAATATTCTCAGCTGATTTGGCTTATTGATTTTTGGCTGGATCTTTGATTGAATCCAGTTAATCACGGACGGATTTATTCAACACAAATGGCAAGGATGTTTTTATGGCTACCCACACATTAATTTTTTATCCCGACCCCTATGTTGGCTTTAATAAAACTCAATTAATCCAGCGTCACTTGTCACTGGCTGGAGTGATTGGTGTAAAGTTTAGAGCATCGTCTTGTTTTTCTGCTGGACACCGGTTTCGTCAATTTATTCCTAAAGCGGATTCTATCCAAAAATATCAATCCGATTTGGTTCGTATCCAGATTAAGGCTGTTGGTGTCTGGATGCTAATGGATGGGCGGCCTGCGATGCTTGATTGTTCAAATGTGGTGCAAATTGAAGGCGATGTTGTTGAACATTCGCTCGACCGTTATAGATCTTTATCTGACATGTTGCGCAGAATAACAGGAGATGTCTATCGGATCGGCACTGCTTATGAGTCGATTGAACAAGGGATATCGGAATTCCCACGTCATTACACGTTAAGGGGCGCTCTTACGTTTATTGGTTCTCCTGAATCGATCGAAAAATTATAGCTGCTGACAGTTCCTGTCCCATCTTTGTGCATAATTCCCGTCAGTTTGAATGATGAATGTCATGAATTGTTGTTAAGTCCAACAATTTCTTGGATCTGTCATGAAAAAGGGCTAGTATCTGCTAACCGACCAAATGGTCGGCAAGGGTTCCTTGCCGACTAGATTGCGCGGATTGCCTTTACATTTTGTGACATTTGTTGGTTTTAGTTTTAATCAGTGGCTGTGCAACAATTCTCCGGCTGAAAAATGCCGAAGTTAATGGTTGGGATACCGTCGATTTATCGCCTCCCTCCGCATGTCTTGTGCAGTTCTGGTCGTAATTTCTTTTTCTCCTCTCAATGGCTCTTCATTTATGAACAATGTGAAATCAATCGGTATTGCTGTGGCAAGCCTTATAGGAATTGTGACGATTGTTGTTGTAATCAAGCTGACGCAATTTGCTGCTATGGGGCAGGCTCAGGAGAGTACGCCTCCTCCTTCCGAAACGGTAAGTACCTTCACGACGGTAATTCAGCAATGGCCGAATAGTTACACCGCAATGGGTACTGTAGAAGCCTCTGAAGGTATTGTGATTACTGCTGAAGTTGCTGGCAAAGTGAAGGAGATTCGCTTTAAGTCAGGCGAGCAAGTTAAGAAAGGCACGGTGATTCTGGTGCAAGAGTCAGGTAACGAACAGGCTCAATTAAGTGCTGCTGAAGCGCGTTTGCGTTTGGCTAAATCCAATCATGAACGGTTGGTTGCCCTGCGTCAGCGGAATACTGTTTCGCAAAGTGAGCTTGATACCGCCGTGCAACAAATGGAGTCTGCGCAAGGTGATGTGAACGACCTTAAAACCACTTTGGAGAAAAAGGTCGTGCGTGCTCCTTTTGGTGGCCGTTTGGGGATTCGTAAAGTGGATTTGGGTGAAGACTTGCAAGTGGGCGGCGAAATCGTGTCTTTGCAGGCGACTAATAGTGTTCGCGTCAATTTTCCGGTACCACAATTTTGGTTGGTGAAAATGACTCGTGGCTTATCTGTAGAAGTTAATGTTGGCGATGGTTCAGATGCGACTATCAGTGGTGAAATCACAGCGATAGGTGCGGAAATCAGTCCCGTAACACGCAATGCTATAGTGCAATCTTATCTGCAAAATGAAAAAAGTCAGTTGATCCCTGGAATGGCGGTTGAAACCAAAGTGACTTTGTCTAATCCGCAAGACGTCTTGGCAGTACCCAGTACTGCAGTGATTTATGCACCTTTTGGTGATACGGTTTTTATTATCGAAGAGGGCGAAAAAGCAGGCACATTTAAAGCGCGGCAACAGTTTGTGCGTTTAGGTAAAGCTCGCGGCGACTTCGTAGAAATTGTTGATGGCTTAAAAGAGGGCGATGTTGTTGCCAGTGCGGGTGCATTTAAATTATTAAATGGCCAAGCGGTAACCATAGGTACCTTGCCAACTCCGGAATTTAAACTCGAACCAACACCTGCTGACAGCTAGTTATTAGTTATATGCGAGCTCAAAGTTGTTGCGCGCACAAATACCCCAGCGATTTACTCCATAAGCCTAAAAGCCCATGAGCCTAACTTATGAAATTTACTGATATTTTTATCAAGCGGCCGGTACTTGCCATAGTGGTAAGCCTGCTTATTTTAATTTTGGGTATACAGGCAGGCTCCAACCTGACTGTGCGCCAATATCCGCGCAGTGACATCTCCGTCATTATCATTAATACCGTTTATGTCGGTGCAAATGCAGAACTGGTGCGCGGATTTATCACCACTCCGATTGAGCGTGCGATTGCATCTGCCGGTGGTATTGATTACATCGAATCACAAAGTGCAATGGGCATGTCTACCGTCACTGCGCACTTACGTTTGAACTATGATCCGCTCAGCGCCATGACTGAAATTTCGGCCAAGGTGAATCAAGTGCGCGGTGACTTGCCTCCGGAGGCAGAAGTTCCGGCGATTCGTATTGAAGCTGCTGATTCACAATTTGCAGCGGCCTATTTGAGTTTCAGTTCGGAAATTCTTGAGCAAAACCAAATTACTGATTTTTTAACCCGCTCAATTCAGCCGCGTTTAACCGCTATTGCCGGTGTACAGAAAGCCGATGTGTTGGGCGGCAGAACGTTTGCGATGCGGATCTGGCTTAAGCCTGAACGCATGGCTGCGTTAAACGTAACGCCAGTACAAGTGCGCGCAGCCTTAGCCGCGAATAACGTACAAGCAGCGGTAGGGCAAACACGCGGCACCTATACGCAAGTGAATTTGCGTGCAGATACTGATTTAAAAAGTGTTGATGAATTTAAACAACTGGTTATCAGCAATTCTGCCGACGGCATTATTCGCTTAAGCGATATTGCAGATGTTGCTTTGGGCGCAGAGAACTACGATACGGTGGTTAACTACTCAGGTGATACCGCGGTATTTATGGGGGTTTGGGTTGCACCTAATGCCAATGCATTGGATGTAATGAAGGCTGTAAATAAAGAAATGGAGGCAATAAAAGCCGAATTGCCAACAGGGTTGTCGGGCACGGTTGCCTATGATTCAACTGAATATATCGATGCAGCAATTAATGAAGTCATTAAAACATTGACAGAAACCTTGTTGATTATTGTGATCGTTATTTTCTTGTTTCTTGGCTTTAGTCGTTCGGTCATTATTCCGGTGTTGGCGATTCCACTTTCACTGGTGGGCGCGCTATTTATTATGCAGTTATGCGGCTTCTCGCTCAATTTGCTAACACTGCTTTCAATTGTTCTTTGTGTTGGTTTGGTAGTGGACGATGCTATCGTTATGGTGGAGAACATCGAGCGCCACATTCAGGATGGGATGAAACCTTATCGGGCGGCAATTGTATCAGCACGCGAATTAGCTGGGCCGATTTTGGCAATGACAGTAACCTTGGCTTCTGTTTATATTCCCATCGGTTTACAAGGTGGTTTGATTGGATCTTTGTTCCGTGAATTTGCGATTACTCTTGCTGGTGCGGTGACTATCTCAGCTGTTGTCGCGATTACCCTGTCACCCATGTTAGGTTCGCGTATGCTGAAACCTCACACTGGTTTAAAAGCACCACTGGAAAAACCTTTTGAAAAGTTCCGTGAGTGGTATGGCCGCAATTTGGCTGCAAGTTTACAAAATCGCATCGGTGTTTATATTTTTTGGATTGTTATTACTGCCTTGTGTTTTCCGCTGTACCTTTTTTCTGCAAAAGAGTTGGCGCCCACTGAAGATCAGGGGGTTATTTTCGGCATAGTGGATTCGCAAGCGAATTCTACTGTTGATCAGGCATCGCATTACGGTAAACAAGTCAACGAAGTTTTTATGAGTGTTCCAGAGACTGACTTTACCTTTCAGTTGACGTTTCCAACCGGCGGTTTTTCCGGCATGGTGACCAAACCTTGGGAAGAACGTGATCGCGATGTATTTGAGATTATGCCGGAAGTGCAGCAGAAATTATCGGCAATTGCTGGCGTAAGAATTTTGCCCATTACGCCACCTGCGTTGCCTGGTGGTGGTCAGTTTCCGGTTGAAATAGTTTTGGCATCTACCGCTGATATCAAAGAGATTTATGATTACGCTTTGAAGGTGCAAGAGATCATGGTGGAGTCCGGTATGTTTTATTTCCAAACATTGGATGTAAAAGTGGATCAGCCGGATTACAAGCTCAGTATTGATCGCGAAAAAGTGGCCGATCTGGGATTGAATTTACAAACGGTGACTAACGATGTTGGAACCTTGTTGGGTGGCGGTTATGTCAATCGTTTCAATATGGCGGGCCA
>CAXAVL010000074.1:0-18322 GCA_963971905.1 uncultured Cellvibrio sp.
AACCGCATCCACCAGACCCATAACTACGAAGAACTGGGTACGTAACATTGGCAACAATTCTGGTTGACGTGCAGCGCCTTCCAAAAATTTACCGCCCAACAGTGCTACACCGATAGCAGCGCCGATAGCGCCCAAACCGATTACCAATGCACCCGCCAAATAAATCAAAGCTGTTGCTTCATTCACAGTGTTTTCTCCTACTTAAGTTGATAAAAATAAAAAATGAAAAACCAAACTAAAAACAATTAAAAACTAGTGCTGCTCATCCGTTTGGAACGCCATGCTCATATACACAATGGTCAATACCATGAAAATAAAGGCCTGCAGAGCGATAATCAGAATATGGAACAAAGCCCAAACAATCTGCAGTGACATACCAAATACGCCTAAGACCAAATTTACACCGATCATAATTGCGATCAGAATGAAGATAACTTCACCAGCGTAGAGGTTGCCGAACAGACGCAAGCCGAGAGAAATGGGTTTGGCGATCAGGTTGGATAATTCGAGCACCAGATTTATCGGAATCAGCAATATTTGCACAATAAAGTTGCTGCTGCTGAAAGGATGCAAGGTCAGCTCTTTCGCGAAACCTAAAATACCTTTTTCACGAATACTAAAGAACAAAATCAAGAGAAAAACAGTCGCTGCCATGCCTAAAGTAATATTGGGATCAGTTGAAGGAACCACTTTAAAAAATACAGAATGAGGATCAGCACCCAACACATGAACACCAAACAATTCTGCTGTTTTAGGCAACAAATCAATCGCAACCAAATCCATCGCATTCATAAAGAACACCCAGACTAAAATGGTCAGCGCCAAAGGACCCACTACGGCGCTTTTATAGGGAAACATGCCTTTTACGCTGTTATCCACAAACTCTACAACCGCCTCAATACCATTTTGAAAACCAGTGGGTACATCACTGGTCGCCTTTTTGGCCACACTGCGGAACAAGAGGAAAAAGACAATACCCAGCACTAACGACCATCCCATGGTATCGACATTGATAGCCCAAAAACCCATTTGTGCCGCTTCATCACCATTGTGGGCAAAACCCCAAGTACCATCAGGTAATTTGCCATAGGTGAGGTTAGTAAGGTGATGCTTGATATATTCTGAAGAAGTAATTGCTTCTGCGTGTTCGGCGGATGACATTGTTAAATTCCAAATGACCAAAGTTGAAATCGGTTCACACTAGCTACGCCCAGCGGGGCTGAGGACCAGCGGATAAAGCCAGGCAATTGCCTGAACTAACACATAGGCCAGAATCATAGTTGCGGCGTAAGTGGCGTGTTGAATCAACGCAATCTGCTTAAACGCGAGCAAAAATAACAAGGCTGTGATAACAAACTTTCCCAATTCACCGACGTAAAAAGCCGCCAGTACTTTTTGGGGAGACGCGCCCAATGGGGGACGAAACGCCACTAGTGCCAGCCACAAATTAGCTGTCACACAAATAATTCCACCTGCAAACAATGAAATTGCGATCTGATCATTCACCGCAAGAGCCAAGGCACTGAGCGCCAAGGTTGCCAGCAATTGGGCTGCCACTGTTCGGAGAGCGAAGCCACGCCCTTTGAGATAACGCGACATTTTTATTCCGCTCTCTTTTTTTGCGGCGGCATTCTGTCACAAAGAAATTCTTATTACCATTGGTAACAAGCTTGTGCTCCAAATGCCCAAACGTGGCGCATTATAGAGATTAAGCCCCTCAGCAGCAACCATCGCTCTAACACTAAAGACAAAAACTGACTAGTAAATTTGCTGTAAATTTAGTCATCAGCTTATCGATTACTGTAATTAGTGTTTAAATTTGAAAATAACAACTAGATATAGGGAAAAGCACCCTCTAAACGGGTGCCAACGAGACGGGTAAAGCGTTGAATTTATTTGATGTGACCGAGAATGCCGTCCAGTTCATCTAGAGAATTATAACTGATCACTAATTTACCTTTGCCTTTCACTCCGTGTTGGATTTCTACTCCAGCGCCCAAGGTGTCGGAAAGCTGATCTTGCAAGCGACGAATATCGGCAGAAACAACAACATCGGGTTTTACCTTTTCAGTGTTGCGCCCTTCCTGATGCAAACGTACCAAGGCTTCCGTTTGACGTACTGATAAACCTTTAGCAACAATTTGCCGCGCAATCGCACATTGGGTTTCCGCATCAAGAGTCAGCAGTGCTCGCGCATGACCCATTTCTAGATCCCCATGTTCAAGCAGGGTTTTTACTTCGTCACTCAGCGCAATTAGACGCAGCAAGTTAGTGATAGTCGTGCGCGATTTTCCCACCGCCTGCGCCACTTCGGCGTGGGTCAACTCAAACTCATCTTGCAAACGTTTGAGTGCAACGGCTTCTTCGATGGGATTGAGATTTTCCCGCTGGATGTTTTCAATCAGCGCCATTGCAATGGCCGCTTCATCGGGCACATCGCGAATTACCGCAGGGATTTTATCCAGCCCGGCAATTTGGGTGGCGCGCCAGCGGCGTTCACCGGCGATAATTTCATAGCGGCCTTCGCCAATCGGACGCACCACAATTGGCTGCATCACACCTTGGGCTTTAATCGATTCGGCTAGTTCTTCCAGCGCTTCAGTGTGCATATCGCGGCGCGGTTGGTATTTACCGCGCTGAATTAATTCAACCGGTAAATGCGCCAGCTTGCCATCGCGATAATCGAGTTTGTTATCCACTTCCGCAGGATTGATCGGCATTTCGGGCGCAGGTGCAGTGACACCCAGACCAGCACTCAAGAGTGCATCCAAGCCTTTTCCTAATCCTTTGCGTTTTGTCGACATCTGAATCAGCCTTATATAATTTTTTTGTTAAAGAGTTTCTGTTGCAGCAGCAGCGGGTTTATTGATTGTTTCATTGCGGCGCAAAATTTCACCGGCCAGTGCAAGATAAGCAATTGCACCTTTGGACTGACGATCAAACGCCAATACTGGCATACCAAAACTGGGCGCTTCCGCCAGTCGCACATTACGCGGAATACAAGTGCGATACAAACGATCGCCAAAATGCTGCTGCAACTGCGCCGATACATCGTTGGTCAAGCTGTTGCGCGGATCATACATAGTGCGCAACAAACCCTCGATTTTTAAAGTGGGATTTAATACTTTTTGAATTTGATTAATGGTGCCAACCAGTGCCGATAAACCTTCCAATGCATAGTATTCACATTGCATTGCAATGATGACACCGTCGCACGCGGCCAGTGCATTCAAGGTGAGCATGTTAAGCGACGGTGGGCAGTCGATAAGAATAAAATCAAACTGGTCGCGCACTTGATTGAGTGCATTTTGCAAACGGCGCTCTTTGTTATCCAGCGCCAGCATTTCAACTTCCGCTGCGGTTAAATCACCGTTTGCAGGCAATACCTGATATTTACCACTTTCCGAGAATACCAAACAATCGTGAATGGACTCGCGTTCGGTAAGCACATCGTAAATTGAATTTTCAATTTCATTTTTGTTAACACCACTGCCCATAGTGGCATTACCTTGCGGATCAAGATCCACCAACAAGACACGCTTTTTGGTTGCTACCAGTGATGCAGCTAAATTCACACAGGTGGTGGTTTTACCAACGCCACCTTTTTGATTGGCAATAGCGTATATCTTGGTCAAGTGAAAATCCTATAACCACCCAGTGGTTGAAAATTTTTATTGTTTCGGCTGCAAAATTAACAGATGGCGCTCGCCCTCTGTCTCTGCAACCAACAGTTTTACACTTTCAAGCAGTGCAACTTTATCGGCGATAGGTGCAAGTTCATCTTGCGGAAACAAGCCTTTCATCGCCAGAAAAATACCCCCGGCGGCCAACATGTGTGCACAACCTTCCGTCATATCTTGCAAACTGGCAAATGCCCGGCTGATAACCGCATCAAATTTTTGCTCGGGTTGAAACTCTTCCACCCGACGGTTTTCAACAGTTACGTTACTTAAACCCAGCAAGGTTTTAACGTGAAATAAAAACCGCGTTTTTTTACCGTTGCTATCGAGCAGAGTGAATTGTTTTTCCGGAAACATAATCGCTAATGGAATTCCGGGTAAACCACCACCGGTGCCGACATCAATTACCCGCGTAGCGGAAAAATTTTTATCGCCGGTAAACCAAGGCACCACACTTAAACTATCCAGCAAGTGACGCGCCACCATTTGGCGAATATCGCGCACCGCAGAAAGATTATAGGCTTTATTCCATTTTTCGAACTCGCGCACATAGGCCAATAAGTTTTCAATTTGGCTCTCGCTTAATACCACCGACATTTCAGTGGCGCCGCGTACTAATTGATTGCGTAAATCAGTGTTTAAATCAGTCACTCGTCACTCGTCAATAAATTCGGTATGTGTTTTTTGTAGGATGGGTAGAGCCTAAGCGATACCCATCGATTTTTCAAAATTACGATGCCTGCTGTTCAGGTGCATCTTCCTGCAAACGTTTCAACACACCACGTTTTTTCAAATAGACCAACACCAACGATATTGCCGCTGGGGTAATTCCAGAAATGCGCGAGGCGCGCGCCAAGGTTTGTGGCCGCGCAGCGGTCAATTTTTGTTTGACCTCGTTGGATAAACCATCCACTACCGAGTAGTCAAAGTCATCCGGAATAATCGTATTTTCATACGCACGCAAACGATCAACATCTTCTTGTTGCCGCTCTATGTATCCGGAATATTTTGCTTCGATTTCAACTTGTTCAGCAGCCGCTTCATTGGCAATGGGTTCACCTTTGAGTGATGCAATATCGCCGTAAGATAATTCCGGGCGACGCAACAAATCCATCAAACTGTATTCGCGGGTCAGTTTGGTTTGGATAATCGCTTCCACTTTTTCCGCTTCAGTAGAACCGGCTTGAATCCAGGTGGAACGCAAACGCTCTTTTTCCAGCGCAATTTGTTCGCGTTTATCGCAGAACACTTGCCACTGCGCTTCACCAATCAAACCAAATTCGCGCGCTTGCTCAGTCAAACGCAAATCGGCATTGTCTTCGCGCAATAACAAACGGTATTCCGCGCGGCTAGTAAACATGCGGTAGGGTTCTTTGGTACCGAGGGTTATTAAGTCATCAACTAATACACCCACATAAGCTTGATCGCGAGTTGGGCACCAAGCCGGTTTTTCTTGCGCGCGCAGCGCCGCATTAATTCCGGCAAGCATACCTTGCGCACCCGCTTCTTCGTAACCAGTAGTGCCGTTGATTTGGCCGGCAAAAAATAAGCCGCCAATTACTTTGGTTTCCAAGCTGTGTTGCAAATCCTGCGGATTAAAATAATCGTATTCGATTGCATAACCAGGGCGCAGGATATGCGCGTTTTCAAACCCTTTCATCGAGCGCACGATTTCTAACTGCACATCAAACGGCAGGCTGGTAGAAATTCCGTTGGGATAAAGCTCGTGAGTAGTCAAACCTTCCGGCTCGATAAATACCTGATGTGAATCTTTATCCGCGAAGCGGTGAATTTTATCTTCGATTGATGGACAGTAGCGCGGACCAATTCCTTCGATCACACCCGAGTACATCGGCGAGCGATCGAGGTTGCGGCGAATCACATCGTGGGTTTTTTCATTGGTGTGGGTGATGTAACAACAAATTTGTTGCGGCTGCATGGCGCGATTGCCCATCACCGACATCACCGGACGCGGATCATCGCCGTATTGTTTTTCCAGCACATCAAAATTCACCGTGCGCGCATCAATACGCGGCGGTGTTCCGGTTTTTAAGCGATCAACACGCAGCGGTAATTCACGCAAACGTTTTGATAAAGCAATCGACGGTGGATCACCGGCGCGACCGCCGGAATAATTTTGCATGCCTATGTGGATAAGACCACCGAGGAAAGTACCGGCAGTCAACACCACTTGGTTGGCCATAAATTTCAGGCCCATTTGAGTGACCACACCTCGCACTTGATCGTTTTCTACAATCAAGTCGTCAGCAGCTTGCTGGAAGATCCACAGATTTTCCTGATTTTCCAGCGTTTCACGAATCGCCGCTTTGTAGAGAATCCGGTCGGCTTGCGCGCGAGTTGCACGCACTGCCGGGCCTTTGCGCGCATTCAGCACGCGAAATTGAATTCCGCTTTTATCGGTTGCCAGTGCCATAGCACCGCCCATGGCATCGATTTCTTTTACCAGGTGGCTTTTGCCAATCCCGCCAATCGCGGGGTTACAAGACATTTGGCCAAGGGTTTCAATGTTGTGGGAGAGCAATAAGGTCTTGCAGCCCATACGCGCCGCAGCCAAACAGGCCTCAGTACCGGCATGGCCGCCGCCGATCACAATCACATCAAAACGATCCGGGAAAATCATCGCTTACTACCTTGCAGCAGGGCTGCATACAAATACCTTGAACAGGCTGGAGACAAAAGGGGCGACATTATAGGGCTTGTCAACGATTTGCACAAAACTTGTACAGGGATTAATCAGTATATTTTTTATTCTCTGATTACCTAAGACTTTCTTGGCCAAAGGAATTCGAAATTGATTCTGAGACTGTCTGAGACATGGATGTCGAAGATAAGCCCCCATGGACGACCCACAGGGATGTGGGAAGTTTCCCGAAGCGCCGGGAGCGCGAAGGGATGAGTTCACGGCGGGTCTCAGAATTGATTTCGGATTCCATCTCTCTCAAAACTAAATATTTATCCAAAAAAAGTATTCGCGTTACAACAAAGGAAAATATTTTAAGTAATGAATATATGTATTGTTATTTAGGTATTTAAAAGATGTTGTTATATATATAGCGCGATATTTCTGTGGATAAGCCAAAAAAGTGATTGTTTTTCAATAAGTTAATTCAATGATAAGGCTCTGCAAAAGCATCGCGCAAGCTGGGTTAAAGCTGCTGGGAAGCTGGTTATAAAAGCCGTTGTTATACACGGAGCTGGTAAAAACCGACTTATCCCCAAAAGCCTGCCCAGCTTTTGTCACTAAGACCCACAGGGTTATGCACATCAGCATAGGTTAATAATAAAAATTCTTGTTAAAACAGTTATTTACAACATAAAACTCGATTTAACTGTGGATAACCTGTGTAACTGTGTGGAAAACATTGGAGATAAGTCTGTATTAAGGTTTCTTTTAATGGAAGGTTTGCCGTTTTGCGGGTCTTTAAGAGGGGAAAATTGTTACTGACTCATTTTGGAGATTAGGAGGCATTTGTAGCATCTGAATCCACATCTTCAGCTGCAGGATTATCCAACCATTGGCTTGGCGAAGCTTGTGCATCCAACCAACATAAGAGTAATTCCCAATCTTTGCGGTCTCGTTCATGGCTCTGTTGAGGGTAATCGGCAATGCCGCGACCTTCGCTATAAGCGCGTACATAGTGTTGGGTATCGCGCAACCTGGCGGGAAAAGGAATATTCAGGCTCAGTAGAAATTTTTGTAATCGTTCCCAGGCAGTGGTTTGCTGTTTTACCCGGTTGGCGACTACCGCAATGGAGCGACGTTGGCGACGCATAGAGCGGGTTAGCAAGAGTTCTCCGATAAAACGGGCGCTCGCGCGTATATCTATATCGGAAGGCAGCACCGGCACTATGATCAGATCGTGGTTCTGGATGAGATCATCCAATGCTGGACCTGTCAGGCCGGGAGCGGCATCGGTAATTAGCCAGCGGGTTGATTTGGGCGCGCGCCATTGGAAGCTGCGGGGTATCCGGCTATTGAGTTCGATTTTCACGCCAAAAATATTGGGCAACTCGGGCGCGCGTGAACTGAGCCAATAACTGGCGGAACCCTGTGGATCGGCATCGACTAATACGGTTGTTTCACCGCGTTTTTGTAACCATGCGGCGAGATTGGTGCTAACAGTGGTTTTGCCTGATCCACCTTTGCCATTGATAACCAAAATTCGGCACGCCGATAGCAATTGAATAGCAACCAGAGGTTCTGCGTGAGGTTTGCTGGAATTGATCTGTGGCGGGATGCTCATTGGCTTTATCTATACTGTTTAATTTATAAACAGTATAGACACACAATGGTGCAAATTTTTTGCGAAAACTCACATAAATGGGATATATGTGGAATGCGACGACGTGTTAAGCCGATTATTTGCCGATACAAAAACTGCTAAAGATACGGCCTAGTAAGTCGTCCGGGGTAAATTCACCGGTAATCTCACTCAATGTATTTTGCGCATGGCGCAGATCTTCGGCGAGCAATTCACCGGCGGCATAACCTTGCAGCTGGGCTTTACCTGAAGCGAGAAAGGTTTGGGCGCGCTCAAGTGCTTCTAGATGGCGGCGGCGAGCGGTAAAACCGCTTTCTCCGCTTTCGCTAAAACCCATGATGGTTTTGAGATGTTGTTTTAAGTCGTCGATACCGGCACCGGTTGCGGCACTAATACTTATATATAGATAATCTGAATTTGATTGAAACAATCCTGCCGCTTCGCCACTTAAATCAATCTTGTTGCGTACCAGGGTGATTTTGCTGGCATCATCCAGCTTATCAACAAATTCTGGCCATATTTGACGAGGATCGGTGAGTTGGCTTTGGCGACTATCAACCAAGAGCAATACGCGGTCTGCTTGTTGAATTTCCTGCCAGGCGCGCTGGATGCCGATTTGCTCAACTTCATCCGGGCTCTCGCGTAATCCGGCGGTATCGATAATGTGTAGGGGCATGCCATCGATATGAATATGTTTGCGCAGTACATCGCGGGTAGTGCCTTCAATACTGGTGACTATGGCTGATTCCCGCCCACTTAAGGCATTGAGCAGGCTGGATTTTCCCGCATTCGGGCGACCTGCGATTACCACGCGCATGCCGTCGCGCATTAATACACCCTGACGCGCTTCTTTAAATACTTGCTGCAGTTTGGCGATGATGCCGTCCAAGTCCCGCGCTACTTTTCCATCGCTGAGAAAATCGATCTCCTCTTCAGGGAAGTCGATGGAGGCTTCAACATAAATACGCAAATGGATCAGTGCTTCCACCAGTTCATGGATGCGTCTGGAAAAGGCGCCTTGCAGTGAGTGCAGGGCATTGCGCGCCGCTTGTTCGCTGGTGGCGTCGATTAAATCGGCAATGGCTTCAGCTTGGGTGAGGTCGAGTTTGTCATTCAGAAATGCACGTTCGGAAAACTCACCCGGGCGGGCGAGGCGAATACCCAGCTGGGTGATTTCGCGCAATAGCAAATCGAGAATCACTGGGCCGCCATGACCTTGCAGTTCAAGGACATCTTCACCGGTAAAGGAATTTGGACCTGGAAAGAACAGGGCGATACCCTGATCGAGCACCTCGCCCGTGCGATTTTTGAAATCACAATAATGCGCGTGGCGGGGTTGGAGATTAATAGAAAGAAGACTTTCAGCCACTAATCTGGCTTTGGCGCCAGAAATACGGACTATACCGACTCCACCGCGGCCAGTGGCGGTGGCGATGGCGGCGATGGTGTCGGTAATGATCATAGTATTAACTTATTTAGCGGCAGGTTCGGCGTCGATTTGTTTGGTAATAATATACTGCTGCAAAATCGACAAGCTGTTGTTAGTTACCCAGTAAAGTACCAAACCGGCAGGGAACCAGAGGAACATAAAGGTAAACACCAAGGGCAACATTTGCATAATGCGCGCCTGCATTGGGTCAGTTGGTTGTGGGTTTAGCTTCTGCATAAAAAACATAGTAATACCGTAGATGACCGGCAATACAAAGTAGGGATCTTTTACCGACAGATCCATAATCCAGCCAAAGAAAGGTGAATGGCGCAGTTCCACCGATTCCATCAATACATAATAAAGTGCGAGGAATACCGGCATTTGGATCAGCAACGGTAAACAACCACCAAACGGATTCACCTTTTCGGTTTTGTACATCTTCATCATTTCTTGCGAGAACTTTTGGCGGTCATCGCCCAAGCGCTCTTTCAACTCAGCCATTTTCGGCGCTAACTTGCGCATTTTCGCCATAGATTTGTAGCTAGTTGCCGAGAGTTTGAAGAACAAGAGTTTGACGCACAGAGTCAGGCCGATAATCGCCAAGCCCCAGTTACCCACCAGATTGTGGATAAATTTCAGCACCCAAAACAGTGGTTTAGCCACCCACCAGAGCCAGCCGTAGTCTACGGTCAAGTCGAGGTAGGGAGAGATCTGTTCCAAGCGCTCGGTATCTTTTGGGCCGGCGTAAAAACCAGCCGAAATAGAGCCTTGGGTGCCGGCAGCGACTTCATTCACTTTCCCGGTAAAACCCATCAAATACAGATCATTGTCGCCTAACTTGCGAAGATGATAGGTGTTTTGACTGTCTGCATCGGGAATCCAGGCGCTGATAAAGTAGTGTTGCACCATAGCGATCCAGCCGCCTTGCACACCAATTTTTTCTTCTTTTTCAGCCAGATCAGCAAAGGTGATTTTTTTGTATTTGTCATCCGGTGTAGTAATCGCTGCACCCAGGAATGGGTTCATTTCCAAAGCGCTGACTTTGACGAAGTTTTGGCTGTCGCGTTTGATTTGGCCATAGAGTTGGGCAGACCAATTATTAGCACTTTGGTTATCGATCAGGTATTCGATATTGATCAGGTAATCGCCGCGGGTAAAGGTGAAACGCTTGGTGATTTTGACATCGCCCTGTTGCATGGCCAGATCAACAAGGAGTTGATTTTCACCTTCCGCGAGGGTGTAAGCGGTTTTTTCGCTGCTAAACAAAGGGCGACCTTGTGCTGTATCTGTACCATTGGCGCCGATTAACCCGCTTTGTGCGAGATAAGTGTGGTGGTCGCGGTTATCGAGCAAAACAAAGGGTTGATCTGGTGTATTCAACTTCAGGAAATGACGCGGCAGTGCCAATTGCACTATATCGCCGCCCAAGGGATTGATGACCAAATCAAAACTATCGGTTTTTACACTGATGAGTTGAGTTGAGGCCAGCGTTGTTTTTTCAGCTTCAGCGGGTGTGTTGGCGGCGACGGGAATATCACTGCTAGCAACACTCGCTGTGGGGATTGCACTATTGTTAGTGGTAGCTTGAGTAGCGACCGGAGTTTGAGTGGGTAAGTTTTCCTGAAATTCATGCCAGCGAATAACCAACATCAACAAGGTAGCGAGAATTGCTGCAATTAATAGGTTTTTTTGCCAATCCATCTTAATGACTGCCATCAGTAGAGTGTGAATGAATAGAAGAACAACAACTTTTTTTCAATTCCGGTACCGGATCCAAGCCGCCTTCATGCCAAGGGTGGCATTTTAATAAGCGCCTAAGGGTTAGATAAGACCCTATAAAAAATCCGTGCCGCACAATTGCCTCTTCCGAATAATGTGAGCAACTGGGATAAAAGCGGCATTGGTTGCCAATCCAGGGGCTCAATAGGTAGCGATAGCCATGCAGCAGTTTCACTGCCAGCCAGACTAAGCCGGAATGCGCGCTATTGATCAGTCGCTTTAGCATCTGTGCCTACCTGTTGGTCTGCCCCTGAAGTTTGCGCCTGCGATGTTAACCGATGATGGCGCACTTTTTTGAAAATTCGCTGCCATTGTTGATTTAATTGCTGGCTAAACTCGCTGCTGGACAAACTATCCATGCCTTTGCGCGATAAGACCACAATATCCAGCCCGGCTAATTCTTGTTGCTGCAGACGGAAACTCTCTCGGATCAAGCGTTTCATGCGGTTGCGTTCAACGGCCAGTTTCATGTGTTTTTTGGCCATCACCAAACCCAAGCGCGGTTGTGTTTGCTGGTTGAGGCGGGCGAGGATTAAAAAATACTGGTGCGAGGCGCGAAACGGTGCATTATCAAACACAGGTTTGAAATCAGCGGAACTGAGTAAACGCAGGGATTTGGTAAAACGGAAGGATGCGGTGTTAGAACCTGAACCAAAACGGGAATCGCTCTGGGGTTGATTCGAACTAGCAGACTGTTGAAATTCTATTTTGGCTGGCATATGTGCGCTAAAAATAGTCTAGGAATGACCGTTATCGACTACTTTCGTCTCACGTTTGCCAATAACAAATTTCAACAAACTGCTAGTGAACCAAGAATCGAGATCAATTAAACGCGGGTCAACTCGGCACGGCCTTTGGCGCGACGACGAGCCAATACCAAACGACCACCTTTAGTAGCCATACGAGCACGGAAACCGTGGTTGCGAACGCGTTTCAGATTGCTGGGTTGGAATGTTCTTTTCATGATAAACCTGTTAAAAATCCTGAGTTAATTCACACGGCGTGCGAAAAGAGGCGGGATTCTAAAGAATGCGGCCGCCTAAAGCAAATTTATTTGAGCAAATAATCTACAAAACCGGGGAAATTTGACTGCACACATCTTCTACCGGTTTTCCCCCAGTTAATTAAGATCTTATCAACAGTGTTATCCACAGATTTGGCGTTTTATTCCTTATGTTTATCGGTTTTTAAGGTGGTCAGTTAAGCTCCTCACCATAGCGTAACTAATTGAATCTTAATGGCTAAGTTTTAGTCCATTAAATTAAATTTGGTTTTTGTTGTGGATAACTCTGGGGGGCGAGAGTAGACTTGGCTCCCCCTGCATAAACCTGTATTAATTATTCTTGTTAGAGTTGATTAACAGCGGCAGGTTTTGGTTTTTATTTCTGTTTATCAATACATCAATAAACAATAATCGCAATCTGCGTTTCGGGAGTTTTGGTTTTGCTGCAATCGATTTGGAAATTATGTGCCGCCAGTTTGCAGGATGAATTGCCTTCGCAGCAGTTCAATACCTGGATTCGGCCATTGCAAATCGATGAGTCAGCCTCACCCCAGGAATTGCGTTTGTTGGCGCCGAACCGGTTTATTTGCGATTGGGTGGCAGAAAAGTTTCTCAATCGCATCCGCGAGCTGGCCAGTCACTATCATCAAGATAACAGTCTGCAAGTGGCTGTGGGGGTTGCACCGCGCCCGGCAACTGGTTTTCAAGCGGCATCAGTCAACTCCCAATCAATAGCACCCAAACAATTTGCGCCAAAATATGAACCTGCTGCTGCAGAGGGAAGTTCAGCCCAGCCAGAACAGCATGTGCGCGAGGATAATCTGGCGTTTGGCAGTAAAAATACAGAGCCTGAACAGGCTAGTAATGGCTATACAAATTCTTCAAATAGTGCTAATAACCCAGCTAAAATCGTCGAATATGACGCTAAATCACGGGATATTATTGTAGAAAGCAGCAGTTTTGATAGCACTCGTGTAACGCCCGAGTTGGAAGTCGAGGGTGGCCTTAAACACAGTAATTATTTAAATGTGTCTTCGACCTTCGCTACTTTTGTGGAAGGTAAGTCGAACCAATTAGGTCTGGCCGCTGCGCGTCAGGTAGCGGAAAACCCGGGTGGCGCTTATAACCCCCTCTTTATCTACGGTGGGGTAGGTTTGGGTAAAACCCACTTGATGCAGGCAGTGGGCAATGCCATGGTGGCACGTAACCCCAACGCCAAAGTTGTTTATCTGCACTCCGAGCGGTTTGTGGCAGATATGGTAAAAGCGCTGCAGTTGAACGCAATCAATGATTTCAAACGCTATTACCGGTCGATGGATGCGTTGCTTATCGACGATATTCAATTTTTTGCCGGTAAAGAGCGCTCGCAAGAAGAGTTTTTTCACACCTTTAATTCACTGCTTGAAGGCGGCCGCCAAATTATCCTCACCTGTGACCGGTTTCCTAAAGAAATCAATGGCTTAGAAGAGCGGTTGAAATCCCGTTTTGGCTGGGGCTTAACTGTTGCAGTGGAGCCGCCAGAGCTGGAAACGCGGGTGGCGATTTTGATGAAAAAAGCCGAACAGGTGAATATCGATTTACCGCACGATGCCGCGTTTTTTATCGCCCAGCGTATTCGCGCCAACGTGCGCGACCTTGAAGGCGCTTTAAAGCGAGTAATCGCCAGCGCCAATTTTACCGGTCGGCCCATCGATGTCGAACTGGTGCGTGAAGCCTTAAAAGACTTGTTGGCGTTGCAGGATAAACAGGTCGGTATTGATAATATCCAGCGGGTAGTCTGCGAATATTACAAAATCAAAATGAACGACATGATTTCCAAGCGTCGCAGTCGTTCAGTGGCGCGCCCGCGGCAGGTGGCTATGGCCTTGGCCAAAGAATTGACCAACCACAGTCTGCCGGAAATTGGTGAAGCATTTGGCGGCCGTGACCACACTACGGTGCTGCACGCTTGCCGCAAAATTAAGGAATTACAGGAAGAGACCGCAGATATCCGCGAGGATATGAAAAACTTGCTGCGTTCGCTGACAACTTGATTTATAAACACTGTTGTTTTGTGCTTGATCCAGTAGAGATAAAAACGCAATAAGTCCCGGAAGATTACCTAAGAGACCATCACATGAAATTTGTCGTATCCCGCGAAGCCTTGCTCAAACCCTTACAACTGGTAGCTGGTGTGGTGGAGCGTCGTCAAACGCTGCCGGTGTTGTCCAATGTCTTGATTCAATTGAATGATGATCAACTCTCGCTCACCGGTACGGATCTTGAGGTAGAGATTGTCGGGCGCATCACACTGGAGCAAGCCGGGGTATCGGGCGAAATTACAGTTCCGGCACGTAAGCTGGTAGATATCTGTAGATCCCTGCCTGATGGCAGCAATATTGAGTTTTTTCTCGAAGAAAACCGGATCATGGTTAAATCTGGTCGCAGCCGGTTTACTCTTTCTACTTTACCTGCTGCCGATTTCCCCAATGTTGAAGATACTCCGGGCAATTTGCGTTTTAGCTGCGCGCAACAAGAAGTTAAACGCCTGATTGAGCGCACGGCGTTTGCTATGGCCCAGCAGGATGTTCGCTACTACTTGAATGGCATGTTGTGGGAAGTACGCCAGGATCAATTGCGTGTGGTGGCTACCGATGGTCACCGTATGGCGATGTGTACTCGCGCAGTTGCGGTAAATACCACAGACGTTATCCAGGCTATTTTGCCACGCAAAGGTGTATTGGAATTATCGCGTTTGCTGGATGATTCTACCGCGCAGGTAGAAGTAGTGCTGAGTTCTAATCATATTCGTGTCACCTTAATGGATTACACCTTCACCTCTAAATTGGTTGATGGCAAGTTCCCCGAATACGAGCGTGTGTTGCCACGCGGTGGTAATAAGGTGGTGATTGGTTCGCGCCTTGAATTGAAACAAGCCTTTGGCCGCACGGCGATCTTATCCAATGAAAAGTATCGCGGTGTACGTTTGTTGCTGTCCGATGGTAGCTTGACCATAGTGGCTAACAACCCAGAGCAAGAAGAAGCTGAAGAACAGGTCACAGTGGATTACACGGGTGAATCTCTGGAAGTAGGTTTTAACGTGAGCTATTTGCAGGATGTTACCAACGTTATCAGCAATGATAATGTGAAGATTACCCTGTCAGATGCTAACTCCAGTGCTCTGTTAGAAGAACCGGAAAACAGCGATTCCCTCTATGTAGTAATGCCGATGCGCCTGTAAGGGTGCATTGGTAGAACAGTCTTGTTGGTCGTATGACCTTAAAACGTCTATTTATTCAAAACCTGCGCAATCTGGAAGGGGTTGATATCACCCCTTCGCTGCAGGTGAATCTTATCTACGGTGAAAATGGTTCTGGTAAAACCAGTGTACTGGAAGCTATCAATCTACTTGCCCTTGGTCGTTCCTTTCGCAGTCATAAACACAAACCGCTTATCAATCACCAACAATCCTCGTTTACGGTGTTTGGCCGTGTGCATACAGATGATGAATCTGATGTGCCGATTGGTATTAGTCGCCATATGGATGGTGAAGCGAGTTTTAAAGCGAATGGAGTGTTGGTGCCATCGGCGGCTGATCTTGCTGGCTATCTGCCAGTTCAGGTCATTAATTCCGATACCTTTCTATTGTTGGAAGGTAGCCCTAAGGTTCGGCGGCAGTTTATCGATTGGTTAGTGTTTCACGTGGAACCTAATTTCTTCCCGGCTTGGAAAGCCATCCAACGCTGCTTGAAACACCGCAATAGCCTGCTGCGGCGTGATAGAATAGGCCCCTTTGAATTAGCGCCCTGGGATAAAGAACTGGTAGATTTGACCAATAAAATCCACGAGTTTCGCACCCAGTGTATGGCGCATTTCAATGAAACCTTTGCTGTGTTGCTGAAAGAATTTATCAACATTGACGGTATAGCACTTGGTTATTATCGCGGCTGGGATAAAGACAAAGCCTATACCGATGTTCTTGCTGACAGCCTTGAACGTGATAAACGCCAAGGATATACCCATGCCGGTAGTCACAGGGCAGATTTAAAAATAACAGTGAATGGCTTGGATGCCGCAGAAGTTCTTTCGCGCGGGCAACAAAAGCTACTTGTATGTGCACTCAAAATTGCTCAGGGCTATGTATTTACCCGAATTACCGGGCGAAAATCGATTTATTTAGTGGACGATTTACCCGCTGAATTGGATGAGAAGCACCGTGCACTATTGGTTCACTGGTTGGATATCATGAATACCCAGGTATTTATTACTGGGGTTGATTCAGAAACCCTGTTATCCAGTTGGCGTGATAAGACCAAAATTACCCCTAAAATGTTCCACGTGGAACAGGGCAGGGTGACTGAGGTGGTTAATTCCTCTGTTATCGCCCAATAAGATTATGCGCAACCAGCTTGGTTGCTACTGAACAAAAAAGCGGAGAAATGCTATGTCAGAAGAGAATGTTTACGACTCGTCCAGTATTAAAGTCCTTAAGGGCTTGGATGCGGTGCGTAAGCGCCCAGGGATGTACATTGGCGACACCGACGATGGCTCAGGTTTGCATCATATGGTGTTTGAAGTCGTGGATAACTCTATCGACGAAGCGCTGGCTGGCCACTGTGATGAAGTGCGTGTAGTCATTCATCCAGATGAAACTGTCTCTGTCTCTGACAATGGCCGTGGTATCCCTACTGAAATGCACGAAGAGGGTGTATCCGCCGCTGAAGTTATCATGACCGTTCTCCATGCCGGTGGTAAGTTCGATGACAATACCTATAAGGTATCTGGCGGCTTGCACGGTGTGGGTGTATCGGTTGTAAACGCCCTATCTGAATGGCTAAAACTGACTATTCGCCGTGGTGGTAAGATCCACGAGCAGATTTATCGCCACGGTGTACCGGATGCACCACTTGCGGTGGTGGGCGATTCAGCCACTACCGGTACTGAAATTCACTTCAAGCCTTCCGCTGAAACCTTTACCAACATCGAATTCCACTTCGAATTATTGGCTAAACGCCTGCGTGAACTGTCATTCTTGAACTCTGGTGTGCGTATTGTTTTGAAAGACGAGCGCTCCGCAAAAGAAGAGGTGTACCAATACGAAGGCGGTTTGCGTGCGTTTGTAGAGCATTTGAATAAGAACAAAACCACCATTAATAAGATGGTGCACTTTGTTTCGCTCAAGCGTGACGATGGAATCGGCGTGGAAGTCGCTTTGCAGTGGAACGATTCCTTCCAGGAAAACCTGTTCTGCTACACCAATAATATCCCGCAGCGCGATGGTGGAACCCACTTGGCTGGCTTCCGTGCTGCGCTCACCCGTGGTTTGAATACTTATATCGAGAAAGAAGGTATCGCCAAAAACGCCAAAGTTGCCACTACGGGTGACGATGCCCGCGAAGGTCTGACGGCGATTATTTCGGTTAAAGTGCCTGATCCTAAATTCTCAAGCCAAACCAAAGACAAGTTGGTCTCTTCGGAAGTGAAAACTGCCGTAGAACAGGAGATGAGTGAACACTTTGGCGCTTACCTGTTGGAAAACCCGCAGGAAGCCAAGTCGATTGTGGGCAAGATGATCGATGCCGCTCGCGCCCGTGAAGCCGCGCGTAAAGCCCGTGAAATGACTCGCCGTAAAGGTGCATTGGACATCGCTGGTTTGCCCGGCAAGTTGGCAGACTGTCAGGAAAAAGACCCGGCGCTGTCTGAACTCTACCTGGTGGAGGGTGATTCTGCGGGTGGTTCAGCCAAACAAGGCCGCGCGCGGAAGACTCAGGCGATTCTGCCGCTCAAGGGTAAGATCCTCAACGTGGAAAAAGCCCGTTTCGATAAGATGCTGTCATCGGCGGAAGTCGGCACGCTGATTACCGCACTCGGCTGTGGTATCGGCAAAGAGGATTACAATCCGGAAAAACTGCGCTATCACAGCATCATCATTATGACGGACGCTGACGTCGACGGTTCGCATATCCGCACCCTGTTGTTGACCTTCTTCTTCCGCCAGATGCGCGAGCTGATTGAGCGTGGCCACATTTATATCGCTCAGCCACCGCTGTATAAAATCGCCAAAGGCAAACAAGAACAGTATCTGAAAGACGAAGCGGCGATGACCGAGTTCCTCACCCAAGCTGCCTTGGAAGATGCCAGCCTGCACGTTAACCCCAGCGCCCCGCCG
>CAXAVL010000075.1:0-18317 GCA_963971905.1 uncultured Cellvibrio sp.
TCGGAGTTCAATGTCGGCTATGCCTACGCGTCCGGCGAAGGTGTAGGCGTTAATCACAAGGCGGCACTCAAGTGGTACACACTGGCTGCAGATAAAGGATTGGTACAGGCACAAACTAATCTAGCCAATATGTATCTCGATGGTAGAGAAGTTAAGGCGGATTACAACGCAGCCCTGAAACTGTTCAAAGCTGCTTCTGATAAGGGTCATCCGACCGCGCTGAACAGTTTGGGGATTATGTATAGCAAAGGTTTAGGAATACCCAAAAATGATTCACTCGCTTACGAGTTCTACAAGAAAGCTGCGGATCAAGGATTTGATATAGCCTATTTCAATGTTGGATCCTACTATTTCGACGGAAACCGCGGCAAGAAGAGAGATTATCGTATTGCGAAGGAGTGGTATGAAAAGGCCGCTGCTCAAGGGGTTCCGTCGGCGTTCTATCTTTTAGGTTGGATATATGGGGAGGGCAAATTACAACAACCTAACTTAGTACTCGGATATGCTCTGACTAACGTTGCCGCATCCAATGGTGGCGAAATGATATTAGAGACAATTCAATACCGTGAACAGCTACAAACCCGAATGACCCGGGAGCAAATAGAAGAAGCGCAATCCTTATCCATATTATTGTCGGCAGAGGAAACTTTTTCTGCAACCTACCAAAGATATGCATCGCATAAATAGCAACTTTCGACTCAGCTTTTGAAACGGGAACATCTTTAGGGATATTCCACTAATTTCGATCCAATTACCCAGGATTTATTGGGGAGCTTTCAAAGGATTGGCCGGGGCCGTATGTGGGACTACGCTCCAAACCATACGGACGACCAATTTTCGGTGAGGGCGATTCATGCCCAAAAAGTTTTTTCAAAATCATATCAGAGCCTGAAAGCGATTCCAATATTGATGATGCCGCATTCGATATAACTGCGGCAACTGAAAGTCCGGACAATATCTGAAGTGCGGTAACTTAATTGACTAACTATTGGCGACGCTGACTACAGTCAACAACTACACTATTAAAAGAACAGCCGCTTCAAGGAAGATATCTCCTTGGAATTCGGATTATTGGAAATCTCATCATCGTCGTGAGTTAAGTCTTGGGGGATAGGTCACACTCTATTCGCTATTTCTGACAACTAAATGATGTTAATACATAGCCGGTGCCTGAACGAACATGGCGCTAAAGCTTTTGACTCGTGGGTACTGTAAATTGTTGTAGTTGTTGAATCATATCCCTATAGAGAATGGTGGTAACGGTGTCCGATATTAATGACGAACTTGACGCTTTATTAGCACGTATTTCCTCTCCTGAGTCCCGTAGAGCAGGTGATGCTTTATTTTCAGCTGATCCCCTCGACTTATCACTCACATACTCTCCAGACAATTTCGATAGCCTGAATACTCAATCTGATTTCAAATGGACTGAAAATTCATGTAAGAAATGACAATCATTTAATGCAGTCATATTGTCGAACTGAGTAAAAATTCGCTTTTATTATTTTATTATTGGCCTGCGATACAGACCTATACAAAGCAGAGTCGCGGATAAGATATCGCTGTCATTCGGCGGAATAGTTGGGGCAGGCATTCACTGTCGCACTTCGGTAGAGTCGAAGACTGGCGCGCCGAGTTTAGGTAGTGGCTTCCTACTCCTGCTCTTTCGATTTAATGCAGGTGACACTCCTTCTACCTTGCTTACGTTTCCAGCCCCCGCTCATCGAACCGGACGTGCAGATTTCCCGCATCCGGCTCTCGGACAAAACGTCACACTTTCACCCACGACTCACCGCGACCCAATTGCGTTAAACGTACGAGCCCAAAATGCCCGTAGAGATGGGATTGAGGAAAAGCCCCACCTCGACGTCCTCTAACTTTATATTTGTGTCGCAGCCACTTACGCAACCGCATAGCGATATAACTATCAATTGCACGATAAGCTTGTAGATGAGTTCCTACTGAAAAGTAATTCGCCCATCCAACCAGTGTGCGATTTAATTGTTTTACCATTTCTGTGGTGTCCATGCACGAATAAGAGTTCGTCGTCATTCCATGAAGCTTTTGCACCATGTTCTTGATGCTCTTCTTCGACGGTCGCATACCCAATCTAGCCTTGCCCGTTTTCTGTGAGTAAAGCCTGCCAAAGGTATAACCCAGAAAATCAAAAGACTCTTCTGGTATTCGGCAGATTCGCGTCTTTTCTTCGTTCACTGTCAGCTTGAGTTTCTCCATGATTTTCCTCATCCATGAAGATGCTTCATCAGCTTTTCCGCGCCGACATAAAATCACCAGATCATCTGCATAGGTAACAATAAAACTTCCAAGACGCTCATTCAGACCAAATTGTTTCCAGGCCACCACAAACCGGCGCATATATAAATTTGCTAGCAGTGGTGACACTGGCGAACCTTGAGGTATCCCTCGCCGCTGGTCTTTAGCTTCCGTTGTTTTTGTTGCGTGGCCTTTCGAATCCTTTTCTTCGACAGGAGATTCCAGCCATCGTTTTAGTAAACTCAGTACACGTCGATCAACAACACGACGCGCAAGTGATTTCAACATTTCAACGTGGGGAATAGTGCCGAAGTAATCCGAGAGGTCGGCACCGATAACATCGGGGCGCCCTCGATACATTTGCTCTTGCACCTCGACTATCGCCTGTTGCGCATTGCGCCTCGGGCGATAGGCATACATCTGTGGTGGAAGATCTGCTTCGAATATCGGTTCTAACACCAGCATTGCTGCTGTCATGCAGACTCGATCTCTCAGTGTCGAGATACCCAGCGGTCTGAGTTTGCCATTGGCTTTAGGAATATAGACTCGCCTGATTGCATCAGGTCGATAACTCTCATCTTTTAATGCTTGCGCGAGTTCCGATAGCCATCGCTGAACACCGTATACTTCAATATCAGAGAAATCTTGACGGTCGACACCCGGAGCACCGCGATTAGCGCGGCACTTGGCGTAGGCATGAGCCAAAATATCTTTCCGATACAATTTGTCATAGAGGGCGTAGAAGCGGTAGCTATCTTCAGTCTTCGCTTTTGTGTGTAATGCTCTCTGTAGTTTCCGAACGCTAATTGGAGTTGCTAGGTTGCCCAATCTCCTGATCCTTTCCTACTTTAAACATTGGTTTTGAACTGAGGCCCCTTTCCTCCACCGGCATTACCCGGCTTCTGCGGTACTACGAGCCTCTCCGCCACCCCAATACGCCCGAACGCTCCCTCACGGGTGTTCGGTTGATCTCCCCAGATCACGCAGAGGGACTTCCCGTGTTGCGCGCGCCTCCCTTGTGTACATGCTGTCGCCACTACCCCGGCACAGCAACTGGGATCAACCCTGCTCAAGTCCCCCAGTTGTATCAGCCTTCCCCGATATGGCGGTCAGGTCGGCCTGTGCAACGTCCTTTTCGAGGATTGCTCGGCGTTCACTCGCGTTACGGCCTGCACACTCGCGCTGCCACCGTATTTCGTGGCACGCTTCACCGAAGGCTTCAACTATTTCGTTGCCTCCATAATTGCTCCGGTTGCTTTCGGCTGGAGCGATAGCCGAGTGGGATTTTCACCCACGGGGAAAGCGCCGCCTTATCACGGCGCACGCCAAAAGCGGAAGTTCGATACTGATAATGGCCTAGCATGGATTGTTATTGGCTGAAGCAACTGATTGGAGCTGGAGTGCTGATGTCAGTGCTTATCCTTTGGATGAATTGTTTGTAAATGCGTTGAGCATTGATTTTAAGCGGTCGGGTTTTGACGTTCGCGTAGATTTGAGTACATTCAACCACTATTACGCAATAGTCTTTTATCACGCCTGGCAGGAATTCAAACCCCGTCGGGAGTGAATTCTTCCGGTTACTTAGTACTTCTATATAAAACCACAGTACCGAATGCAATTCGGAAAACGTACCGAAAACCTCGATCACCACAGAAGCTGTTCAATAGTAACTGTATGTTTTGTTCTGCGATTTTCGTTCAGTGTTACAAGGCACGTGGCTATATAGAAAAGGACGAACCATACTCAGTTTCTCACTGCTCCCATTCTTGGCTGGCAGAAGAAAATACTGTTCAGCTTACCGGTTATATGTGTAATGCCAGTTTATCTGGCATAGATGACACGGATAAATTTAGATTTGGTTGTAGCTATAAGAGCGGACGACCATTAATGCAAATGGTAAGTATTCGAGGCACTAGGAATTATGGGAAAGGTCACGTGCGATTCTTCCCAGGCCGACATTCCTCCAAAAAGAAAAAATACATTTTCAAAGCCCAAAGCTAAAAATTTACTTACCAAGAGAGCCGATTGATCTCCGAATTTGCAAACTATTACGACATTCAGACTACGATCCACATCTTCAAGATGCTTTACAAGGCGCGTAGTCGAAGGCATGTTAGTAGCATTAGAAATATGGTTGTGCATATATTCCCCCATCGAGCGCAGGTCAATGATCATTAATCTTTTATCTTGCGCAATTAAACGTTCAAGCTCTAGGGGCTGAATACAAAGTGTTTGGTGTGTGGTAGCCATAAACTGTAACCCAATTAGGAATCTTTGATACTGTTTAAAACCCTTTTATTCAAATCTTATACAACCAGTATTTCTCAAATAATATCTTTCCAAAGTGTAACAATCGACCAGGCGGCTTCATCTTGATATCGGGATTAGGTTCGGCATAGAAATTACCTTTACCCATGCCTGCCATACCATCACCGATTTCCAGAAAGCATTCACCGTGGCCGTTGAAAGATTCTGTATCACCTGAGCCGTTTATAGCGACTGCAATATTATTGGCAACTACTTCGGCTTGGCCATGGGCTAGTACGCCCGCCTTAGGCAAAGGCTTTCCATTTTTAAGCGGAATACCTGCAACATCACCGATGGCGTACACATCTTGATATTTTGTTGCCAGATTAAAGCGATCAACAGGAATCCAACCATTCTCACCGAGAAGACCTGCCTCACGAACAACAGTGGGTGCGCGATGCGGAGGAATGTAAACTAATAAATCGAATGGTGTTTTGTCACCGTTGGCAAAATGTATTTCACGCATTACAGGGTCGATTTCTTTTACCGCATGTTGTGGAAAGTAAGTCACGCCTTTGCTTTCAACCATAGTGCGAACTTGTTGTGACACCTCCGGGCCGGTAACCGGCATTGGGCCAGGTTCGGGTGAGTAAATCTCGACATTCACATTTTTAGCCAAGCCCCTTTTGCGGAAATCGGATTCAAGCAACATGGCCGCTTCGTAGGGCGCAGCGGGACATTTAAAAGGCATCGAGCACACGAGAACCACAACCTTGCCTTTGTTGAGTTTCAAACTGGCGTTCCTGATTGCTTGTGCGCCCTCCAGTGAATAAAGATTATGCCCTGCTGCCATTAATCCAGGTACGGTTTCGGGTGCAAGCTCTGCGCCTGTGGCAATGATGAGATAGTCACCATGGATTTGCTGACCGTTAACCATCACCGCTTTCTTTTCAGCATCAATTTGTTCAATTGTGCCCTGAATAACCTCGATACCTTTCCGGGCAAGACTACTAATCGGTTTTGATATTTGTTTTGCGTCTCTAGCCCCCGATGCCACCCACAATAACGATGGTGGAAATACATGGTCGGCGAGTCGTTCGATTACCACGATGCGATGTTGGCTGGATATTTTTTTTCGTAATTCAGTAGCGGCAACAATGCCGCCGATTCCACCACCGAGTATCAGAATGGTTTTTCCTGAAGTCATATACATACCTTTTACACTGAGTTGGTGATGGGGTTAAACGTCGGTAAAACTTAATTTTTTTTCGTAATACACCGCCCGGCCTGATTCTGTTTCGATAATCGGGTCAGTGAAGAAATTGACGGGATCATCAATTTTTCTTCCCGGCAACAATAAGTCGCGGCCATAACTTAATAAAAAGCGGTTTTCGTCGATGGCTCCAAAGTAGTAGTCACGCAGATCTGTTTTTTGTGCCGCTTCAGAACAATCGACTGGCACCCAACCAATGCCATGTGCGTAAAAGCTTGTCCAACAGTGGTAACCGCATTTAAATGCCGTGATATCACCTCCGGACATGCCTGTTGGAAATGCCATGCCAATTTCAAATTGGCCGGGTACTCCGCACGCGCGAATAATGGCGAGAAATAATGAGTGAAAGTCAGTGCAGTTACCTTTGCCGATGGAGCAAGCAAAGTCAGCATCACCACTCCCCCAACCATCACCGGATTTATCATATTGCATGTGTTCGAGCACATGATCATAAGCCGCTTTGGCGATATCTATTGCGGTTACATGTTGTTCTTTGATGTTTCTGGCGATACCCAAAATATCGGCGGTGAATTGAATCAGGCGATTGGGTAGCAATTGCGGTTGATGGTGCAATTGCCAACTGGAATTGGGAACCTCAGCAAAGCGCTGGAAATCCGTAGTGTGTTCATGGCGAGTTGCCGTGGTGGTAATAACCAGATCGATCAAACTGGTTTTGCTGGTATCCAGTGTTGCGCACAACACGGCATTACCATAAGTAGATTCGTACTCGATTTTGTAATCGATATTGGATTGGATATCGATTGCATGTATTTCCTGATCAATGGTTGAACGGGGAAAAGGAATCCACACATTAATTTCTTTCGCCGATTTTGGAAAATCGGGCACTTTTACATCATAGGTGGTTTGAAACCGGCGACTTCTATTCATGGACTTTCTCCGTTAAATCAACCTGAAGCAAACTGCGAAACATTCGCTTCAGATTGTATTCTGCTAAGCGTTGTTGCTATTTATTTCAATAGACCTGTATCACGTGCAACTTTTTCAATCGAATCAAAATCGCTTTGATTCGCGGCAACAAATACTTTTGCACCTTGCAAATCAAGCACTGCTTTTTGCTCTGGAACACTTGGGTCAAGATTCAAAAATGCGTCTTTAAATTTGGCAACCAATTCTGGCGTTAAACCTTTGCGTGCCGCCCAGACGTAATCTACGTACTCGGGTGAAGTCCACACCAGTTTGACTTTTTTAGCGTCGAATTTTTTCTCGGCCAACATTCTGTCCCACACTTCAATATTGAGCGCACCGCCTTGGATCTTTCCGGATTCAACCAACTTTACGGTTGCATCATGAGCGCCGCTATAAACAGGCAAGCTCGCAAAATCTTTTTCAGGATTTATCGATAGCAGGCTGAGCAAATAATGGCGTGGCATCAAATGGCCCGAGGTTGAGCTTTTTGAACCAAAGGCAAAGGTTTTGCCTTTAAAATCTTCAGGCTTTTCAATGCCGGACGCGGTGTTAGCGATGAACACACTTTTGAATTTACGATCAATGTCGCGCATGGCCAGTGGTTCGGCTCCTGCCAGATGACGTGCTTGAACAAATGTAAATCCACCTAGCCAGGCAAAATCAATTTTGCCTGCTGATAGAGCGGAAACCGCTGCGCCATAGTCGGTGACGGCAACGTAAGTCACTTTCTTGCCGAGTTTCTTTTCAAGGTAATCGACCATCGGCTGATTCTTACGCGCAAGTTCGGTCGGGTTTTCATCAGGTATACCTGTCACGCGGATAACATCATCTGCCGCATACGAGACGGCGGATGTCAGCAGGGTACCGCCGACAACCAAAGCCGCGATCAAACGCTGCCAGGGTTTACACATTGAAGAAAAAGTTTTCATAAAGATTCCTTTTGTTAAGGGTTAGGGTTGAGGGGTGGGTTAATCCTTTCATGCGATAGTGCTATCCAGTTGGCTAGAAATAGAGGCATTACCGCGAGCATTTTTTTCGTGAGTAGAGCACTCACTATCGTCAATAAAATACGCTGCATCTCGCTGCGCAATAACAATCATCGCCGATAGAAAATCCGGTGCTGGTTCAATAAAGCTGAGATAATTTTTTATAGTTTTACTGTCAATGCTGTGGGCCGGTGAGACGGAGGGACATGCTCTGGCACTTATCACAGACGATAATTTTCCATCGGGATACACCACGACAAGTTGCACCATTAATCCAGTAGGCAGAAACTTGTCGGAAATAAATGTTAGCCCCTGTGATGAGAGTGATACCGGGCGAATAACACTGAATGCAGGAGCAGCACCACAACGACAACAAAGCTGGGCCACTTCCAGTTTTGGAATATCGCTTGTCATGGGTGATGTCAGCGGCGCGCCGCTCGTGCGTGAAAACAAGTTCGCCAACCGCTGCGCTAACGGCGGCTCGCATGAAGGGCCATTGAGGATACGTTTGCGCATGCGGTCGCCTACCTGATCCACTAGCGTGACAACCGCCACCATCACCACTAGCAGGACCACAAGATCACTGATGTGAAATAAGCTGATCGAGGTGTAGAGCGAGTCACCAATACCACCCGCGCCCACGAACCCGACCGTCGCTGTTGCCCTCACATTGACCTCAAACCGGTAAAGCGTAAACGCCAGTACACGCGGACTAACCTGAGGTAGTACGGCGTACAACCAGGTTGATAAACCACTGGCACCGCTCGCTTGCATCGCCTTGGCGGGGCCGGGTTCTACCTCCTCATAAACATCGGTATAGAGGCGACCCAATACGCCAATATTGTGTACTGCAATTGCAAGAATCCCGGCCAGTGCACCGGGCCCAACCCAGACAACAAAAACCAGTGCCAGCGTCAGCTCCGGCATCGCGCGCGTGACTTGCAAGAAAAATTGCGAACCGCTTTGCAGCAAACGCGACATCCATAGCGAAAGTCCTCGCTTACCGTAGGTTTGACTCAGGTAGCTACCCGTTACTAACGATCTAGTGGAAAGCGGAGCAAGGAAGAATGCGAAGACGGCGGCGAGCAGCGTGGCGATCCATGCCATCAACAATGTCTGCCATACCAGCGTGGCGGTTTTACCGAGAAATTCGGCACTGAGATCGAACTCGGTAGTGCCCGGCAAATTGCTCCAATTTCCTGTTAGCAAATCCATCCAGGGAATATCGAGATACGCAAAACTGGCTATCCCGCCAACAGCGGCAAACAGCAATGACCATTTAACCGGGTGACGCCGTAGACAAGCGCTCACCCATTCGAGTGCGATCACAAACATGAGCACCGCGATGAGTGTGGTAGCTAATTTATCGAATTCGAGATAGCGAATACTCAAGGCAATTTCACTGCCCAAACCACCAGCACCGACCACACCTAGAATCGTGCCCGTGCGGATATTGCACTCCATCCGGAAGAGCGCATAAGCGACCCATTGGCGCTTCACCTGCGGCAAAATGCCATGCATTAAAATGCCCCAGCGCCCCACACCAGCGGCGCGCAGGCCACCGATAATTTGCCGGTCTACAGCCTCAGCGAGTTCAGCGTAGAGCTTGCCGATAGAACCGCCCACGGTTAAGCCAATAGCCAGTACCGCAGCACCTGGCCCGAGACCGAGGATCTGTACAAATAGGTACGCCCACACAATCTCCGGAATTGACCGGAAAAAGCCCAGCGTAAAACGGGAGACTGTTCTGGCGGTGGCAACCACGAAGGATTGACGACGCCCCTGACGCCCTGGAGGATCGGGTAATTCAGGTATGCGGATGGCAAACATCGCCAAACCAATCCCGATAACAACGGCAAACACTGTCCCAAGAATCCCGACAAACAAGCTCTCGAAAGACAGCAGGAAAATACGCTGGAGAAAATCCGGCGAGAGATTTGGGCTGAGCAAGCCACTTAGCAATTCACCGGCGTTGCGTATCCCATCGCGATCAAAAAGTGCACCCGGATTAACACGGGTTCCTTCCATCGCCAGAACAAAGGTGAGTCCAACGACGAACCAAACCAGGTACCGCTTAAGCTCCTGCTTACGGTTAAATTCGCTCATTGTTTCCCTCATGCAGTTCTTCACTCCCTTGATAAAGCAAGTTGAGTGCATCCTGGGTAACTTCTGAGGGTTTGGCGTCCAGTACTAATGTGCCTTCACGCAATCCGATGATGCGGTCGCAACGGTGCATAATTGCGTCGAGCCAATGGGTGCAAAAAACCAAGGTGACGCCACGCTCTTTAGCTTGATTGAGGATAATTTCGGTTACCGCGCGGGCGGTGGCTGGATCAAGCGACGCTGTTGGCTCATCGGCCAGCAATGTGGTGGGCGCAGAAATAAGTGCCCGCGCAATGGCGACACGCTGCATTTGACCACCACTAAGGTCGCTTGCCGGGCGCCATTGGTGCTCACCAATAGAAAGGGATTCCAATAGGGCATGCACCGGTTTCTTTTCTACCGGCCAAAGCGCTGAGGCCATGACCTTGTGCCATGGCCACAACGGCAATTTCCCCGCGACCACATTCTGGTGGACCGACAATTGCGGTACCAGCAAATGGGTTTGTTCAATAATGCGCGAATGGGCGCGGTGATAACGCAGCTCGGCGGCTGACATTTTGGCCAGGTCTTTTCCGGCAACCAGCACTCGCCCTTGGGTGGGCTTAAGTACACCTGCCAACAGGCGGATAAGCGTGGATTTTCCGCCACCGCTGGGCCCAATAAGGGCGACCGTTTCGCCAGGTTTAATGGTCAGATTGAGATTGTTGATGGCTGCCCGTTTACCCCAATACCGCGATACCGCTTTGAGTTCGAGGACGGGAGCTTGGCCACTCACAGGTTGTGAGCTTGGCAAAATATGTGGATTCATAACTTGACTCCTTTCCCCCGAGTGTCAGGTTTCACGGGGTTTACTGGCTGCTCATAAACGTCTACAACACTCACGACAGCGGCATCCTGGACGCTGGGTAGTGTTGAAGTAATGCATCTGAGTCAGTGGTTTTGCCAAGCAATCAATTATTTAATTGATTGCTTGACTATTTATTATTAAAAAACGCCAGTAGGCGTATCACATTCTCAGTACTACTTAGAAAACCAGGACTTTGTCAGCCCATAGTGTCCAATCAGTGAGTTCTTCCAGCGTACCCCGATGGGTACCCTCTGCTAACTCTTCTTCCGTCATACCGCGCGCGTCCATACAAGTGCCGCAAACACCAATCTTGCCTTCACGACGAATAACCGGCCCAAACATCAGTTCAAGGTTGTAATAACCTTGAGGAACTTTCTGGCCGCGCTTGGCGCAAACAGCGGCGTCTCCCATCAAAAATATGCGCACATCGTCAGACGCGCGCTTGGCGATAGCGCCTGCAAGGCGTACACCGTTGTAGCTACGTTCGGTTCCGTATGGTCCATCATTCAATATGAATAAAATATTGCTCACGTCTGTTTCCTCTTGATTTCCTGTGGTGTTGGTAGGCACTGGATCAAGAGGGACGTTCGTAACTTCCTACTAATCTCCCGTCAAACAGTACCCGTTTGTATTGCAAATCCTCGTGCTACCCAATCCGTCACGCCTTCTTCCCAACGTGTTGCCTGGTAGCCTTTTTCGTTTAACCGGTTCACGGCCTCAATCGACATGACGCACAATGGTCCGCGACAGTAGGCAACAATTTCGCGATCCGGCGGTAGATCAGCCATTTTCTGTTCCAGCTCAGACAGGGGAACAGAGATTGCGCCCGGAATATGGCCTGCTAAAAATTCATCCGATGGACGTACATCCAATACGGTGACTTCTCCGCGCCTTACCCGCTCAAGCAACGTTTCATTGTCGGTTCGCTCAAGCGCGCCGCGTTCGCGTAAGAATGCTTCGGTCACCTGGCGAACTTCCAACAATCGCGCTTCACCCACGCGACGAAGCACCCCGCACAATCCAAGCACTTCCTGATCAGCGAGCCGGTAAATAATGTTGACGCCATTGCGTTCGGACTCAATCACCCGCGCAGATCGAAGAATCTGCAAGTGCTGCGACGTATTCGCCACACTCTGGTTTACTTCATTGGCAATCGATTCAACGGTGCGCGGCCCTTGGCTCAATACATCAAGCAGCTCTAATCGAATGGGACTCGCCAAGGCTTTTCCGATACGCGCCAATTGCTCGTAGAGTGAATCTTTGAACTGTCTATTTGAGGAGGTCATGGATTTTCCATTTTTCAATTGATTGCTTGAATTATAGATTCCAAACGCCATTCATCAAACAGCTATGTGCTCCCCAGACTCTAATTCACTGAATAAAACGGTATTGCCTGCAAAAAACTCTCATTGGTGACCGCTGCTGATCAACCCCTGAATCCTCATTGCCTTGACAATCTATTTGAAGCAGATATTCTAGTCAAGCATTCAATTAAATAATTGAATATAAGATAATGACGCTTCAGGTGTCAGGTATTGATATAAGCACCCGTAGCTAAAAGGATTCCTTAACCCTATGCGCAAACACACATTAGTGGAATTCGCGACCCATCATCCCCGCTGGGTTGCAGCCATAACACTCATCATTACCGCGTTATTTTGCACCCAGTTCCCGCGCATCACTCTGGATACCAATCCGAAAAATATGCTGCCACCTGACTCGGCAGTACGGGTATGGAATGATGAGATCGAACAAACCTTCCGGCTATATGAAGACACCATTGTTGTGGCTGTGCACAACGATGAAGGTGTCCTCAATCTCAAGACGTTGGGCAAAATACATCAGGTTACTGAACAGATATTGGCGATAGAAGGTGTCGCAGCCCGCGACCTGGTCAGCTTCAACACGATTGACCATATCAGCGCCGACAGTGAGGGACTTGATGTCGCTCCGCTGATGTCAGAAGCACCAACGACTACTGCCGCACTTGAGACCCTTCGGGCCAAACTAATTGGAAATCCGCTCTTCACCGACCGGATTATCTCCGAAGACGAAACCATGGCCGCTCTCTATGTGCCCTTGGAAGAAGGTGCTAACGGCAAACAGGTAGCCGATAACATCCGCGCCATTATCGCTGCGCAAGAGAGTGGCGATGATTTTTATGTTGCCGGTGATCCGGTTGTCAGGGATACCTTTGGTGCAGATATGTTCACCATGATGGGGCTGTTTGCACCCATTGCCGGGATGATCATGTTTATCGCTATCCTCTGGATGTTCCGTAGTTTGCCTCTGGCCATGTCCATGATGGCCGTCGCTATGGTCAGTATTTTATGCAGCATGGGACTATTAATCGGATTGGGTTTTCCGGTGCATATTATGAGTTCCATGGCACCTGTATTCCTGATGGCGATTGCCACTGACAGCATCCATATTTTCAACGAGTTTTATCATCGCTATCGCAGTGGCGGCAACAAACAACAAGCCATTCATGAAACCCTCGATGCAGTAAGTCGCCCGGTACGCTATACGGCCTTCGCCACAGCAGCCGGATTTGCCGTGCTGTTATTTATGGAAATCATTCCCGTACAAGTCTTCGGCGGTGTGATTGTTTTCGGTACCTTGTTGCTGCGCCTGTTGAGCTTTACCTTAATCCCCGCGTTACTGATGATGATGGATGAGAAAAAAATTCTCGCCGCCGTCGCTCGTGAAAACAGCAAGCAGCAAGCTTCCACACATTGGCTAACAAGACTTGCCGGTATCGGCGTCAACCACCCGAAAAAGATAATCGCAATTGGCGCTGTGTTGATGGGAGTTTCCGTTATCGGTATTACCCAAATAAACATCAATAATAATTTGGTTGAATGGTTTACCAAAAGCAGTGAAGTGCGAATTGCAGATGAAAAAATCAACCAATCTCTCGGTGGTACAGCGTCAGGCTATATTGTTGCCATTGCACCACAAGCTGAAGGGATAAAAACACCAGAAGCTATGCAATATCTCGATGGTTTGCAGCGCCATTTGGAGTCTCTACCAGAGATCGGTAAAACCTTTTCGATTGTCGATTATGTCAAACGCATCAATCGTGTATTGCACGAAGACGACGCCGATTTTTATGTGATTCCAACCGATGCCGATACGATTGCCCAATATCTGTTTTTGTTCGGTATGTCTGCTAAACAGTCCGACCTCGATAACGTGGTTGACTACCCATTCCAGCAAGCCAACATTTGGTTGCAATTGAAGACTTGGGATGCGGAGGCGATGCGAACTGTTATTCGCGCTGTTGAGGACTACCAACAGCAAAACCCCATCGATCTGGAATTCAAGCCAGCAGGCACAGCCTATTTCAACGTAGTGTGGAATGACGAAGTTCTCTGGGACATGCTCAAAGGATTTATTCTGGCACTGCTCGTTGTTTTTATATTACTCGCCTTTAATTTCCGCTCAATTCGGTGGGCACTGATTGGGTACATCCCACTATTGTTTACCATCATGATGATTTATGCCGTGATCGGATTTACTGGCAAAGATTTTGATATGCCCATCTCCGTACTCTCATGCCTATCACTCGGCATGGCGGTCGATTTTTCCATTCATTTCATTAGCCGTTTGCGCCAGCGTATGGATGAGACAGCAACAACCGGCGAAATGCTTGCTGACAATTTACTCTGGACCGCTGCACGACCCGGCAAAGGCATCATGCGTAATGCCATTTTATTTGCTGCTGCATTTTCGGTAATGATGTTTGCACCGCTG
This sequence comes from uncultured Cellvibrio sp., assembly GCA_963971905.1. Classification (GTDB taxonomy): domain Bacteria; phylum Pseudomonadota; class Gammaproteobacteria; order Pseudomonadales; family Cellvibrionaceae; genus Cellvibrio. The sequence continues at coordinate 14,414 of CAXAVL010000075.1, forward strand.
ACGCCTTACATTACGGTAGGCGCATTCATTCTGAGCATGATGTTAGTGAGCGCACTAACCACATTAATTTATCTTCCGGCGTTAATCCTACTATTTCAACGTTGGCTATTCGCCAAAAAAGCACTGCCTGATACCCGCTCTTCAGCATCCGCAGTCACTTCTATTGGAGAAGGTGCATGATTTCCTTGATTAAAAAACTCATCAATCCCGGTCTTTTTTTGGCGGGTCTGGCCGCTGTGCCCTCAATGAGTTTAGCAATGGACGCGACTGAGATTGTGCAGCGTTCATTGGATGCAACTTACTATGCCGGTACCGATATGCGTACCAAAGTGACGATGCAGTTGGTAAATCCCAAAGGTGACATACGCGAGCGTGAGATGACGATGCTCCGTTTAAATGGAGTTGACGGTGAACAACGTTATTACACCTATTTCCATCGCCCCACTGATGTGAAAGGGACTGCATTTCTCGTGCAGAAATTTACCGGTAAAGAAGATGATCGCTGGATTTTTGTGCCCGCGATTAAGTTGGTAAAACGAATTGCTTCTGATGATAAACGCTCTTCGTTTGTCGGATCGGATTTTACCTACGAAGATGTTTCTGGCAGAGAAGTTGCTGACGAAACGCATGCGCTGATCGGTGAAGAAACATTTGAAGGCAGGCCGGTCTACCGCATTGAAAGCAAGCCAGTAAAACCAATTGATTATAGTCGCCGTGTTTCATTGATCGACAAAGAGCGCTGGTTGCCCTTGAGTGAAGAATATTTTGATTTGCGCAACCGTCCATCCCGTGTGTTCAGTGCCGTTAAAGTGGAGAGTATCGCTGACATATGGACGATCACCGCCAGAACAATGAAAAACCTGCAAACCGGCTATCGCACAGATGTCACTTATCAAGACATCAATTATAACTCCGGGCTTGAGGTTGATATCTTTACGGAACGCTATCTGCGCAACCCACCGCAGCAATGGGTTAAATGACGCGCATGGATTTTGTTTACAGTAAATCGTTACCGATGTTGGCAATGAGTCTCTTGCTACTTATTAACCCGGAAGCCTACGCCGAGGTGAATGGTATTTTACAGTCTCACACCGCCGCGAGGATGCACACCGATTCTTGTGACAGCAATGATTGTGAAATTCCATTTTCAGAACTACGCGCACAACTGAAAGCAGACTATGCAACCAATGACAATGCGCATTCGTTTACTGCAAATCTGGAATTGGTTCAGGATTTTGTTTTTGATGAAACCAGTGCACGGGCGCGTGAACTCTATTGGGATTGGACAAAAGACGCCATTCAGTTAAGAACAGGGCGGCAAATGATCACTTGGGGCACAGGTGATATGCTGTTTATCAACGATGTGTTCGCCAAAGATTGGAATGCTTTTTTTGGTGGAATGCCAATGGACTTCCTCAAACGTCCAACCGATGCGATCAAGTTTGATTTCTATCCGGGCAATACAACGATTGAAACCGTTATAGCGCGCTTCGATGAAGATCATTTGCCGGAGATGCGACGCTTTGAAATGCAATCCCCATTATTAGCGCCTCCGATTATCAGTGAATCGAATGATGATGATTTGGAATACGCTGGAAAGCTATCGCGTTCCTTTTCAGGGTGGGATGTCAGCACTTATGCATCGAAAGGCTATTGGCACAGAGCGGCGTATGAACCAGCTATTACAGCGCCAGGAACCAACCTTTTCTACCCACGCCTGAACACCTATGGTGCAAGTCTTACAGGGCAAATTAACAACGGTGTATTTAATCTTGAAGCGGGTTACTACGATTCACGTGATGATGTATCTGGTTCAAATCCCTTCATTCAAAATAGCCAGACCCGCCTGTTGAGCGGATACAATCGGCAGCTTTGGAAAGACTCCACACTGGGTGTGCAATTTTATATTGAGCACATGGAAAACTATTCGGCATACCGTGCCGCCGCGTCATCGGCTACGGCAGTGTCAGCAGAGTGGAACAGGGTTGCTACGCTACGATTTACACAATTCCTCATGCACCAAACGTTAACCGTTAATGTATTCAGCTATTGGGGGCTGAGCGAATCTGACAGATTTCTACAATCCACACTCAGGTATGCGTTTAACGATAATCTCTGGGGTGAAATCGGAACAAATGTTTTTTCAGGAAATTCGCAAGGCATGTTCGGTGCGTTTGATCGTAACGACAACCTCTTTTTAACCCTACGCCTTGCATACTGATTATCAATCGGATTTTAATTTATGACGACACCCATTTATCTCGACTACAACGCGACAACACCCATTGCGCCCGAGGTGATCAGCGTGATCACTCAGTGCCTGGCTGAATTTGGAAACCCGTCCTCCAGTCACGCCTACGGTCGCCGCGCCAATGAATTGGTTCAGTTGGCGCGTGCGCAGGTCGCGCAACTAATCGCGGCCAATCCAGCAGAAATTATTTTTACTGGCTGTGCAACAGAGTCCAATAATCTCGCAATCCTCGGGATGGCACGCGCCAGCATAAATAAAAAACATATCATCACCAGCGCAATTGAACATCCAGCCGTCATGCAACCCTGTTTGCAATTACAACGGGAAGGTTGGGATCTGACGGTATTACCAGTTGATGCCAATGGATTAATCAATCTTGAAGTGCTCGCGAGCCACATCCGCCAGGATACCGCGCTGGTTAGCATCATGCATTCCAATAACGAAATTGGAACCATCCAGCCCATTTCCGATATCGCGCTGATCGCGCGGGCGCGGGGCGTACTGCTGCATGTTGATGCCGCTCAATCCATTGGCAAAGTGAAAGTCGATGTGAAGGAATTGGGGGTTGATGCGTTAACCATCGCAGGGCATAAATTTTATGCTCCAAAAGGTGTGGGAGCGTTGTATGTGCGTGAAGGCACACCCATTAACCCAATCATGTATGGCGCGGGTCACGAGCGCAGCCTCCGACCTGGAACAGAAAATGTTATTGCAGTTGCAGCACTGGGCGAAGCCGCTCGTTTAGCTGCCGCACGGCTACCGGAGGCTGAACCTTATTTAAAACAATTACGCGACGAATTACTCAGCCGCTTACAAGCAGGTATTCCCGGAATCATTTTGAATGGCCATCCAGAGCACCGACTTCCCAATACATTAAATATTTCATTCCCAGATGTCAGTGGCCGTGCACTTCTTGAAAGCGCAGCAGGCCAGATCGCTGCATCAGTAGGCTCAGCCTGCCATTCACATGGTGATGCAGTCAGCGGTGTGTTGGCAGCGATAGGTGCATCTGCTGACCGCGCGCGGGGTTCAGTAAGATTGTCAGTAGGGATCTCAACAACTGAAGACGAAATTAAACAAGCCAGCCAAATTTTAACTAACAGCTGGAAGACAATGGTGAGTAAACATATAAGGTGATGAGAAGTTTTGGTGTTTAACTGGATTAAACGTTAACCTGCGTACTGCCAGTTACCGCGCTCGGCCAATAGCGGACTATCGTTACAAAGCTGTCGAGTTTGCCTTTCATTTTATAACAGACTGTCGATAAGCTATCTGATGAATGAATAACTTACCTCCTCTGAAATATTTTTCAACTTAATATCGAGCGCATCAATACCTTCAGCAAAAATCGCCAATTCATCCAACTTTTGCCACTAACTTGCTCAACTGACGGTTTAAAATAGATAGCTCATATCTAAAGTGATGCTGAGATTGGGGGGGGAGTTCACTTCAAGTAACGTCGCACAACTTCTATCACCTGATCCAAATCCTCAAGTCGTTGTTCTGGGGAGGCGTCATCTGTACCAAGATGCTCACGAATGTGCCCCTCTAATACTTCAGTCATTAACCCATTCACCGCCCCACGAATGGCTGATATTTGCTGAAGAATTGCAGAGCACTCAGTTCCTTCGTCCAGCGCTTTTTCCAGTGCCT
>CAXAVL010000076.1:0-18260 GCA_963971905.1 uncultured Cellvibrio sp.
GCGGGCTAAAAAAACAAAACCCCACTTTTTAGGGTGGGGTTTGTCAGCGATCTGAAATAAATAATTATTGATTATTAAATTTCATCGTCACTCCCGCTTGCGGGAGTCCAGCTGTTGATCTTGCATTTAAACCTATGGATCTCCGCAAGCGGGGATGACGACTCCAAAATTTATTTGTCATAACTGGGTGCGCTACCGCTTCTTCAACCGCAATACCGCTTTATTCTGATCAATTACAAAATCAAAACGGCCGAGAATATCGATACCGAGTAAGCCATCGAATTGATCACCATTATCCATCGGCAGGCGGGCAAGCATATGTTTGTTGAAGGTAATGCTTTCAATGGTGAAGGTATCCACTAAAAATAAATAACTCTCGACCGTACCACTTGCAGTGTTGAGTTGAATGGGCTTGGGAGATTTAACAAAGGAATAATGGCGATTTATAAAACTGGCGGTTAGGCCGCTGATAGATGCGCCGGTATCCAGTAATAACTTTACTTGCACACCTTCGATAGTGACTGGCACCAAAAATTGGTCGCCGAAACGGGTTAGCTGCACGCTTATCTCAGGCGCTGCATTATCGTCAGCTGTTGAGCCTTCATCCAACTTGGCCAGTATGCCCTCAGCGCGCGCGCGGGTTACGGGCTGGTTGGCGGCCATCAGCGCGTGGTATTGCGCTTGCTCTTTATCTTCAATTTTTAGATTCATTTTGGCGAGCTGTAAATGTAGTTCGCCATTGTCAGGCGTGAGTTTTATCAGGTCGTTAATTTGCGCCATTAACCATTCGTAGCTCTCACCAAAAATAGAAGGATTTTCCGTGAGGCGAATTAAATACTTGGCTAAATAGGCGAGTGCATTGTCAATTTTTTGTGCGTCCACTTCGGTGTTGATGTAGCGAAACCAACTGGCGACCGATTCTTTGTGCTGTCCCTGCTGCTCATAGACACGCGCCAACAGCCACAGAGCTTCGGTGTATTGTGGATTCTGTTCAAGCAATTTATTTAATAGGCGAACCGCTTCACCATAAGCGCCATTGGCAATTAGTTGATTAGCACGCTCAATGGGTGTTTGTGGTCGGGTGGGTAAAAACTCAGCGGCGCTGGCAGACGGTTCCGAGCTAGCAGCGTGCGCAGAAGAATGTATTGGCGATATAGACGGCGCGTCATTTGCAGCGACGCTTACACTCATTTGCGGCGGTTGATTGTTGTTGGCATGGCGATACTCGCTGAGGTAAAAACCCAGCGTAAACGCCAAAGCGGCGACAAGTATAATTTTTTTATTATTCATTGTTGAATTGGGATAGGGGTCAGGATTTTAGTAATTGTTGGCGAATAAATTCAGCCATTCTTTCCGGTTTGGTTATAGTGGCAAAACGTTTGATGGGTGTGCCATCGCGGCCGATAATAAATTTAGTAAAATTCCACTTGATTGATTTGCCCAACCAGCCAGGTAATTCTGCGGTGAGCCATTTAAATAGAGGATGAGCATTGTTGCCATTTACATCCACCTTGGCAAACATGGGAAAACTCACACCGTAATTAATCTGGCAAGTCTGCGCGATTTGATTTGCATCGCCCGGTTCCTGCCCGCCAAATTGGTTGCAAGGAAAGCCAAGAATCACCAAGCCCTGTTCGCTAAATTCTTTATGCAGCGCTTCCAGCCCAGCATACTGTGGGGTAAAGCCGCATTGGCTAGCGGTATTAACGACTAATACCAACTTGCCAGCAAAGTCAGACAAGCTAACGGGCGCACCGCGCAAGGATTCAGCAGTGAAGCTGTAGAAAGGGCTCATAGGTTACCTGTGAGAGTTATTGGTGAAAGCCAGCATAAACCAGACAGCAGGGCGGACGCTATTAAAGCAGCCCCCACCCTCCATGTGCGTAGCATATCAATATTCAGCGGCGGGTTTATCCAGTGTTTTAATTTGGATATTGCGATAAAACGTTTCCGCTCCTTCCGATTGGATTTGCAATTTTCCGCGCGCAAGTGGAACAAATTTTCCATCCACCTTGTGACGTGAATTAAACCCGCGAAACACTTCGTGACCATTAACTTTGTGAATCAGGGTTTTGCCGTCGGCGATGACTTCCATGGTATCCCACTCGCCACTGGGTTTTTCATAATTGCCGAGTTTTAATACGCGCGCAGCTATATTTTTGCGCAGCGGCAATTTGGGATCGTAACGATAAAATTTCCAATCACCTTCGTTCGCATCGCCCGCGTGCACATCAATAATCACACCATCGAGACTGTGGTAATCGCCACTGTCGCCCTCTTGCACCTGTTGGCGGCGTATTGTGAGTCGGGGGTGTAAACGATCATGTGTTCGCCTGTAATTTCGATGACCTGAAATTCATGGCTGCGCATCCAGTGGCCGCTCTGTGCACCTTGCGCGCCGACAGCAAAGTACAACAGACCGCTGTCACGCACTACATCCAAACGCGGATGCCATTTTTGTTTGCCCCACTTGATATCAAACTTCAGGTGAAAGTTTTCAAACTCCTCCACACTGGTCAGCCCGCCCCACTCCGCACCCGACACCCGCAACAAGCCATCAACCACGGAGAAGATATGGTTAGGGTCATTATTCAAACCATGGGGCTGATGGCGGGATACCAAATTGTATTCATTGGTTTCTGGCTGAAAGCTAACATAAGGCTCCCAACCACTGAGATCCTTACCATTAAACAGGGATTTCCACTCGCCGCTGCCCGCAAACACCGGCGCACTGGCCAGTAAAGCACATAACAATAAACCGCCCAATTTCATCGCTTATCCTCATTTCATCTTTATAGAGTTGTGGGTTTTTATCCCTTAGTGGTACGCCTGACTGCAGCAGGCTAAAGGCTGAATTGCGGCGAGTCCACCTATACAGATTAACAATTACAGACCTTTACCCTGAGCCAAATTCGGGCAACCACAGGTAATTGGATAGTCTGTAGCACAGCAACTGTGCAAACACTCCCTAGCAGGATAAACCCAAGCGCAAAACCACTCAGCTCAAAACATCAAAACTGCACCATTTTGAGGAAAAGCTGCCGATAAAAATGCATCTAAAAAAATCACTGCTTTAGCTCCCGCAAAAAACTGAGCACCACAAAAATGCACACACCCTTTTTAACACGGGAAAAATAACCGAGAAAATGATTTCAGAATTTTTAGTTGGTGATTGGCATTAATTATGCCTTAGCGAATTTGAGCTCACATACCGTTGTAAATGTTGTAAGGATCGATACTGCAAGGATTGTCCGTCTATCACCTGATACCTAAACCATACTGACTGCGAGAATTATTTCATGGACAAAAAAAACTCCCCCGATAGCAACGATCAAACATTGCAATTAAATCGCCGCCAGTTATTAAAAACTGGCCTTGGCGCAGCAGGTAGTGCCGCTGTGCTTGGCATGCTGCCCGGCTTGGGCAGCCTTGCCTACGCTGCACCGGCGGCACTGGAAACCACTAAAGCAAAACTGGGCTTTATTGCATTGACCGATGCCGCGCCGTTATTTGTTGCGCAGGAAAAAGGTTTTTTTGCCAAGTACGGCATGACCGGCGTAGAAGTATTAAAACAATCCTCCTGGGGCACCACGCGCGACAATCTTGTTTTAGGTTCACAAAATAATGGCATCGACGGCGCACATATTTTATCGCCAATGCCCTACCTAATTACTACCGGCGCAATGACGGCAAACAATCAGCCGGTGCCTATGTCCATACTCGCGCGGCTGAATTTAAACGGTCAATGTATTTCAGTTGGCAAAGAGTATGCAGGTTTAAAAGTAGATGTGCAGGCAAAAGGTTTTAAAGAAGCCGTTGCCGCGAAAAAAGCCAGCGGTAAAGCCGTGAATGCTGCGATGACATTCCCCGGCGGTACCCATGATTTGTGGATGCGTTATTGGCTCTCAGCAGCTGGCATTGATCCCAACAAAGATATTTCCACCATCGTGGTTCCACCGGCACAAATGGTTGCCAATATGAAAGTCGGCAACATGGATACCTTCTGTGTATGCGAGCCATGGAACGAACAATTAATTAATCAAAAAATTGGTTACGCCGCGTTGACCACCGGCGAGCTGTGGCACAACCACCCGGAAAAAGCCTTTGCTATGCGCAGCGATTGGATTGAAAAAAATCCTAACGCTACTCAAGCCTTGTTGATGGCAGTCATGGAAGCGCAAATGTTTTGCGAGAAAGCAGAAAACCGCGAAGAAGTTGCAAAAATTTGCTCCGACCGCAAATGGATCGGCGCGCCTTTTAACGATGTAGTAGAGCGCATGAAAGGCAACTTCGATTACGGCACTGGCCGCGTGGTGGAAAACAGCCCGGAACAAATGCGCTATTGGAAAGATTTTGCGTCTTATCCATTCAAGAGCCACGACGCCTGGTTTATCACCGAAGATATTCGCTGGGGCTATTTACCGGCCAGCACCGATATTAACGCACTGGTCGATAAAGTTAACCGCGAAGACTTATGGCGTGCCGCAGCAACCACGTTAAAAATTCCCGCTGCAGAAATTCCTACCAGCACCTCGCGCGGCGTAGAGAAATTCTTTGATGGAAAAGTGTTTGACCCTGCCAATCCCAAAGCCTATCTCGATAGTCTTGCTATTAAAACCCTGGCGTAACGCGGAGTAATTACCATGGCCGAATCCAGCATCACCACCAGCGGATTTACCGACGAATCGCGCAGCATTGCGCAGCGGGCAAAAGCAATTGGGCAATATTTTTTAGTCAGAGTGACACCGGCACTGGTTGTGATCAGTTTATTGGTCGCACTCTGGCAAATTACCTGCTCGCAGCCGGACTCCAGTCTACCCTCTGCCAGCACTGTGTTTGAGGAGACACGCTACCTGATTGAAAATCCGTTTTACGACAATGGCGGCACCGATGTCGGAATGGGTTGGCAATTATTAGCGAGCCTCAAGCGGGTGGCGATTGGTTATACGCTGGCGGTGATAGCCGGAGTTGCGCTGGGCATTTTGGTTGGCCAGTCAAAGTGGGCGATGCGCGGGCTGGATCCACTCTTTCAAGTCTTGCGCACCGTACCACCACTCGCCTGGCTGCCGCTGTCCCTTGCAGGATTTCAAGACAGCAATCCGTCCGCGTTGTTTGTCATTTTTATTACCTCTATCTGGCCAATTATTATCAACACCTCGGTTGGTGTGCGAAATATTCCCGCCGACTACCGCAATGTTGCACGCGTGGTGCGTTTAAATGGCTGGCAGTATTTTTACAAAATCATGTTGCCCGCCGCAGCGCCTTATATATTTTCAGGCTTGCGCATCGGTATAGGTTTGTCCTGGTTGGCAATTATCGCCGCCGAAATGCTGGTGGGTGGAGTGGGTATTGGTTTCTTTATTTGGGATGCCTGGAACTCATCGCGCATCAGCGACATTATTCTCGCGCTGATTTATGTGGGGCTAATTGGGTATGCGCTGGATCGGCTTGTAGGTCTGGTGGGTTATCTGGTCACCCGGGGAACCGCTCAGTAACACGCAAAATAAACGTCAAACGTAATAACACCTAACGCCAGCAGCCACCTCTGCTGGCGTTTTTTATTGGGCGTAACTTGATAGGTAAATGATCGCCCCGCCTAATAACGGCGTATTTACGACTAGGCTATATAAATTCAGCTCACTCTCCAGTGAGCTTTCACTCGATCAAGGCGCCTATCCATGTATACACACTGGAAACTACTCTTCGTATCAGGTCTGATGCTTATGCTCTCTTCATGCTCAACCACATCCATCGACGAATACGCAAGCAATCAACCTAGGCTTGACCCCCAAGCATTTTTTAACGGCCAGCTGAGCGCCCACGGCGTGCTGAAAGATCGCGGTGGAAAAGTCACGCGTTACTTCAATGCGAGCATCAATGCCTATTGGCAAAACGGTATTGGCACACTGGAAGAAAAATTTATTTTTGATGACGGTGAAATTCAATACCGCAACTGGACACTCACCCCAACCGCCAAGGGCTATGCCGCAACCGCAGGAGACGTGATTGGCACAGGCACGGCGCAAATCAAAGGCAATGCCATGCAGTTAAATTACGTATTGGAGATCGATTACAAAGGCTCGCCCTTACAACTCAACGTGGATGACTGGATGTGGCAAGTCGATAACAAAACGCTGCTCAACGAATCCACTTTGCGCAAATGGGGTTTTAAAGTTGGCAGCATCCAATTGGTGATAATTAAGTCTTAGCGAGTGCTGGCATAAATGATGACTGGCGTCCCGTTGGCAATTCGTTTTGCCATCAACCTAATTAACATCATCAAAAACAACGACACGATTGCGGCCAGATGCTTTTGCCATGTACAAGGCTTCATCGGCGCGCTGTATAACCCCAGTTGCGCCCACCTCACCCTCTAACCAATCACTACTGCCGATGCTGACGGTCATATGGCCGACCTCAGGGAAGCTGGCGGACTCAATCGCACTACGAATTTTTTCAGCGACAGTACCAACTGCAGATGCACTAGGAGCATTTGGTAAAATTACGACAAACTCTTCGCCACCATAACGCGCAACAAAATCAGTTACGCGAATATTATCGGCAATTAATCGCGCGATATGTTTTAGCACAGCATCGCCCACTAGGTGACCGTAATTATCATTTACTTTTTTGAAGTGATCGGCATCAAGCAATAAAATTGAAAAACCATGCCCTGTACGTTGCCCCATGCGGATGCAATCTCTCAACTTTTCGTCAAACTGACGGCGATTGTTGACGCCCGTAAGCGGATCAGTTGTGGCGAGGTATTCCAATTTTCTATTCGCAACAACAAGGGCTTCTGTGCGTTGCAAAACTTGTTGTTCCAGGGTTTGATTGAGCAATTCCAATTCACGTTCCCGCGCGAGCAAAGAGTCAGTCATGGATTGCATAGCACTGCTCAATTGCGCAACTTCACGCAAGTTAGTGCTGGTTGGGTAGTTCGGTGTAGCAGTATGGGATTTGATGGCTCGTGCAGCAGCCGCGAGTTGCTCAATGGGCTTGCTAACACTTTGTGCCAGGCGCCATGCCAGTAGCGAAAATAATATAGTTGCAATCAGTGTAAGAATCAGAAAATGCCAATAAGCGGCATACACTGGCGCCAATGCCTTATCCAAGGGTTGACGCACTACAATGCGCCACCCGAAATTAGTAGCCGAATACGCATCGACTAACACCTGACTGGTTAGGTATTGATGACCATCATCCCAAGTGACGATCGAATAACTTTTGTGATTGGGTAAATTATCAGGGAGCCGGCTCACACCAGCCAATGCTTCGGGATAAAGCACATCCCCTGTTTTACTGACAATAAGTGTTTCCGAACTGCTATCGCGTTCAGGGTGACTGGCAACTCTTTGCACAGTTTCCGTCACCCAACTCCAGTGTGCGTGAGCAGCTACAACACCTATCGTCTGCCCCTGCTTATTACGGATAGGCGCGGCAAAATCGATAAAACGCAGCGGTTCATTACTGGCAGAATTAGGTAAAAGTTTAGCGAGCAACAGGGCTTCATGAACATCACCGCTATAAACATCATTTAACCCCGCAATAAACCATGGACGCTGCGCGACTGATTCGTTGACCAGCATATTATTGCTGGCTTGAATGATTTTACCTGTCGCATCAGCCACGCCCAACCACGCAAATTCACTACGCAGTATTCGACGACGCTCGAGTGAAGCAAAAATATCAGGGCTGGTTAAATCCCCGCGGACAAAATGGGGGGCCTGGCTGAGTATCAGTAATTCCATTTCTCGCTCATGCAGATTTGCGCCTAACAACTCAGCAGCAGCCATCGCATTGGCATACACTGATTCACCGGCATTCACCTTGATTTGCGCTGTGGTTAACCAACCTGCATAGATTCCCACGCTGAGCAGCGTGAACAGTGACAATCCACCAAACCACAAAGCCAGCCTTACCCTAAAGCTATTGTGTTTAAACAATTGATATGCCCTTTGTATTTGAATTGTTATTGGGTTCTATAATACAAATTCGAATCCGAAAATAGAGTGCGCAGATAAACATCAAAAACGAATTGTACCTAATTGATAAACTTTGTCGCGCATATATTGTGCATTACCTGTATCACCCAACTGATCGTATATTTCAGCTGCCAATCGATAAAAACGCACTTCGTTACCCTCTTTTTTTATCGCCTTCTTTATCAGTGTCAGAGCCACTTCAAGATCATTTTTTTTCATCTTTTCTTCGGCGCGCTTGTACATAAAATACGGGTTGGCATTGCGATACTGGCGCACCCGCTTTTGGTAATACTCGCTCTGCTCAGGCTGGCCCATCTCTTTATACAGGCCAGCGAGATTGTGCATGATATTGTAATCGCGGGGGTTAATACTCAATCCATGCAAATATATCTTCTCTGCTTCCAGCAGTAATTTTTGGCGGCGATAAAAACTGCCGAAATTACTCCAGATATAGCTCGGCTCCTGACTCATCAGCAGCGCTTTACGCAAATGCAAAAAACCTTCGCGCGCATTGCCCTCCGCCGCCAATTCCATTCCGCGATTGGAATAAAACTGGGCGGCCACCAAATTCTTGTCGATCACCTGTTGTTTGTAGTGGGAGCGATAACGCCGCATTTCCAAATCCACCACTATATCGCTCACATCTGCCGTACCGATGAGACGGATATACGTTTTGTTGGCGCGCGGCATAAATACTTTGGCGTTGACGTGGCGCATCAGTAAAAAGGTGTCACTCGCACGCATATCCCAGGTAGGCGGCAGGATCACTTCATTGACCTCAGCCTTCAACCCTAAATGACGCGCCATAGCCACATAGAGCAGCGTATAGCTGATGCAATTGGCCTGACGCCGCTCGAATGCTTCAATGCCGGTAATGGTGTCATAGGCACTGTAGGTAATGCCGCGCCCGCCGTAACTAACCGATGTCATCAAAGCTTTATGCAGCGCCTCGGCTTTGGCATCGCTGCGCTTGAGCTGAGCGGTGGCAGCCTCAGCAAACAGTTGCATTTCTTTTGTCAGGCCGAATAAATCCGCATTGGGCAATTCTTTCGGTAAATAGGGGCGACCTAAAATTAACTCGCCCGACAATTCCCGAGCCAAAACACTCTTATCCGCCATAAATGGCATTTTCTGCACCATGGAAGCACAGGCGCAGAGTGTCAAACAGCTGAAAAACACAAGTAATCGGAATAATTTCATTCTTTTCAGGCTCATCGGGGGCTGAATACTCCATTTGAGTATAGGGGGTATTTGGCGCTTGTGCGTGTCACAAATGTCACGCTAACCCCACGAGATACAAGCCTTTTTTTATTTTGAGTTAACTTCGCTGGCAGATGTAAAACACACATGATTGCACGCACTGAATGATATCAACGCACCGCTGCGCAAAATAAGTGCAAGCACATTCGGCTTCGGCAACTTCCAGTGCTCACTCGCACCACAGATCTTGGCACCAAAAAAAAGCAGTCACTTTTTTCCTGACCCAGCAGCGCGCAAAACCAAATAAAAAGCCACGATAAGTGCAAAAACCCTGCGCCGTTAAAGTGCATTGCCGATCTTGGCACAGTGTTTGAATAAGCCATTGTGTACTGAATCATTACATCACTATTTTTTACACGCATTTTATTTTTACGTTTTGTTTTTTTAGAACGGCCACCACACGAATTTTTACTTTATTTTTTTGCAGATAATTTTTTAATTGATGCCAGGAGTAAGAGATGAAAAACATCACTACAACAACAGATAAAATTTCACGCTTATTGCGACCGCTTGCAAAAACCACATTGGCAATTGCCACTGCATTTTCATTGCTGACCAGCGCACACGCCGAAACCGGCCCGGCGGAAAAAGACACATTAAAATTCGGTTTTATTAAATTAACCGACATGATCCCTCTCGCTGTTGCCTATGAAAATGGCTACTTCGACGACGAGGGCTTGAGTGTAGAACTCGAAGCCCAAGCCAACTGGAAAGTGGTACTTGACCGCGTTATTACTGGCGAATTGGATGGCTCACATATGCTAGCTGGACAACCGATTGGCTCCACCATCGGCTTCGGCACCAACGCACATATAGTGACTTCATTTGTAATGGATCTAAACGGCAACGGCTTAACAGTTGCTAACGATGTTTGGAAAAAAATGAAGAAAAATATTCCCGTCGGAGCCGATGGAAAATTAGTTCATCCGATTAAAGCCGATGCATTAAAGCCGATCGTTATGGCCACCAAAGATGCAGGCCAAACATTTCCAATGGGAATGGTATTTCCTGTTTCAACCCACAATTATGAAATTCGTTATTGGTTAGCGGCGGGCGGTATTCATCCTGGTTTTTACGCTCCAGCAAAAGGTGATATCACCGGCCAAATTAAAGCCGACGTTTTGCTCTCAGTAACACCGCCACCACAAATGCCGGCGACGCTGGAAGCCGGTACCATCAAAGGTTATATGGTGGGCGAGCCTTGGAACCAACAAGCAGTGTTCCGCGGCATTGGGGTGCCGATTGTGACCAACAACGATATTCACAGCAACTTCACTGAAAAAGTATTTGGTGTTACCAAAGAGTGGTCAGACAAATACCCCAACACCCATATTCGTGTAGTGAAATCATTAATCCGCGCCGCCAAATGGTTGGATGAAAACAACAACGCCAATCGCTCTGCCGCTGCCAAAATGATTTCCGCTTCGCACTATGTGGGCGCAGATTACAAAGTTATCGCCAACTCTATGACCGGAGTTTTTGAATACGAACGCGGCGACACACGCAAACTGCCCGACTTTAACGTGTTTTTCCGCTACAACGCCAATATGCCCTACTACTCAGATGCCATCTGGTACTTAACCCAAATGCGTCGCTGGGGCCAAATTGCCGAACCAAAACCTGATAGCTGGTACGCCGAAACCGCGAAAAAAGTGTTCCTGCCAGAAGTGTATCGCCAAGCAGTGAAAGATTTGATTGCCGAGGGGAAAATGTCTGCAGCTGATTTCCCCGAGCTAGATAAGACCGATGGTTTCCGCAAACCAGAAGACACTAAATTTATCGACGGAAAAGTTTTTGATGCCACCAAACCCAATGACTACCTCAAGCAATTTGATATTGGTTTGAAAGGTGATGAGCAAATTTAATTAGCCGTATTGTTTAGTGTTAATGGTTAAGCATTAAAAATATAAGCCCGCTTAATGGTTACACACACATTAAGCGGGCATGCAGAGGAAAGGTTATGAACAGCGCACTCGCAATAGCAAAAATTGAACAACTCAAAGGCATTAAATGGGCAGAGTTAATTGTTAAAACCGTTATGCCCATGATTGGTATCGCATTGTTTTTAATGATTTGGCACGCCGCTGCACCGAACATTAAAACCTCGCTGGGTGATTTCCCTCAGCCACAACAAGTATTCGAGCAATGGGGCAACTTGGTGGATGAATACACCGCCGAACAAGCGCGCGAAGAAAAGTATTATGAGCGTCAAGATAAGCGCAATGCTGAGCGCATCGCCAATGATCCAAATGCAAAATTAGATGAACGCCCCTTTAGTGGCCGACCCACTTTTTTCGACAAAATTGAAACCAGTTTGGTAACCGTATTATCCGGATTTTTAGTCGCGACCATTATCGCTATTCCGGTAGGTATTATGATCGGCTTGAGCCAGCCGCTGTATAACGCGATCAATCCACTGATTCAATTATTCAAACCCGTATCACCTCTGGCATGGCTGCCATTGGTCACGCTGGTGGTGAGCGCGGTGTATGTATCCGATGCACCCATGTTCTCCAAGTCTTACATCATTTCTCTCTTGACCGTTAGCCTCTGCTCGCTCTGGCCCACCATGCTCAACACGGCGGTCGGCGTTGCAGGTGTGAGCAAAGATTTAATTAATGTAAGCCGCGTATTGCGCTTGGGATGGTTTACTCACGTAGTCAAAATTGTCTTGCCCTCCGCCATTCCGATGATGTTTACCGGCCTACGCATTTCACTCGGCATTGCCTGGATGGTGTTAATCGCCGCTGAAATGCTTTCGCAAAATCCAGGTTTGGGAAAGTTTGTGTGGGATGAATTTCAAAATGGCTCATCCGACTCGTTAAGCCGCATCTGCTTGGCCATTTTAGTGATCGGTCTGATTGGCTTTTTACTCGATCGCACTATTTTGATGCTGCAGACCTACATCAACTGGGATAAGAGCGCAGTGGTTCGTTAATCACTGCATGATTGGGTACGTTAATTGCCTATTAAATCCTGACCACTTTATTTTATTTATTTTAGTTTGTTACAGAGGAATCCAGCATGAGCCAGATCCATTTGGAATTGAGTAGAGTCGGCATTGAATTTCCCACCCCTAAAGGCCCGTTTTGCGCACTGCAAAATGTGGATTTGAAAATTAAAAAAGGTGAATTTGTTTCGCTAATTGGCCATTCCGGCTGCGGCAAATCCACCGTGCTAAATATTGTCGCCGGTTTATATCAAGCGACCACTGGCGGCGTAATGCTAAATGGCCGCGAAGTGAACGAGCCCGGCCCAGAGCGCGCGGTTGTATTTCAAAACCATTCACTGTTGCCTTGGCTCACCGCTTATGAAAATGTCGAGCTAGGCGTAAAACGTGTATTTAAAGGCAAAAAAACCAAAGCGGAAATGCGCGAGTGGATTGAGCACAATTTGGAATTAGTGCATATGACCCACGCGCTGCACAAACGCCCCGATGAGTTATCGGGCGGCATGAAACAGCGTGTGGTATTGCTGATGGATGAACCCTTCGGCGCGCTTGACGCCCTCACCCGCGCGCACCTGCAAGACTCGCTGATGGAAATCCAAAATGAGCTGGGCAACACCGTCATCATGATCACCCATGATGTAGACGAGGCCGTGCTGCTCTCTGACCGCATCGTAATGATGACCAACGGCCCCGCGGCAACCGTCGGCGAAATTCTGGATGTGCCCCTCCCGCGCCCCCGCAATCGCCTCGAGTTGGCCGACAATGCGGAATACAACCACTACCGCTCATCGGTATTGCGTTTCCTGTATGAGAAGCAAAAAAAAATTGAATCGATCGATGTCAAACGCGCCGAGAAGAAGCAGGACAAAAACGCCGCAGAGAAATCCAAAAGCGTCGCCTGATTTCGCTCCAACTTATCCAAAAGTGCAGCGCCAGATGCATCTGGCATGCACTCAGGACCTCTGTTTGCCCCGGTTTGCCGGGGCTTTTTTATGCCCCAAAGAAAATGTTTAATCTAAGCTGACTTTTTCACCAGCAAATAGAGTGAGCAAATATTGCTCGAAATGATTATTTTTTTGTCTGGCGCATTTTTCATCATTGGTATATATTATGCAGCATATTTTGACGACACTCATCCGTGATGGATCACGCACTTCTGGCAACAAGGCGCGAACTCCATGCTGCAGCTCATCAACAACCCCGTTCATTTTTCCAATCCGTCAACGCAGGCACCTGCACCCACTCTTCCGGCAGCAACGCCCGAGCTAACAACAACATATGCAGACCTGATTGTGGATTATCTCGCCCAAATGGGTATAGATAAGGTATTTGGTGTGCCGGGTGGTGCAATTGAACCGCTACTCAACTCGCTGGCACGCAGCGAGCGCAATGGAGGGCCGCGTTTGGTCGTTGCGCGCCATGAATGCGGCGCTGCCTTTATGGCTGATGGCTACGCGCGCGAAAGCGGGAAAATGGGTGTGGTCTGTGCCACTACTGGCCCCGGCGCCACCAACCTGATTACCGGTGTCGCCTCGGCACTGGCTGATGAAGTCCCCATGCTGGTGATTACCGCGCAAACGCCACTACCCAAGTTTGGTAAACGCGCCCTGCAGGAATCCAGCTGCACCGCCATAGATACCGTGGGTATGTTCCGCTATGTCACCCAGTTTAATACCTTGGTATCGCACCACGAACAGCTTGAAAGCAAATTGGTCTCGGCAATCATGGCGGCGCATCGCAAACCCAACGGCCCCGTGCATATCAGTATTCCCGCCGATGTACTGCGCGCACCAGCAACTATCAATGCCCATATCCACAGCGACTTATTAGTGCACGATTTCGCCATGGCCGACGACTCCGCCATCGCCCGTCTGTGCGAAAAACTCGGCCGGGTCGATAACATCGTCATGTACATAGGCAATGGTGTGGGCAAGGCCAGCAAACAGATCATGGAGTTTATCGAGCTGACCGGCGCGGCGTTTGTCACCGGCCCTATGGGCAAAACCTGGGTCGATGAGCATCACCCGCTCTATCGCGGCGTATTTGGCTTTGCCGGGCACGAGAGTGCCAAAAACCTACTGCAAAACCCGGCAGTGAATTTGATTCTGGCGGTGGGCACTGAGTTGGGCGAGCTGGGCACTAGCGGCTGGAAGGACGATTTACTCAATACCAAGCTAGTACACATCGACTCCTCAATCGAGCACTTTACCCGCTCGCCCATGGCGAACCTGCATGTGTTCGGCAATATCGATGTAATCTTTGATCGCCTGGTAAAAAGCGTGCACGAAGCGCGTAAATGGGGGCGCCGCTGGCAGACACTGCCAGGCGCCGCCGCTGAAAATGCCAACGGTGGTTTTTTCACCCTTAGCGATGCCGAAAAGTGCTACTCCAACGCCAGCCCAGTGAAACCGCAGTGACTGATGTCACATCTCTCCCGCACACTGCCCGACAACACCCGCATTTTTGTCGATGCCGGTAATGGCTGGTCCTGGGCTACCCACTACCTGACTCGTGCAAATAGTGAAGGGTTATATCGTATCGCCATGGGCTACGGCTCTATGGCCTGGTCGATTGGTGCCGCGATTGGTTCTGCCATTGCCAATCCCGCTGCACCTACCTTATGTATTGTGGGCGATGGCTCTTATTTGATGAGCGCACAAGAAATCACCGTCGCCGCCCAGCAAAAACTGCCTGTGGTTTTTTTAGTATTAAATGATTCAGCGATGGGCATGGTGATGCACGGGCAAATGCTCGGGCAGCAAGAATCTATCGGCTGGGAATTAAATGATGTCAATTACGCACTCATGGCGCAGGCGATGGGCGTAGACGGCATAGTAATCGATTCACCAGAACAATTAGACGCGCTGGATTACGCCGCATTATTTCAAAAAAATGGCCCCACCCTGCTTGATGTCCGCATCGACCGCAATGAAATTCCACCCATGGGCGACCGCATCAAAGGTCTCGCCGTAAATGGTTCTGCAACACCGGGAGGTTAATACTAAACTGGTTGATTATTGAGGTAACTTCTAACGCAAAACATACCTAGGCGAAAAGGAACTCGCAGTTTATGCTAGGCTGAAAGGATACTAATGCGGAGACCGACGAGTGTTAACTGATAACACCCAATCCAATCAACCAAGCTCGCCTATTAACCTCCTTATCGTTAATAACGACAGCCACGCGATGACTGCCATTACCGGCAGTTTACGTTCGGCTGGGCTCAATAAGTACACCTGCGTAGATTCTGCACAGCAAGCACTACGCGCGCTTCGCCAACAGCCAGTTGATGTATTAATAGTCGATGTGGATACCGCCGACATGGACGGCTGGCGCTTATCGCGTTTGGTGCGCAGCGGCATTCTAAAATGCCGCGCCGATCTACCGATTATTATTATCGCCAGCACCTGGTGTGAACGCATTGCCGAAGTTACCGCGCGCGAATATGGCATCAATCAACTACTGCCTCTCGATCACATCAAACAACTACCAGCGGCCATCAACAAACTTACCCAGCGCGAGCATAGCGGTACCCATAAGCCACGCTTGCTGGTGGTAGAAGATGAACCGGACACCGCCGATTTAATCAAGCGTGTACTCTCGCCCTCATTCGACATTGAAGTTGCCTACGAAGGTGACACTGGCCTGCGCGCTTGGGTGCAAAGACGACACGATTTGGTTTTGCTCGATGTGATGCTGCCCAAATTATCCGGGCGCGATATATTGATTGAAATCCAAAGCATTGATCCCAATCAGCCAGTAGTGATTATGACAGCGCACACCACTATCGATCAGGCCGAAGAGTTAATGTTGCTCGGTGCCGTCGATTTTTTACCCAAACCGTTTCGCGCTGAACAGTTGCGCAAAGTCTGTGATATCGCCATTCATCGCGACGACTTTTTAGTGAGCAACGCGCAATTTGCCGCGCGCGTGAAATCCCTGCAAGAGCGCGAGCTAGCCTACCGCCAACTCTACCAAAACCACCATCAACTACTCGAAGATTTACAGTCAGTGGTAATGGAGCTAGATGAGGATTTTGCAATTTGCTACCTCAATCGCGCATGGGAAACCATGATGGGTTACCCCATTAGTGAATGCATTGGCCAGCCACTGGAAAACTTTATTGCTCCGGAAGATCTGGCGCAGTTCTCGCTGTTCCAAAACAAAATTCGCAAAGCCCTGCTACAGAATAAACCTTGCCCGGAAATCGAGATTTGCTTAAGCAACAATCGTCATCAGAAATTGTGGGCGCAATTAAAAATCAGCCGCTCCAGCAATAGCAAACAACAGGGCAATTTAACTGTGTGTTTGGATAACATTACCGAGCGGCGCGAATCGCAAGAGCAACTTAAATATTTAGCCATGCACGATTCGCTCACCGGTTTGTACAACCGCCACTTTTTTGAAACCACACTCGCGCAATTAACCGCCGATTCGGTGCGCAACAAGCGCCAACACGCACTGGTGTATTTAGACCTGGATCATTTCAAAGTCATTAACGACACCTTCGGCCATCAAAAAGGCGATGAAGTACTGCGCGAAATGTCGCACCTGTTGAGCAAGCGCATTCGCGGTGCCGATATCCTCTGCCGTTTGGGCGGCGATGAGTTTGCCATCTTACTGCGCGACATTCACAGCACTGAAGCACACGAGTTTGCCCGTAGCATTCAGCAGATTATTAGCGAGTTCAGTTTTCAAATGCATGAGCAGCGCGTCAACCTCGGCAGCAGTATCGGCCTCACCTTAATTGACGGCAGCACCAATAATGCCGAAGAACATTTAATGCGTGCCGATATAGCGCTCTATGTCGCCAAAGGGCGCGGGCGAAATTTGATTCATCAATACGACCCTCTCGATAGTGAAAGCGATGAATTGCGCAACTCGATTAACATGTCGCAGAAAGTGCGTAAGGCGATTTCCGATGATCGAATGACACTCTATTTCCAGCCGATTTTTGATATTAAAAACAATAAAGTGTCCTATTACGAAGCATTGGTGCGCCTGATAGAAACCGATGGCAAAATCATTGGCCCCAATAGTTTTATTCCTGCACTGGAAGCGGCGGGAGAAATGCATTTGTTGGATCGCTGGATTATTAAACTGGCGACACGCAATTTAAAAGCGCACCCAGAGCTGAATCATATCGCGATCAATCTCTCTGCACAGGCCTTTAAAGATGAAAACCTGGTGCCGACCATTCTGGAAAACTTAAAAGAGACGGGAGTGGATCCCAAGCGCATCACCTTTGAACTCACCGAAAGCGCAAGCTTGTTTAACCTGCACATCACCCAGCGGGTGATTGCCGAGCTGCACAAGTTAGGCTGCAGTTTTTCGGTAGATGATTTTGGTTCGGGCTTTAGTAGTTTTGCTTATTTAAAAGATTTACCGGCGGATTACATCAAACTCGACGGTTCTTTTATTCAGAATTTACACCGCGACACCATTGACCAAACACTGGTGCGTTCCATGATTCAGGTCATTCAGGCGCTAGGTAAAAAAGCGGTCGCAGAATACGTTGAGAACGAAGCGATTCTTAATATCCTAAAAACCATGGGCGTGGATTTTGTGCAGGGTTATCACATAGGACATCCACTGCCGATAGAGCAGTTATTCAGCGTGCAAGCAGCCCCCAATGCCAAAACCCATAAGCGCTAATAGCCGGTGATGCTACTGCTTGGCACCACCCAAGTTTGGACTCTAATCCGGGACGGGGCGCGCACCGACTCCCTGATAATCAATATCCGAACAACGCAAAGGTAAAAACGTATCAGGTGGACGATTATAGGTATCGAGATAACAGGCAGTGACGCCACTTGCGACCATAGCGGCAAACATCTGATAAACCTCTTGTGGTGAAAATCCCTGATCTGATAAAAAAGCAGACATATAGCCATTGATATTCATCCCCTCATCAAATTCACGCATCAACACTTTTTCAATTTCATAGGCTAACAA
This sequence comes from uncultured Cellvibrio sp., assembly GCA_963971905.1. Taxonomy (GTDB): domain Bacteria; phylum Pseudomonadota; class Gammaproteobacteria; order Pseudomonadales; family Cellvibrionaceae; genus Cellvibrio. Next base: position 18,151 of record CAXAVL010000076.1, read on the forward strand.
TAGATGTGGCCCTTCGTTAAAGCCCAGTTTGCGTGAATATTTTTCCATCGCCTCCAACCGTTCATCACCTAGATCGGAAGAGCGTCGTGTAGGGAAAGAGTGTAGATCTC
>CAXAVL010000077.1:0-18202 GCA_963971905.1 uncultured Cellvibrio sp.
CGACCGGTGATAATGCCTACTTTTACCCCGCTTTTTTGCAGGGTTTTAATTCCTTGGCCATCCAAGGTGCTGAATGATTTAAGTTCTTCACCGTTATTGCCAAAAAAGAGTCGGCCATCGGTCAGTACACCGTCTACATCTAACAACAGCAATTTAATGCGCGCGGCGCGCTCACACAATTCAGGGCTCAATTCATGGTTCATGCAGTGCTTCCGTGGTTAGATAATGCCTGCGCGCAGCAGGTCATTGATTTTTACGACACCAACAAGTTTTTTTTGTTCGTTAGTGACCAGTAATACGTTAATTTTTGCCTGCTCCATTAGCGCCAGTGCCTCGGCCGCCAAGGTGTTTTCGCGCAGCATTTTGGGTGTGGTGTTCATTAGTTCACCCACGGTGGCGACGCGGATATCGACACCTTTGTCGATACTGCGGCGCAAGTCGCCATCGGTGAAAATTCCGAGCAATTCATCGCCGTCCATTACCGTTGTCATGCCAAAGCCTTTGTCTGACATCACCATCAGCGCATCGAGCATGGGGGTGCTGGCGCTGACGCGTGGAATATCATCGCCGCTGTGCATCACATCGGCGATACGCAACAGGAGTTTGCGCCCGAGTGCGCCGCCGGGGTGAGAAAAGGCGAAATCTTCTGCGGTAAAACCGCGCGCTTCCAGTAATGCAATGGCCAGTGCATCGCCCATGACCAAGGTGGCGGTCGTGCTGGAGGTGGGCGCGAGATCCAATGGGCAGGCCTCAAAGGCGACGCTGATATCCAAATTCACTTCGGCGACTTCGGCGAGTGTGGATTGGCTATTGGCGGTCATGCTGATGATCTTGATGCCGGCGCGTTTGAACAGTGGCAGCAGGGTAACTATTTCGCTTGAGGTGCCCGAGTAGGAGATGGCGAGCACTATGTCGTTTTGGGTGATCATACCCAAATCGCCATGGCTAGCTTCACCCGGGTGAACAAAAAATGCCGGAGTGCCGGTGCTGGCGAGAGTAGCGGCGATTTTTTTGCCTATATGGCCGGATTTGCCCATGCCTGTGACAATCACGCGGCCGCTGCAATTGAGGATAAGTTCGCAGGCGGCGGTGAATTGGCCGTCTATACGTTCAGCTAACGCAGTCACCGCTTCCGCTTCGAGGCGGATGGTGCGCAGCGCAGAGCCAACATAATCGAAAGCGGTCATAGTATTGCGTTCCAAAGTGGTGGAGCCGGGATTTTAACGCCATCAGTCATAGCGCTGGTCATCTCCGGTTAATCATGGTCGGGCATTATAGCTTTCAGGGTTTGCATGGCGAGGGAAGTTTGCGTCTTTTTTCTAGCAAGTTTCTTATACCGGCAAAACGGGGGTGTTATAGTGCGCGCCGCAAGCCTGATCGCAGCGCCTCCGGTTTAATAAGCCGCCACATCCAATAAGTAACGCATAAAGAATGGCACCATAAGGAAGTCGCGCTGTCTGAGTTTTGGTTTTGCTGGCTGTCTTCAACCAGCAAGTCCGGGCATAAGGCCATCTCTGACTTAATGACCACACATCAATTAATGGAAGGTTTTACGATGAAATATTTACTCACCAAAGTCTCTGGTGTTGTTTTTGGTTTAACGATGCTGTTTAGCTTGTCTGCTATGGCGCAAGCACCTGCGGCAACGCAATCCCCCAAAGTGATTGTAGAGTCTGTTGCGCAACAATTGTTTGACTTGGTCAAGGCTAAAAATGCGGCTAAAACTGCCGATGATGTCTATTTCAAACAAGTAGAAGGTGCGCTTAATGATGTAGTGAATTTCCCCTTTATCGCCGCCTCGGTGATGGGCAAAGCCTACAAACAAGCTTCGCCTGCCCAGCGCCAAGAATTCCAGAAAGTATTTAAAGATGGCATGGTAAAGTCGCTCGCCAAAGGCGTGTTGGGTTATGCCGATAGCAAGGTGACTATTGCTGGTGTGAACGAGGTGAACCCGGCTCGGCATGTGGTGAAACAAGAAGTGGCAATTGAAGGTGCTACCCACAAGTTGGATTACACCATGCGCAAAGAAAAATCGGGCGAATGGAAACTGATTAACGTGGTGCTCAACGGCGTGAATCTGGGGCAATCCTTCAGCGGCCAATTTAAAGCGAGTCTGAAGAAATACAACGGCGATATCGACAAGGTAATCGCCAACTGGCTTGCAGATGCCTAAAACTATCTAAAACCGTCAGTTTGCAAAACCCCGGCCTAGCGCCGGGGTTTTGCGTTATAGGGGGGTGGCGTTTATCGATTGCGGATTGCATCGGGGTTGTGGGTGCGATATGGGCGACATTCCGGTAAACTGCGCGCCTTATTTACTTATCGCTATATTATGTCCGGCTTTTTGCGCGGGCATAGCTGGCCTGACTCCCTATCGAGAAATCTATGCAATCTGAACAAATCAAAGCGCTGATTGAAAGCCAAATTCCCGAGTGCGATGTGAAATCTGTCGAAGTGATGGGCGATCACATTGGTCTGGTTGTGGTCAGTCCGGCATTTGCCGGTTTGACTCCCGTGAAAAAACAGCAGTTGGTGCTGTCTACCCTGAGCGCGCAATTTGCTGACCGCAGTATTCACGCGGTGGATTACATCAAGTCGTTTACGCCGGAGCAGTGGCAGCAAGCGCAACAGCAACAGTAATTCTTCTATCGCCAGCGCTTCTGCAAAGGTGCGCTGGCATCTATTTTTCTTTTTGCTTTCAGGGTTGTGATGGATAAGTTTTTGATTGCGAGCGGCGGCCCGCTCACCGGTGAATTGCGTATTTCCGGCTCTAAAAATGCGGGCTTGCCCTTGTTGGCGGCGACGATTTTGGCCGATAGCGAAGTGCGTTTAAGCAATGTTCCCCATTTAAAAGATATGACCACCATGGTGCAGTTGTTGCGCACCTTGGGCTTGACCATTGAGATTCAGGGCGAGCATGTGGTGGTAGTTGATCCAAATACCATCAGCTCTTATACCGCCTCCTACGAGCTGGTTAAAACCATGCGCGCGTCGATTCTGGTGCTCGGCCCCTTGCTGGCACGTTACGGCGAAGCGAATGTATCCTTCCCCGGCGGTTGTGCAATCGGTTCGCGCCCGGTGGATATTCATTTGCGCGGCCTGGAAGCTATGGGCGCCACCATTGAGATCGACGGTGGTTATATTCGCGCGCGCTCCAATGGCCGTTTGAAAGGCTGTCACTTTTTGATGGATATGGTTACCGTCGGCGACACAGAAAATCTGCTGATGGCAGCGGTATTAGCCGAAGGCAAAACTGTACTGGAAAACGCCGCGCGCGAGCCGGAGATTGTTGACCTGGCCAATATGCTGGTGGCTATGGGCGCAAAAATTGAAGGCATAGGCACTTCCAGCCTGACCATTTATGGTGTCGATAAGTTGCACGGTTGTGAATACAGTGTGATGCCGGATCGCATTGAAACCGGCACCTACTTGGTGGCCGCGGCAGCCACACGGGGCAAGATCAAATTAACTAATACACGCGCCGACATTCTCGAAGCGGTGTTGCTGAAGTTGCAAGAAGCGGGCGCGGATATCACCACGGGCGAGGATTGGATCGCACTGGATATGCACGGTAAGCGCCCCAAAGCGGTGAGCCTGCGCACTGCGCCTTACCCGGCATTTCCCACCGATATGCAATCGCAATTTATGGCGATGAATGCAGTCGCCGAAGGTGTTAGCCATATTACCGAAACCATTTTTGAAAACCGTTTGGTGCAGGTTGCGGAATTGAACCGCATGGGCGCGCATATCGAGTTGGAGCACAACACCGCAATTGTCACCGGTGTTGAGCGTTTGAAAGCCGCGCCGGTGATGGCCTCGGATCTGCGCGCTTCAGCGAGTTTGGTGATTGCCGGTTTGGTGGCCGATGGCGAAACCCTAATCGACCGCATCTACCATATCGATCGCGGTTATGAAGCAATCGAACAAAAATTCCAAAGCCTGGGTGCCAGTGTGCGCCGTGTAAAAGGCGCGTAAGAAGGTAAATTCCATGAGTCACACGCTAACCATCGCACTCACCAAAGGGCGCATTCTGGAAGAGACTTTGCCATTGCTGGCGGCGGCCGGAATTGCGCCGCTGGAAGATATGGAAAAAAGCCGCAAGCTGGTATTTGATACCACCCAAGCCCATGTGCGTTTGTTGTTATTGCGCGGCGCCGATGTTCCCACTTACGTGCAGTTTGGCGCAGCGGACATGGGTATTTCCGGCAAAGATACGCTGATGGAAAACGGCGCGGAAGGTTTGTATGAGCCGCTCGATTTAAATATCGCTCGCTGCCGTTTAATGACTGCCGGTGTAAAAGGTGAATCATTGCCGTCGGGTCGTATTCGTGTGGCGACCAAGTATGTGAATATCGCTAAACAATATTACGCATCACAAGGGCGCCAGACCGACATCATCAAACTTTACGGTGCGATGGAGCTGGCACCGATCATGAATTTGGCCGATGAAATTGTGGACATTGTTGATACCGGCAATACCCTGCGCGCTAATGGTTTGGAAGAGCGCGATTTTATCGCCGACATCAGTTCGCGTTTAATCGTGAATAAAGCCTCGATGAAAATGAAGCACGTGCAAATTCAAAGCATTATCGACCATATCGCCAAGGCAGTTGCGGCGGATTAAATTTTTATACCCTCAATTGTAAATGCCAATCAGTAATAGTGTGCTTAATGTTTGATACTGGCACCTTCAGGTCGTTATGTAGGATGGGTGGAGCGCAGCGATACCCATCAGCTACCCGTTAATTCGTTAAATTTTATTAATACGAGTAATACCATGTCTGAATCAATCATCACCCGTTTGGATGCCAGCCAGAGCGATTTTAATCAGCAGTTGGATCAATTGCTTGCATGGGAATCGGTCAGCGATACCCGTGTCGCCGCCGTGGTGGATGATATTTTGCATCAAGTAAAAACACGCGGTGATGCAGCGGTAGTGGAATTCACTAATAAATTTGATCGCCGTTCTGCCAGCACAATTCATGACTTTGTGGTGACGCCAGCGGAATTGCAGCACGCGTTAACGCAAATCAGTGCCGAACAGCGCACCGCGTTGGAAATTGCGGCGGAGCGCATTCGCACTTATCACCAACATCAATTGCAAAGCTCATGGCGCTACACCGAAGCCGACGGCACTGTGCTCGGCCAGCAAATTTCGGCAATGGAGCGCGTAGGTTTGTACGTGCCAGGCGGCAAAGCGTCCTATCCATCATCGGTATTGATGAATGCAATTCCGGCAAAAGTGGCCGGTGTTGATCAGCTGACAATGGTAGTGCCTGCACCGGATGGTGAAATCAGCCCGATGGTATTGGCCGCTGCCGCTATCGCCGGTGTGGATCGGGTGATTACCATTGGCGGTGCGCAGGCCGTTGCCGCACTCGCTTACGGTACTGAAACCATTACCAAAGTCGATAAAATTGTTGGCCCGGGCAATATTTATGTGGCCACTGCTAAACGTGCGGTATTTGGTCAGGTGGCGATTGATATGATCGCGGGGCCATCGGAAATTTTAGTGATTTGTGATGGTTTAACCGATCCGGATTGGATCGCCATGGATTTGTTTAGCCAAGCGGAACATGACGAGCAAGCCCAATCGATTTTATTGTGCCCCGATGCCGATTATTTAAATAAAGTGGAAGAGTCTATTGAGCGTTTGTTGCCGACACTTGCGCGTGAAGCTATCGCCAGTGTGTCGTTAAAAAATCGCGGAGCCTTAATTAAGGTGGCCGATATGGAGCAGGCGATTGCGCTGAGTAATCGTATTGCGCCTGAGCATTTGGAATTGTCGGTTGCTGACCCTGAAGCCTTGCTGCCCAAAGTGCGTCACGCCGGCGCGATTTTTATGGGGCGTTTTACCCCGGAAGCGCTTGGCGATTACTGCGCAGGCCCTAACCACGTATTGCCAACCTCGGGTACTGCGCGTTTTTCATCGCCGCTCGGTGTGTATGATTTTCAAAAGCGAAGTTCGATCATTATGTGTTCGGCGGCAGGTGCGTCGACCCTATCAAAAACCGCATCGGTATTGGCGCGCAGTGAATACCTTGAAGCCCATGCGCGCTCGGCGGAATATCGCATTATTGATTAACATTTTCTGCAAAGGAAAATATAAGCGGGCGCAGCAAGCGCCCGTTTTTTTGTGTGGAGTATTTGTTGTTTGATCAAGTTTTGGTGCGGCTGTTGGGCGGGAAATCGGCTATGGCTTTCAACTCTATTACGTTGCCGTCGCGAATAATGCGGAAGGTGATTTCCGCATTGGGTTGAATATTGCCGAGTGAGTTTCTGAGCGATTGTTCGGTGACCAGTGCGATGTTGTCGATATGGGTAATTACATCGTTCAGTTTGAACCCGGCTTTTTCGGCGGGGCTGTTCGGCTCAATTTCACTGACCAGTAAACCATTGGTGCCGAGTATTCGAATTTGTTCTGCGGATAAATAATTAATTCCCACGCCTAACCAGCCGCGCCTTACTCCGCCAAATTCAACAATTTGTTTGAGTGAGTTCATCGCTTTATCGACTGGCACAGCAAAGCTGATACCAAACGATGCGCCGGTTTCATCCAGCATGGCGGTATTGATACCGATCAGATTTCCATAGGCATCAATTAATGCCCCGCCAGAATTGCCCGGGTTGATCGCGGCATCGGTTTGAATAAAGTTTTCGGTGCTATTAATACCGAGATTCCAGCGCCCTGTTGCACTGACAATGCCTTGGCTAACGCTCTGCCCAACACCAAACGGATTGCCAATCGCCAATACCACATCGCCTACGCGAATATTGTCTGACACACCGAGGGTGATGGCGGAAATATTATCCAATTGGATTTTTAATACTGCCAGATCATTTGCTTTATCAATTCCAATGAGTTCTGCGGCTGTCACGCGGCCATCGTAAAGCAATACCGCAATGCGGTCGGCACCGTTAATAACGTGGTTGTTGGTGAGAATTAAGCCAGCGCTATCAACAATCACACCTGACCCCAGCGTTTTTTGCATACGCTCTTGTTGCGGTGTATTGGAGTTGTTGTAAAGGTGGCGAAAGAACGGGTTATTAGAGAGATTTTGGTTGCGTTGTACCACGCGTTTTTCGGTGTACACGTTTACTACCGCGGGCGCAGCACGGCTTACTGCATCGGCATAAGAGACTGTGCCATAGCGCGCATTGCTTGCAGGGCTGCTAGTTTGCGGTTGTTGGCCGCGTAACTGGGGAAACAGTAGTAGTGCGAGTAACGCAATGATAACGCCTGCGGTAATGGGCCAGCCAACAAACTGCAGCAAGCGTTGTAAAAACATGCGAAGCGTCTCCGTCGATATTGTTATTGGCCAACAAAAACCCCGCAGTGCGGGGCTGTGCATTTATTTCGACGTCCTGTGCGCAATCTAACTAGTGGAGCAATGTCGCGTATTAATTAGTAGCGATTGGCCTTGCCATCAAAATCATAGTCATCGGCAGACTCAGTTGGCATGCGCGCATTGTTGTGTGTGTCGTCGCGTAAATCGTAATCTTCACTCAGCGACCCTTTAGCACCTGGGGCTTTGGGTGCCCAATCGCGCGGTGGCTCAATGCGCTGTTCGGCGACGTAGGCTTTGGTGCCGCTGCCGAGATTGGTGTTGGCTGAATCCAGAATTTGGCGACTAATTGCAGGTGTTGCCAATTTCAGCGCTCCGTTTGCCAAATGCTCATGCACTTCGCGGTAGGCATGGGTCAGGTTGTTGACCAGTTGTGAGGTTTGCGCAAAATGCTCGGCAACATCGCGCTGATAGCCCTGTAATGAACCTTCGGCTTCGTGCAGGCGCTGCTCAAGGTCGTGCCCAAGAATTTTGGCGCGGAAGATAAAAGCGATTAAAACGCCAAGACCCGCTCCTGCGAGCAAACAAATCAAACCGGTAATAACTACTGCACTGAATGAATACACAAAATTCTCCTGCTAAGCATCACTGTTACGCGAGCGATATACGACCAAGGTCATTGATAGTTCTATTATAAGTCCATTTTCTCATTAAAATGAGCAAAAATTATCGGACTTGTGCGTGTTTGCGTTTTATTACAGAGGTAATTCATGAATTTTCCATTTGATAAAGAGCAAGCGCTTTTTATTTCCGGCCCGTCCGGTCAGTTACAGGCAGTGATTCATCGGGGCGACGACGCGGGGCACTTTGCTCCGCGCGATTTGTTGGTGGTTATTGCGCACCCGCATCCGGTGCATGGCGGCACCATGGATAATAAAGTGGTAACGACTTTGATGCGCACCTATCGCGACTTGGGAATTCATGTGGTGCGCTTTAATTTTCGCGGTGTGGGTAATAGTGAAGGGGTTTTTGGTAATGCAGTTGGCGAACTGGATGACTTGCTTGCGGTTGTCGCTTGGGCAAAGCAATCGTTGCCCCATGCGTCGCTATTGCTGGCGGGCTTTTCGTTTGGCTCTGCTATAGCCGCGCAGGCGAGTTATCAAGTGGGTGCGCTGCAACATCTCACCTTGGTGGCGCCGCCAGTGGAGCGTTACGCTTATGATCGCGACGGCCAATTTCCCTGTGCGTTGGCGGTTATTCAGGGGGATAAAGACGAGCGTGTTATTGCTGAAGGCGTGTATCAGTGGGTTTCCGCATTGCGCGGCGCCACTGAGCTTTTGCGTTACCCTGATGCAGGGCATTTTTTCCATGGTTATCTAACCCAAATGAAAAATGATTTGACTCAAGTACTGCTCCGCCATATCCCGCAGTAAGCCTGGTTTTGTATGTGAATTTGATGGCGTCGCTACCGGCTTATCGCTAAAGTGGCGCCCATTGTTAGTGAGCCTACCGGTATTTATGACGACTTCTATCTCCCTCTCTCCCTTAGCGCGCTATGAGCGCGATCTCTTGCGCCCGGATTTTCGCCGCGATGCCGCGCAGGCTGCGGCAGTGAGTCATTTGCAGCATCTTTATCAAGAATTGGTTCGCGTTTGGCAGGATGAGCAAGCTCAAGCTGGGTTGAGCGGTTTTTTCAAGCGCTTAACTGGCGCCAAGCCGCGCCAACTGGTGCGCGGTTTGTATTTTTGGGGCGGGGTAGGGCGTGGTAAAACCTATCTGATGGATAATTTTTTTGAAAGCCTGCCCTTTGAGCAAAAGCTGCGCGCGCACTTTCATCGTTTTATGCGGCGTGTGCATGCAGAGCTTAAAAAGCTCGATGGTCAGAAAAACCCGCTGAAAAAAGTGGCTGATATCATCGCCAATGAGGCGCGAGTCATTTGTTTTGATGAGTTTTTTGTATCGGATATTACCGATGCGATGATTCTCGGCACCTTGATGGAGGAGTTGTTTGCTCGCGGCGTCACGTTGGTGGCTACCTCGAACATAGTGCCGGATGGTCTATATAAAGACGGTTTGCAGCGCGCGCGCTTTTTGCCTGCCATCGCCCTGTTGAATCAGCATACCTTGGTGGTGAATGTAGATGGTGGGGTAGATTATCGTCTGCGCGCCCTTGAACAGGCTGAGCTCTATCATTCTCCCTTGGATGCGGCGGCTGATCAGAGCCTAATGTGCAGTTTTAAAAGCTTGTTATCCGTTGCTGCCGAAGTTGATGAAAATCCCGACATTGAAGTGGAGGGGCGTTTGATTCGTGCGCGCTACTTGAGTGAAGGCATTGCCTGGTTTGATTTTGTTGAGTTGTGCGATGGCCCGCGCTCACAAAATGACTACATCGAGTTGGCGCGCGAGTATCACTCGGTGATTTTGAGCAATGTACCGGGTTTGGGGCGCGTCAATGACGATCAGGCGCGGCGCTTTGTGAATCTGGTGGATGAATTTTACGATCGTCAGGTGAAGCTGGTCATCTCCGCTGAGCGCCCTTTGGCAGAGATCTATTCTACCGGAAAGCTGGATTTTGAGTTTCAGCGCACTGTGAGCCGACTGTTGGAAATGCAAAGCCATGAGTATCTGGCGCGTCCGCATCGACCTGAATAGTAATTCAGCCGCAAATTATGATTGAAAATCAAACATTGGCTGTGTAGTATGCCGCCTCCCTATTTTAGGGGCTGTTTTATTCATTTAGATATTAGTTCCACATCCAATTAGGCAGGAATAACATGAAGACCTATATTGCCAAAGCTGAATCTGTCGTTAATGACTGGTTCGTCGTGGATGCGGCGGGAAAAACACTCGGCCGTTTATCTGCGGAAATCGCCTCGCGTTTGCGTGGCAAGCACAAGCCAGAATTCACTCCACACGTTGATACCGGCGATTACATTGTTGTAATCAATGCCGCTCAAGTGCGCGTGACTGGCCGTAAAGCAACTGACAAGATTTATTACTCTCACACCGGTTTTGTGGGTGGCATTAAATCTATCAGCTTCCAGAAGTTGATTGAAAAAGCACCAGAGCGCACCATCGAAACTGCCGTTAAAGGTATGTTGCCGAAGGGTCCACTGGGTCGCGCTATGTTCAAAAAACTAAAAGTTTATGCAGGTAATGAGCATCCACATGCTGCTCAGCAACCTAAAGAACTGAACATCTAAGGGGAGCTGACATGTCTGCTACACAATTTTACGGCACTGGCCGTCGCAAAACCTCTACCGCGCGCGTGTTCATCACCGCAGGTACTGGTACTATCACCGTAAATGATCGTCCGTTGGATGAGTATTTCGGCCGTCCAGTTGCGCGCATGGTTGTTCGTCAACCATTGGAGCTGGTTGGTTTGGTAGAAAAGTTTGACGTTAACGTCACTGTCGCCGGTGGCGGTAGTTTCGGTCAAGCGGGTGCTATTCGTCACGGCTTGACCCGTGCGCTGATGGAATATGATGAGTCTCTGCGTAGCGATTTGCGCAAAGCCGGTTACGTTACTCGCGATTCTCGCGAAGTTGAGCGTAAGAAGGTTGGTCTGCGTAAAGCACGTAAGAAGCCACAATTCTCCAAGCGTTAATGGTTTTCTCCAGCTGGTTTTGTACTGGCTGGTCGATGATCATCAAAAAACGTCCAAGTCTTTACTGGCTTGGGCGTTTTTTTACGTCTAATATTACCGGCTTATAACCCACTCTTTATATGTGGTTATTCTTGTAAGCAATGCGTTAATTCATTAACATTGCCCGCCTTTTCTTAGTGTCACCCATATTCCTTATTTCGCCGGACTTTTTATCAGAGATCTGTATATCAGTACCTGTATTGAGTCTTGGGGCGATTTTAGGCAATTTGCTAGCCGTTAAAGCTGTTTAGGGGAGAAAATCGTCATGAGTAATGACGCAGTAAATCAAACGCGCCGTCGCGTATTAATCGGAGCCACTTGTGCAGTGGGTGCGGTTGGTGTTGTGGGTGCCGCAGTTCCATTTGTGGGGTCATGGAATCCTAGCGCCAAAGCGAAAGCTGCCGGTGCGCCAGTCAAGTACAACATCAGCAAAATCGAACCGGGTGCAATGGTCACGGTTGAGTGGCGCGGTAAACCGGTTTTTATTGTGCGCCGTACACAGGCAGCCTTGGATAGCTTGAAAAAAGTAGAAGAGCAGGGTGTTTTGCTGGATGCTAACTCCGATGAGCCCCAGCAGCCTGAATACGCCAAAAATGCCGAGCGTGCGATTAACAAAGAATTCGCCATTCTCTTGGGGATTTGTACGCATTTAGGTTGTGCGCCTGCATTTCGTCCGGACGTGGGTGCGGCAGACTTGGGTGGTGAAAAATGGCAGGGTGGATTCTTTTGTCCGTGCCATGGCTCTAAATACGACCTTGCTGGCCGTGTTTACGTTGCTGTACCTGCACCACTGAATCTGGAAGTTCCTCCTCATCGTTATGAGAGCGAATCCGTAATTGTGATTGGCGAAGATCAAGGGGCTTAATATGAATTGGATGGTTGATTTGTGGCAGTGGGTTGATAAGCGTCTTCCGGTGCAGCGTGCATGGGATACGCACATGGGCAAGTACTATGCCCCCAAGAATTTTAACTTTTGGTATTTCTTCGGCGTACTTTCTCTGCTGGTATTGGTGAACCAATTGGTTACCGGTATTTGGTTGACTATGAGCTATAACCCCTCCGCTTCAGTTGAGTACATCATGCGTGATGTAGATTACGGTTGGTTGTTGCGCTACATGCACTCCACCGGTGCCTCTGCTTTCTTTATTGTGGTTTATCTCCATATGTTCCGCGGCATGATGTATGGCTCATATAAAGCCCCGCGTGAACTGGTGTGGATTTTCGGCATGACTATTTATTTGGTGCTGATGGCCGAAGCCTTTATGGGCTATGTACTGCCTTGGGGGCAAATGTCTTACTGGGGTGCACAGGTAATCGTTTCCTTGTTTGGTGCTATTCCCGGTATTGGCGATGACTTGGTGCAGTGGATTCGCGGTGATTATCTTATTTCCGGCATTACCCTGAACCGTTTCTTTGCGTTGCATGTGGTTGCTTTGCCGATCGTGTTATTGGCCTTGGTCGTGATGCATATTCTGGCATTGCACGAAGTAGGTTCAAACAACCCCGATGGTGTTGAGATCAAAAAGAACAAAGATGAAAACGGCATTCCGCGCGACGGAGTTCCTTTCCATCCGTTCTACACAGTGCACGATTTGGTTGGTGTGACTGTTTTCTTGTTTGCTTTCTGCTTCATCATGTTCTTTATGCCAGAGATGGGCGGTTTCTTCCTTGAGTACGCCAACTTTGAAGAAGCTAACAACCTGAAAACCCCGCTGCATATTGCACCAGTTTGGTATTTCACCCCTTTCTATGCGGTACTGCGCGCAGTGACTATGCCAATCGAGATTGGCCCGTTGGTATTGACGGCAAAACTGCTCGGCTTTGCCGCTATGGGCGCGGCAATTGCGTTGCTGTTTGTGCTGCCTTGGTTGGATCGCAGCAAAGTAAAATCTATGCGTTATCGCGGCAATATTCCGCGCATTATGCTAATCGCCTTTGCGGCTATGTTTGTGGTGCTGGGCTACTTGGGCGTTAAGGCGCCGACAGAAGGTAGAACCCTGTTGTCGCAAATTGCCACCGCGTTTTATTTCGCTTATTTCCTGACTATGCCGGTGTGGACAACGACCAGCCCGGAAAAAGCCAAATCCAAAATTTCCTGGGTTCTCTGTGGTGTGTTTGTAGTGGTCTTCACCTGGATGGGTTTCGAATACATTGGTGGCGATGTTCCAGTATTGTTGTTAATCCTCTGCTTCCTGCTGGCGGCGATTTTTGCAGCAATGCCAATCTTAGCTGCGCGCGATAAAGATCTGGTTGAGCCTACTCGTACTCAAGCTAAAGGCTTGCCGAAGCTGATTGTGCTTGCCGGTTTTGCTTTGTTTGTCATCCTTACCGTTGTCCCTATTAAAGCGGTTGCTGCTGAAGGTGCGTTTAATTGTGGTGCGGTTCCCTGTGATCACATGGAGCCGGATTTGAATGACAAAGAGTCTTTGCAGCGCGGTGCGAAATACTTCGTCAACTATTGCATGGGGTGTCACTCAGCCAAGTTTTCGCGCTATGAGCGTGTGGCTGACGATTTGGATATCCCTCACAGTCTGATGGAGCAAAACCTGATTTTTGGCGATCAGCGTATCGGCCAGTTGATGGATATTGCGATGAAGCCGCAGCAGGCAAAAGTGTGGTTTGGTGTGGTTCCGCCGGATCTAACACTGGTGGCGCGTTCACGTTCACCCGAGTGGTTGTACACCTACTTGCGCAACTTCTACAGCGATGAAACTCGCCCTTGGGGTGTTAACAACCGTGTATTTCCTAATGTAGGTATGCCCCATGTATTGATTGGCCCACAAGGGCTGCTCGAATGCGGTGCGGGTCCTAAGCTCAACCATCACGGCGGCGCATTACGTAACGATGTGGGTGAAGTGGTAGTGGACGAGCATTGCGGCGCACTTAAAGAAGGCAAAATCAAAGGCAGTATGTCTACTGCTGAATTTGATCAAGCCGTTTACGATTTGGTTAACTTCCTTGAATATGTGGCAGAGCCTATGGCAGTGAAGCGGCAAACACTGGGTTATTACGTGTTGGGTTTCCTGTTGATCTTGTTTGTCTTTGTGTACTTCCTGAATCGCGAATTCTGGAGAGATATTCACTGATAACAAAACGGGCGGCTTAGGTCGCCCGTTTTGTTTGAGACCCAATTAATTGAGCCTCGAAGAAAAAACCTGTAATTTGTCGCCGCTTTTCATTTGATCTGTAAAGGAAACTTTTATGTCCATGACATCCAGTCGACCGTATTTTCTGCGTGCCATCTACGAATGGATATTGGACAATGATTGCACCCCACACATTTTGGTTGATGCGCATGTGCAGGGTACGCAAGTGCCGCAACAGCACGTTAATAAAGATGGGCAGATCATCTTGAATATATCTCCCTCGGCGATTAAAGATTTTTTTATGGATAATACTGCCGTCTCGTTCAATGCGCGTTTTAGTGGTGTTGTGAATAATCTCTATGTTCCCTGTGGGGCGATTCTGGGTATTTACGCCCGTGAAAATGGTCAGGGCATGATGTTTGAGCCTGAGCAAAACCCAGAGCCGCCTGCGCCGACATCCCCGCCAAACGCTCCCGCGCCAGAGCCCGTATCGCCTTCTGGCGCTGCGCCTAAACGCCCCGGTTTACGAGTTGTAAAATAGCCTCATCAACACCCGCTTCGGCGGGTGTTTTTATTTGGATGGAATCAAAAAAGATATGACGATTCTGCGACAAATTTGTGACAAAAGTTTCTCTCGGTCATATTACTGTCATATTTGCTGGATAAAGTAATCGCCAATGGAGAGGCAAGTCTTTCCATCAACAAGCATGAATTCATTATTCACGAATGACTAAACGGAGCGCTCTATGAACGCTATGAAAATTATTAAAGGGTTGGCATTGGCCGGCTCTATGGTGTGTGCAGCTGCACTGCAAGCGGCAGTTGATCCTAAGTTACCTGAGTACAAGGTGGTCACCGGTGTATCAGGGAATGTGAACTCAATTGGTTCAGATACACTCAATAACCTGATGACACTTTGGGCTGAAGACTTCAAAAAATCCTACCCTAACGTCAATATTCAAATTCAAGGTGCCGGTTCTTCCACTGCACCACCAGCATTGACTGAAGGTACTGCTAATTTCGGCCCTATGAGCCGGATGATGAAAACAGAAGAGATTCAGGCATTTGAAGCTAAACATGGCTATAAGCCTACAGCTGTACCTGTGGCGATTGATGTATTGGCTGTTTATGTCAACAAAGATAACCCGATCAAGGGTTTGAGTATTCCTCAAGTTGATGCCATTTTCTCAGCAACCCGTAAATGCGGCGGTGCCAAAGATATTACCCGTTGGGGTGAAGTAGGTTTGACCGGTGCTTGGGAAAACCGCGATTTCACTGTGTATAGCCGCAATGCTGTATCAGGTACCTACGGTTACTTTAAAGACGAAGCGCTGTGTAAGGGTGATTTCAAAGCTAGCATCCTTGAGCAGCCAGGTTCTGCTTCGGTAGTTCAGGGTGTTTCTGAGTCTATTAACGGTATTGGCTACTCGGGTATTGGTTACATCACCTCTGGTGTTAAAGCGGTTCCTTTGTCTAAGAAAGATGGTCAGCCGTTTGTGACCGCTGAAGCTTCACATGCGCTGGATGGCTCCTATCCGCTGTCACGCGTGCTTTATATGTACATCAATAAGCACCCTAATCGTCCATTGGATTCGATCCAATTGGAATTCATCAAGTTGATTCTCTCCAAACAAGGTCAAGAAACCGTAGTGCGTGATGGTTACATCCCGCTGCCCGCAACTATGGTGACTAAGGCTCTTGCCGAGCTGAAGTAATCCGCAAGGTAGCTTGAAAAAACGCCGACTTGTTCGGCGTTTTTTATGGTTTCAACTAAAAATATGACACTAATGTGACAGTGTCTTTGCTTTGTAACAAAACTGTCATTTTTGCCTGTTAGCATCATTTACACGCCAGACAATTTCAGGTGAGTAGACCATGTCCGAACCAGTCCTAGTGGCTAAGCCAATGCAAAGCCTGATGCCAACAACCGAGCAGCGCAGCCGCCTGCGTCGTATCCGCCAATTTAAAGACAAGCTATCGCGCTATGGCGTAATGTCAGCTGGTCTGGCGGTAGTCTTTTCCTTGGGTTTAATTTTCTTCTATCTTTTTTCTGAAATCGCGCCCTTATTTCGTGGGGCGTCGGTCGATATCACCCATCGTTTTACCCCTGTGCAGTTGCAGCAACTTGAGGCAGATCCGACTGAGTATTTGATCCTAGAGCGTTATGAAGAGATCGGTGCCAGCTTTAAGCGCAGTGGTGCAGTGAACTTCTTCGCCGTCAATGATGGTAGCCCGGTTTTGAACGCACAGGTGCCGCGCGCTGAAGGTGCTACTTTTACCCGCTTAGCCACCAGTACGCCGGATCAGGGTCTGATCGCCTATGGTTACAGCAATGGCCAGGTAGCCTTGACCAAGGTTAACTATGCCCTGAGTTATCCGCAGGATAAGCGTCAGATCGTTCCCAGCTTGGTATACCCCCTGGGTGATGCGCCATTGCAGTTAGATGAGCAGGGCTCCGCGATCAGCCAGCTGGCGGTGCAAGACACCTCCAGCGGTATTTTGATGGGTGCACTCACCGCTGATAAACGTTTGTTGCTGGGTATCTTCAGCAGCAATACCAATATGATTACCGGCGAAGAGACACTCAACCAGGATGTGTTTACCTTGCCTGCATTGCCAGAGGGCGTGACACCTGTCGCGATTCAGGTAGATGAAAGTGCGCAGCATTTGATTATTGCTGACGATAACGCCCAGTTGTGGCTGTACAACATCATCAATCCCAGTACACCTGTACTACAGGCGCCGGTCACGGTTCCCGGCGGTAAGATTACTGCGATGGAGTTCTTAGTGGGGACTGCGTCGCTGGTGATAGGAACTGACCAAGGGCAGGTGAGCCAGTGGTTTTTGGTGCGCAATAGCGACAATGTCTATGAGATCAAGTTTGTTCGCGCATTCGATTCTCTCGCTGGAGCTGTTATCCGTGTGGTGCCCGAACATGCGCGGCGCGGTTTTTGGGCGAGCGACGATAAAGGTAATATCGGCATTTATTACGGCACCTCTGAACGCACCTTGCTGCTTGAATCGCTGGCCGATAAGCCCATCACCCAGATAGCCGTTTCGCCGATACATCATCGCGTGTTGCTTCTCGATGACAGTAACCAGTTGGCGGTGGCCGATGTTTGGAATAAACACCCGGAAGTATCGTTCAGTTCCCTATGGCAAAAAGTGTGGTACGAGGGGCGTGAGTCGCCAGAGTACATTTGGCAGGCATCCTCCGGTAGCGACAATTTTGAAGCCAAGATGAGCTTTGTCCCGCTTTCTATTGGTACCTTAAAAGCCGCTTTTTTCGCTATGTTGTTCGCCATCCCCTTGGGGGTGGCAGGTGCTATCTATACCGCTTACTTTATGACTCCCAAGCTGCGGGGTTTGGTCAAACCGACAATCGAGATTATGGAGGCGTTGCCCACGGTGATCCTCGGCTTTCTGGCCGGTTTATGGTTGGCCCCCTTTGTGGAGAACCATCTGCCCGCCGTGTTTGCTATTTTGATTGCCCTACCTGTGGTGATGTTAATAACGGGCTATCTCTGGAGCCGCTGCCCTGAATCCTGGCGCACCCGAGTTCCCGAGGGTTGGGAAGCGGCGATGTTAATTGTGCCGATTATCATCACTGTGTGGCTGTGTATTGCGGCAAGTCCCTTTACCGAAATCTGGTTATTTGGCGGCAGTATGCGCCAGTGGTTTACCGAAAACGGGATCGATTACAGCCAGCGCAACGCATTGGTGGTCGGAATTGTGATGGGTTTTGCGGTAATCCCCACCATCTTCTCCATCGCTGAAGATGCGGTCTTTAGTGTGCCGCGCCATCTTACTCAAGGCTCTCTGGCGCTCGGCGCCACCCGCTGGCAAACAGTGGTCGGGGTGGTATTGCCCACCGCCAGCCCAGGTATTTTTTCCGCGATGATGATGGGTTTTGGGCGCGCCGTGGGCGAGACCATGATTGTGCTTATGGCTACCGGTAACAGCCCGATTGTTAACTTCAATATCTTTGAGGGTATGCGTACTTTCTCCGCCAATATCGCGGTGGAGTTGCCAGAAACGGCGGTCGCCAGTACCCATTTCCGTGTGCTTTTCCTTGCAGCCTTGGTGCTGTTAGCGCTGACGTTTGTGGTGAATACGCTGGCGGAAGTGATTCGTCAGCGGCTTCGTAAACGTTACAGCAATCTGTAATGGGTGATGTTTCGATG
>CAXAVL010000078.1:0-18180 GCA_963971905.1 uncultured Cellvibrio sp.
TTGAATACTTGTTCTATCGAACCTTGGGCTTTTAGTTTCTGTATTTGCAGTGCACTGGTTGCCGATAAGTCCGAAAACTCTACCTTGTGTCGCTAACCGCTTGCCTTGGTGCAGGAAGGTGTCTTTAAAAATCCTTGTCGGCCTATATTACTGAATTCAGTTGGCCACTCAACTTGTCATGCGATTTATGCGATCTGGTCGAGGCTTTTGTGGCCTAGTTCTCAGCTGTAGAGTGAAGGGCTGGGCGATTTATTCCCACACTGAGTCAAAATCATCTTTGTTGTTTTTTGCTTCGGTTTTGACGGTAACCAGTTCGCGAAAACCGAATTGGCTAAAAGCACCGGTGGCAAATAACCGCTGGGTTAGCTGAATGGATTTATCTCCCTCATTACTCACCCCAGCCTGGCTTTGGGTGTAAAGCCGGGCTTTGCTGTACTCATGGAATGAAATCGCATTGGTAATCATGCTGGGCGGTTGATTGATTGCGCGCAACTCGGGGATTTGTAGGGCGCGTAAATATTCAGCAAAGCCACCGGTTTTATGAATCGCGGCTAAGCCCACCGGAATCGCATGGGGAGCGATAACTTGAATCCCCAGTTGTGTTGCGCCTTTCATCTGATGCGCCCAGCGCACCACACCGATAGACCATTTATTGCGACCATATTCACGCAAGCCGAGCAGCTCGCCAGCGCGCACTTGAACCGGGATTTCGTTGCGCCATTCCAGCCCATAGCCACCGGGGCTGCGATCCATCAGCGGTACCTTGTAAATCGGATGTTGCCCTTGATAGCTGCTCTGTTCCTGGGATTTGATTTTCTTTTCAATCTCCAGTGTGGGGCGCGCGCGTCCATCCAAGGCGGTGCCCACAATGTCAAAGGTATCACCCCAAGGGTCGTCGGCTTTTTTGGTCTCAGTCGCCTTTAGTTGCACGCCGCGCTTTTGGTAGATAGCGCCTTTTGCCGGTTCGCCGGCAACGGCATTGCTTTGGTTCAAAAACAGGTTAAACGGCTGCTCATCGGCTAGATGAAAATGAATATTGGTGAGGCCGACAGTGACTTCTATATCGGCGTTGACATCCTGCCGCTCAAAGCTGCGCAGCGCCAAATGGCTCCAGGCTTGTGCCAAGTGTTTGGTCAAGGCTGCCGATAAGTTGAGTTGATTGCGTTGGCTGACGCTGGCATCTACGCCTTCGTTGCCACTGCTTTGCAACTCTTGCAGTCTGCTCACCAGTGGGCTGGTGCGAATCTCCAGCGGCGGCTCAATACCGGGGTTGCTGGCCGGGCGCCAGTGGGATTTATAAAACGGCGGGCGATTGCTATCGGTTAACACCACAAACAGGTTTTCTTTTCCGCCGGGGTTGTATGGGCTTAATTCAGCGCTGGGTGCCAACAGTTCCAATACGTTATAGGTACTTTCGATCTCATCCTGACGCAATTGATTGGGGCGCGCGGTCGCCAATAGAAGTATGCGCAGATACACATGGTGAGTTGTTCTCATCCCGTGTTGATGGGGGAGTTTGTCCTCCACCGGCAGGTGTTCCAGCTCCAGCGCGCAGGCTAATTGATAGAGTGCATGTATTTCGGTCCACACTTGGCTGGAGACCGGCAGGTAGAGCTGATAAGCGCGCAGCAATAACAGGCTCAATGCAGTCAGTGAGCGATGAATGGTCAGCGCTTGTTGCTCGGGAGGCGTCTTGGTGGCGTGGGGAGTGCAAATCTCCTTTACCACGGCGAGATAGCTATTCAGAAAGTGCTTTTGAATCGCCTGGGCAACGGTCGCGGTTTTAAGTGCAGCTTCGGGCAGGATCAAGGGTTGATTTAAGTATTTGAGTGCAAGGCCGCTCAGGGTTTGATGAACCGGTGCGCGCAGCAGCTCCAGAATGGCGAGCCGGTTGTCGCTGCTGGTGCGCAAACGGCTGAGCTCATGCACGGCGGTATAAAGCTGGGCGCTGACTTGCTGGGCTTGAGTCAACGGCAAGCTTTGCAACCAGTGTTTGACCTGCGCGAGTTTATTGCCACCGCAAAAACTCAACTGCGCCAGCCCCTCAGTCGGCACGTTAAGCTTTTTAAGTAGTAGTCTGATTTCCGGATCTGGGGTCATGCGCACGCCGTCAACGAGTTGCTGGTTATAACTATGTATTTGAATATAGACGATTTTAGATCTTTTCGTCTGAATAACTGGCTCTTCTATTGGTAGTGGTTACAATTGGTCAAAATAACAATATGTTATATATGCCTATTGCACAAATCACAATAAAGACTGACAGGAGAGCCGCTTATGGGTTCTGTATCGATGAAGTACAAACTGATCTTGCTCGGCTTAGTGCCCGGCATCGCGATTTTGGTGGTGTTGCTAACCTTGGTCAGTGCTCGCATGCAGGATGTTGTTGATAAAGATATGGGTATATTGCGCGACGCGTTGCTCAGCGCGCACAAAACCGAGTTGCGCAATTCATTGGATATTGCCAGTTCTCTTATCAAAGCACTGTACGATGCAGCACCTACAGGCGATTCCCCTGAAAAAGAACAGGCCATCGCGCTACTGAAGCAGCTGAGGTACGGCAAAGATGGCTACTTCTTTGGTTACGATGGTGGTTCAGTGCGGGTGTTTTCTGGCAGTGATGGCGCGCGTATCGGCGATAGTTTCCGCGACTATAAAGATGTTAACGGTGTTTTTCTCATCAATGAGCTAGTTAAGCAGGGGCAAGCAGGGGGCGGTTTCGTCACCTACCATTTTCCCCGTTTGGGGCAGGGCGATATAGCCTACCCAAAGCTCAGTTACGCCATCTGGTTCGATAAATGGAACCTGATGTTAGGCACCGGTTTTTACATAGATAACATTGACGATGCGGTGAATTCAGCGCGAGCGCTGGCAGATAAACACATCCGCGCAACCTTGCTCTGGGTATTTGCCGCCGCTCTGATTCTGTTGGGGTTGATGGCGTTGGTAGCGGTCTACATCGCCAATAAAACACTGGCACCACTCAATGGATTATTGCTTAGCTTGGAAGATATAGCCCGTGGCGGTGGCGATTTAACCCGCCGCCTACAGCGTACCAGCGATGACGAAATCGGTGCAGTAATCGCTGCCTTTAACCGTTTTGTGGATTCCATTCATGGCATGATCCAGCGTATTCAACAGCTCACCTTGCAGGTCGCCACTATTAGCCAGCAGGTGTCTCAAGATACCCATGAAACCTATCAAACCCTCGAGCAGCAGCGCGAGCAAACTCTGCAAGTTGCCAGCGCAATGAACGAAATGGCAGCTTCCGCAGTTGAAGTCGCGCGTAGCACCCAAGACGCCGCCGCGGCCGCTAATCTTGCCGAATCTACAACAAAAGATGCGCAATCCACGTCTGCCAAGTCCATCGATAATATTCAAGCGCTGTCATCAGAGGTGAGGCTTAATACCGAAGGTTTGCAGAAATTGCAGGAGGACGTAAATGGCATTGGTGCGGTGTCCGATACTATTCGCGGTATTGCCGAGCAGACTAATTTGCTCGCGCTCAATGCTTCGATAGAAGCTGCCCGTGCGGGCGACCAGGGGCGCGGATTTGCAGTAGTGGCCGATGAAGTCAGAGCATTGGCAGCGCGTACACAAGCCTCAACCGAAGAGATCCAAGAGATGATCCGGCGCCTACAAGCCAGTACCGCTGGCGCAAGCGAGTCGATCAAGCGCAGTTTGGTTAAAGGTGATGTCTCGGTGCAAATGGTCAGTGCCACCTCGGAGGCGCTTGGTGCGATTGACCAGCAGGTCAGCACTATCAGTCAACGCGGCTTACAAATCGCCACTGCTGCCGAGGAGCAAACCCAGGTGATCGAGTCGATCAACCAAAGCATACATGCAATCGCCGATGCCACTGAATCCGCGGGTCGTTACGCCGAGCGCTCCCATCAATCGGGTGATGAGCTGGCTACCGTAGGGGCGGAATTACAGCAATTGGTGGGTCAATTTAAAACGTGAGAATGAGTTTTTTTGGTGCAATGGGATTCGATTGGTGGAGGATGATGGCGACAGCTCGCTGCTCTTGGTGCACCAATAAAAAACAAAATTGTGCCCGATCAATCAAAAATTGCATTTAGATGAGGCAAAAAAATGAGCAAGGGATTAATACGGTCTGTTGGGAAATAGTTTTTAGCGATTTGAAATTAAAATACTCTAATAAAATCAACATCTTGTGCGAAATTGGCTAGTCTGCTTAGCCGCTGGCATAACGCTTGCTAAATCCCTCCCAATGAGGAGTTGCTAGCTTATGTCTGATTCTGCTGAGAAAAAGTCCGTGCGTTCCGTGTGCCCATACTGCGGCGTGGGCTGCGGTATGGTGCTGGAAACCGACGGCACCAAGGTCATTAAAGTCACTGGCGATAAACGCCATCCGTCCAATTTTGGCCGCCTGTGCACCAAAGGCCAGACCAGCGCCCAGGCGCTCACTAACTCTGGCCGCATGGAATCGGCGTTTGTGCGCGGTGAGCGCCGCCGTGACCCGGTGAAAACCCCTATGGCGCAGGCGATCAGCACCACCGCCCAACGCTTGCGCGATATTCTCGACCAACACGGCCCAGAGGCGATCAGTTTTTACGTATCCGGGCAGATGTCGATCGAATCCCAATCCCTCGCCAACAAACTCGCCAAAGGCTTTGTTCGCACCAACAATATCGAATCCAACTCGCGCCTGTGTATGGCGAGCGCGGGCGCGGGTTACAAACTCTCGCTCGGCTCCGATGCGCCACCCGGTTCCTATCAGGATTTTGATCACAGCGATCTGTTTTTGGTGATTGGCGCCAACATGGCCGACTGCCACCCGATTTTGTATCTGCGCATGATGGATCGCGTCAAAGCCGGTGCCAAATTAATCGTGGTGGATCCGCGCCGCACTACCACGGCCGATAAAGCCGATCTCTATTTGCCGATTAAACCCGGCACCGATCTCGCCTTTTTAAACGGCCTGTTATTTTTGCTCCATAAAAATGGCAAAACCGATGCCGATTTTATCGCCCAGCACACCCAAGGCTGGGAAAATTTTCCCGAATTTTTGGCGGACTACACGCCGGAAAAAGTCAGTGAAATTACCGGCCTTTCTGTCGAGTCATTAGTTAACACGGCCGAGATGATCGGCAATGCCCCCGAGTTTATGACTTGCTGGACTATGGGTTTAAATCAAAGCACCCACGGCACCTGGAATACCAACGCGATTTGTAACCTGCATCTGGCAACGGGAAAAATTTGTCGCCTCGGCAGTGGTCCTTTTTCACTTACCGGCCAACCCAATGCTATGGGCGGGCGCGAGATGGGTTATATGGGGCCGGGTTTACCCGGTCAGCGCAGTTTGTTGGTGGAAAAAGATCGCGAATTTATCGAGCAGATGTGGGGCCTTGAGCAGGGCAGTATTAGCACCAAACTCGGCAAAGGCACAGTCGATATGTTCGAGCGCATGGTGGCGGGTGATATTAAAGCCTGCTGGATTATTTGCACCAATCCGGTGGCCTCAGTGCCCAATCGCAGCATCGTGATTGACGGTTTGCAAAAAGCAGAATTGGTTATAGCGCAGGATGCCTTCCTCGATACCGAAACTAATCGCTACGCCGATATTTTATTGCCCGGCGCCTTATGGGCGGAAGCCGAAGGCGTGATGATTAACTCCGAGCGCAATATCACCCTGATGCAAGAAGCTGTGCAGCCACCCGGTGAGGCCATGGCCGATTGGGAAATTATTGCCCGTGTAGCGCGGGAGATGGGTTTTAGCGAAGGCTTTAATTTTACATCTGCCTCCGACGTGTTTGATGAAATCAAACAAAGCTACAACCCCAAAACCGGTTACGATCTGCGCGGTGTCAGTTATGACCGTTTGCGTGTTGATCCTTTGCAGTGGCCCTGCGCCGATGAAAACTCCAAGCGCAATCCTATTCGCTATTTAAATACTGGCATTCATCAGCCATTAAAAATTGAGGAAGATGGCAGCAAACCGCAACTGCAATTTGCGACCGATTCCGGCAAAGCAATATTTCACCCGCGCCCCCATGTAGATCCGGCGGAAATGCCCAGTGCTGATTTCCCTATGGTGTTAAATACTGGCCGCGTGCAGCATCAATGGCACACGCTCACCAAAACCGGAAAAATTGCCACACTCAATAAATTAAACCCCGGCACGTTTGTAGAGATTCATCCGCAAGACGCCGCCGAGTTAGGCATCAACAATAAAGACAAAGTTGAAATTCGCTCGCGTCGTGGCTACGCCATTTTGCCCGCTGTGGTAACTGACCGCGTGCAACCCGGTTGTTGTTTTGCGCCGATTCACTGGAATGATATCTATGGCGATAACCTCTGCATTAATGCAGTCACCAGCGATAAAATTGATGCGATTTCCCAGCAGCCAGAATTAAAAATCGCTGCGGTTGCGCTTAAGCGTGTCGAAGTGTTTGTAGAGGAGTCTGATTCTGCTGAGCATTCCGATAGCCATGATTACGATTATGAAGTCCCTATGGTCTATGCACCCATAGGTGAGGAAACTAGCATGACCCTAATTAAAACCTTCGCCGAAAAAATCGGTGTAGTAGAAGCCATTGCACCGAATTTTTCCGAGGCCGAGCGCACTTATCTGGGCGGTTATATCAGCGGCCTGCAAGCCTCAGCCAAATTAATTTCCGCCGTGCCCGCACTGCCTGCTGATGCACCAATTAATCCTGCTCATCGCACCTGGGTAAATGGTTTGCTCGCCGGTATGTTTAGCCGTGTGTTGCCTATAGGTGTTGGGGCAATGGGGGTGAGTGCCTCCGCCGCGCCAGCAAAACCAGACTTGCTGCTGCTCTGGGCATCACAAACGGGCAATGCCGAAGCGCTCGCCGAAAATTTTGCGCAGCAATTAGCGGCGCAGGGTTGGGCGGTGAATGTTAAATGCATGAATGATTATTCACTGGAAAAATTAGCGGCCAATAAGCTCGCGCTATTTGTCACCAGCACCTTTGGTGATGGCGATGCGCCCGACAGCGGTGGCGATTTTTGGGGCCAATTAAATAGCGATACAGCACCCGCATTAAACGATTTGCAATTTGCACTATTGGCATTAGGCGATTCCAATTACGATCAATTCTGCGGTCACGGCAAAAAATTATTTGCCCGTTTGCAAGCGCTGGGTGCTAAAGCCTTAGTGGAGCGAGTGGATTGCGATACAGATTTTGAATCGCCAGCGGCGCAATGGTTTGCTAAGCTCAGTGAGCAATTAGCTCCTTTAAACTCGACGAACAACGTCGCTGCTGCGAACCAGCCATCTACCATGACTGTGACTTCCACCAATTCGTCTGCATCTGCTGCTTATGGCAAAGCCAATCCTTACGCTTCGCGTTTGATTATCAACCAGCGCTTAAATGCGGAAGGATCGAGTAAGGATGTGCGTCAATTCGGTTTTGATTTGGGCGATTCCGGCATCAGCTATGAAGCGGGCGATGCACTTGGCATCTGGCCAAAAAATTGCCCTGAGTATGTATTTGAATTAGAGCAGTCGCTCAATTTAAATTCTGACGCACCGGTAGTGGTGGATACTCACGAAAAACCCTTGCACCAAGCGCTGCTGGAAAATTATGAAATTTGCCGCCCCAGTTTGGAAGCGCTAAATTTTATTGCGCAGCGCAGTAACAGCAAAGATTTACAAAAACTGCTCGATGCCGAACACAAGGCCGAATTGCAAGAATGGCTTTACGGTCGCCAGTTGGTAGACATACTGCAAGAATTCCCGATTCGCGCCAGTATCGATGAATTAATTCCGCTGCTAAAACGATTACAACCGCGTTTGTACTCAATCGCCTCCAGCAGCAAAGCGCAACCCAATCGCATTGATCTCACTGTATCTGCGGTGCGCTACTCGCGCTTCCGCGATAGCAAAAAAATCCGCAAGGGTGTGGCATCTACCTTCTTGGCCGATCGCGCTGAAGGTGTGGAGGTTCCTATTTTTGTGCAGCCGAGCAAACATTTCCATGTGCCTGAAAATGGCGACACGCCTCTCATCATGGTTGGCCCAGGCACCGGCGTGGCACCTTTCCGCGGCTTTTTGCAGGAGCGCCAGGCGCGCGGCGATCAAGGCAAAAACTGGCTTTTCTTTGGCGAGCAACATGCGGCAACGGATTTTTATTATCAAGATGAAATCCAACGATTCCAAAAAGACGGTGTGCTCAACGAATTAAGCCTCGCCTTCTCGCGCGATCAAACACAAAAAATCTACGTACAAGATCGCATGCGCGAACGCGGC
This sequence comes from uncultured Cellvibrio sp., assembly GCA_963971905.1. Taxonomy (GTDB): domain Bacteria; phylum Pseudomonadota; class Gammaproteobacteria; order Pseudomonadales; family Cellvibrionaceae; genus Cellvibrio. The sequence goes on from CAXAVL010000078.1 coordinate 8,240, forward strand.
GCAGAATTGTGGGATTGGTTAGAGCAGGGCGCCTACTTCTGTGTCTGCGGCGACGCGAGCCGCATGGCCAAAGACGTAGACCAAGCATTGCGCGATATCATCCAGCAATACGGAAAATTCGATGAAGCCGAAACCGTAAACTACATCCGCAAATTAAATATGGATAAACGGTATTTGCGGGATGTGTATTAATCCTCCTTTGTAGCCCTTTGCTCTAAATGCAAAAATCCCCCGTCAGTTCACATAATTGGCGGGGGATTTTTCTTTGAGGGAGTGAATATAACCAGGGGCAGCTGCCAAGATCCTCGAACAGCGGCTCGTATCACGAACTAGTTTATGTTGGTCGTGTCATAATCCGTGCCGTTGTAAAGGCAAGTCTTCCAAATATAACTACGTAGGAGCCAGAAAAAATGAAAAATAAAACCTCTACCTTATCGGCCAGTGCTATCGCGTTGTTTATGCTGCTGGTTATTTCCCCGCTGTCGTTTGCCGAATCCAACGCGATTTCCACCATGGCAAAAATTCTTACCGAACTGAATCACTACCCCTCTGCCGACCATAAAGCAGCCTTGGTTGCGATTAGTAAAGACGAGGCCAATAGCGAAGCCACACGCGCTATCGCTCAGGCAATCCACAATGTGGAGCATTCGCCCAAGGCGGATGATCTTGCTGCTTTGAAAGCTGTCACTGAAACGGAATCCACAACGGAAGCAGAAAAACAGCTGGCAGAAATGGTTATGACGTTCAATCACAGCGTGAGCACAGAGAACAAAACCGCACTAGAAGCCTTAGCGAAGTAAAAAGCGGCGCACCCGCATAAGCCCGAAAATCCCCCGTTAACTGGCGTTGGCGGGGGATTTTTTATTGGTCATAAAAGACCAATTATTTGATATTAAGTGCTATAGTTGGTCAAATATGACCAATTGATATCGCTGGGATAATATCGTGTCTCAAACGCATATGCTTTATTCACCTGCTGAGCTTGCACGCTCCCTGGGGAAAAATGCCAGGCAGTTGCGGCTGGCCAGGAACTTGTCGCGCAAGACGCTGGCAGAGCTGTCGGGCGTTTCTGAATCCTCCATCAAGCGCTTTGAGGTGAGTGGTTCAATTACCTTGGAATCTTTGATTCTGCTTGCCGCTGCGCTCGACCAGCTCGCTCCTATTTCCGCACTTTTTAAACCAGAACGACCAAGCTCAATTGCTGAATTAAAAAATGCCAGGCGCAAGAGAGGGACAAAATGACAACACAAGGAAAGCGACAAAAATTTAAACCGACGGAAAATCTGGTGGTATCAATTGCCGGAGCAATAGTAGGCGAATTGTATAAAGTTGATGGCAAGGGTATTTATTTTGTCTACGACAAAACCTGGCTTGCACAGGGTTTTAATTTATCGCCTATCACCATGAAATTTGACGATAAACCCCAGCTTGCCGCGAACCTGCAAACCTTCAACGGCTTGCACGGCCCTTTTGCGGATTCGCTGCCTGATGGTTGGGGGTTATTGCTAATGGATCGTTTTTTTAACGCAACATTTGGTGACGGCACCGCGCGCACTGCAACCATGTTGGATCGTTTGGCCTACATAGGTGATCGCGGCATGGGTGCGTTTGACTATCACCCCAAAGCCGAACACTCGGAGTTAAGTGGTGCGCTCAGTATTGCCGAATTATTTACGGCATCGCAGCAGGTTTATACCGGTGAAACTAAGGAGGTGTTAAAACAATTACGCATTGCGGGTGGCTCGCCGGGTGGTGCGCGACCAAAAGCGGTAATTGCGCTTTCATTGGATAAACAAGAAGCCGTTTCCGCATTTGGTGATATTCCCGCAGGTTACGATCACTGGATAATTAAATTCAGAGCGGTTGATGAACCAATTGAAACGGGAGCAATTGAATATGCTTGCGCGCAAATGGCGCGCGCGGCAGGTGTTCAAATGGCGAAATCCATTCTGCTCGAACAGTCTATGCCTAATGGGCAGGTCGAACGTTTTTTTGCGACCAAACGTTTTGACCGCGAAGGCGATAAGAAACGGCATATGATGACCGTGGCCGCACTCATGTACGCTGATTTCAGAGCGCCGACCATGGACTACAGTGACCTGCTAAAACTAACGTTTGTGTTAACCAAAAGCGCAGCCGAAGTAGAAAAAATGGCGCGTCTTATGATCTTTAACGCGCTCTCGCACAACTTTGATGATCACACAAAAAATTTCGCGTTTCTCTGTAATGAGCCGGTACAAAAAGGTGAGCCAACCCACTGGGTGTTCGCCCCCGCTTACGACATTACATTTTCCCAAGCGCGCGGCGAACACAGCACTGCTTTCAGTGGTCACGGCAAGCCCACTCGAAAAATAATCAACGAATTATGTAGTGACTATAAATTCTTGAAGCCCAATGACTATATCGATCAAACCTTGGATGCATTAAAAAACTGGCAGACAACATTTACCAACGCCAATATTCCTCATCAGGCAGGTGTTGGAATATTTCGCACGCTTGAGCAATTGCATAAAGATTTTGAAGGGCAGGCTACGCGCAAGCGTTAATTGTGTAATATCCAGTAATTCCCATTGGTGCGTTTGGGTGTAATAGTTTTTAATTCGGCTTTAACTATTCTGAAGCAAAAGAGCAGGGGGCTATATGGTTGAGCGCAGCGGAAGATGTCTTTGCGGTGCAGTGAGCTATCACTTTTCTGGCGAACCAATTGCGGCGCGCGTCTGCTGGTGTAAAGATTGTCAGCACATCGCCTCCAATGGCACAGTGAATGCGATAGTCAATACAGATTCACTTACTATCAATGGTGAGCTAAGTGGATTTACCAGCGTTGCTGCAAGCGGCAACCAAATCCTCCGCCGCTTCTGCACCACCTGTGGGTCGCACTTGTTCGCCAATTCATCTGCACGGCCACAATTTACGGTGGTGCGAATCGGCACCTTGGATGAACCCTCATCAATTTCCCCCACCATGAATATCTGGATACAAAGCGCCCCCGCATGGGCCTGCTTTGATGAAAATCTAGATTCAATAGAGGGTCAGGCGCCGCCGAAAGTTGCAGGGAAATAGATGGCGTTATTAGATGTTTTACCAACAATAGTGGATCAAATTTCATGTCAAAGCAAAGAAATGCAATAATATTTATAATTGAGATTGTTGCCTTTTTGGGGTGCTTAACTTTTGCCACGCTGTGGCTCATCGATCCTGAAAAAAACTATGAACCAAAATTTACTTTATGCACAATTATTTTTATTTTAACTGAGATATTAAGGCGATATAGTAAGCCGACTTACCCCTTTGTTTTTCATACATTAAGTACTTTTTCTGACTACAACATGTGCTTTAATTTAGTAAACAAATCTAAGAAAAAAGTACCATACAAAATCATAGTCACTACTGTTGAAGAAGCTAAAATAACTTATGGAGATGCAGCTGAAGGCACGATTGATCCGCATTCTACTTTGCTTCTACGCGTAGATGATGTTGTAAAAATTGCGGGGAGCACAAAATTCTCTGCATCCGTCAATGTTGAAGCTAACAGGAATGATATAAATATATTTGTGACGAAGGCTGTCTTGGAAACTAAAGAAATAAGTGAGATATCGCCATCTATCTAATACTGTCTTCAGAAAAATTATTTTCAAATAGTACAAGTGGAATTCGATCACGCATCAACCCAACATCTATAAGTGAATCAATATGGAAAACGAAGTCAAACAAAAAGCCGAAGCACTGTTGGAGAGTGGTGAGGTTGAGGCGTTGTATGAATTACTTGCGCCTTACTTGGAACAAAACGATGCCTACGCACAATTTCTGTATTCCAGTTTTAGCCTTGAAAGTAGCGGTGAAACAGATGATGAGTTTGAAGTTCGCAGTATGAAGTTGTTGGAAAGTGCGTCTGAGGGTGGTGTTGCAGAGGCGTCTTATCGCTTGGGAGTGATATATCTCTATGGCGATTTTGCCGATAACAATTCCAAAAGTTCAAGCGATTATTTTGAGCGCGCCATCGCACAAGGGCATTCGCATTCAAAATTTACTTATGGATTTAATTTGTATTACGGCTCCGGTGATGTAAAGCAAGACAAAGCACGCGGATTAAGATTGCTAGAGGAGGCGGCGCAAGAAGGTGTGCAGCTTGCGCGCGATGAATTGAACTTATTGGCCAAATAATTCTGCTGATAGCCAGTATTTTATAGTGCTATATTGCGCTGAACTAATTTGTACTAGAGCGCGTAATTGGTCGCGATATTTACTAATACGGAGATAAAAATTCTATGAGCAGCAATCATTCTTATACGCCTCCTAAAGTCTGGACCTGGGACAAAGACAATGGTGGGGCTTTCGCCAGCACTAATCGCCCCATCGCAGGTGCAACCCATGAAAAGCCACTAGCGGTGGGTAAGCATCCGTTACAGCTATACTCGCTCGCTACACCGAATGGAGTGAAAGTTACCATACTGTTGGAGGAGCTTTTAGCGTTGGGCATAACCGGTGCGGAATACGATGCATGGTTAATAGAAATTGGTAAAGGCGATCAATTTGGTAGCGGCTTTGTTGCGCTAAACCCGAACTCTAAAATCCCCGCCTTGTTAGATACTTCCACCACACCGCCCACACGAGTATTTGAGTCGGGCGCAATTTTGTTATATCTCGCGGAAAAGTTTTCTGCTTTTTTACCACGGGATGCCGCAGCGAAAGCGGAGTGTCTTTGCTGGTTATTTTGGCAAATTGGCAGCGCTCCGTTTTTAGGCGGCGGCTTTGGGCACTTTTATACTTACGCCCCCGAAAAATTAGAATACCCCATTAATCGCTATGCGATGGAAGTAAAACGACAACTGGATGTATTGGATCGCCACTTGGCAGAGCATCGCTATCTTTGCGGTGATGAATACACCATTGCCGACATGGCGAATTTTTCCTGGTACGGCGCGTTAGTGTTGGGCAAGTTGTATGAAGCGGCAGAATTTTTGGATGTTACTTCCTATTCGCACGTTTTGCGTTGGAGCCAAGAAATCAGCGAGCGCCCGGCAGTAAAACGCGGCCAGCGCGTGAATCGCACTTGGGGGGACGAGGCATTGCAACTGCCTGAGCGTCACAATGCGAGTGATTTAGATTAAAACTCCTGCACCGTCGCGTACAAAATATATAAAAGTGTTAGAACATAAATCGTCGTTCTTTAAAAAGTGAGATTTTTTTGTTCGATTTGATTTATACATCAACTGAGTTAGCTATTTACAGCCTAACAATTTCTATCCTCTAATTGTTTTGCTAGCTGTTTACTTCTTCGAGATCCTAACAGCTTTGTAAATCACCACACAATGTGTCTTAAAGCACTAAATTGTCTCCGGTGACCAAAGTGTCCCATCATTTTATTGCCGTTACGACCCTGCATGTATAAGCTTGTCGATTAAAAAGTTTGGGTGTTAGTTAAGGCGATTTAAGCGTAAAAAATCACTAAAAGTCGCATTCAATAATACGAGCCATGCGTGCTCAATATACGAGCCGCTCCTTTTGCCTTATGCCTGTTTTGGAAGGGATAATTCGTGGATTTAAATCTTTTGTTTCCAGAGAGTAGCAATGTAGGTGCGCTACTGCGCGCGCAGAATTGGTCCTGTTCAGTATTTGATGATCCCAATTGTTGGCCATTGTCGCTGCAAGCTGTCGTTAGTTTAATTCTTAATTCCAAATTTCCCATGTTTATTGCTTGGGGGCCTGACCTCGGTTTTCTTTACAACGATGCTTATGCAGAGATGCTAGGCAGTAAACATCCCAGAGCGTTGGGAGCAAAGTTTCAGGATGTGTGGAGTGAAATATGGCCTGATATCAGCCCTATTGTCGACTCTGCACTTGCGGGTCAAGGCAGCTATTTTGAGGGTTTACCGCTCACAGTGGAGCGCAGTGGGCAGCCTGAAAACGCTTGGTTTACTTTTTCTTATTCGCCTCTTTATGATGATAAAGGCACCATTGCGGGATTGTATTGCACTGTAGTGGAAACAACGAAAGGTGTACGTGACCAGCGCTTGCGTGAGTTTCAGTTGAAGTTGGCGGATCGGCTCCACCCTCTGACGGTTCCCGATGACATTATAAATAATGCGGTTGCAATGTTGGCCGAGCATTTAGGCGCAGCAGGTTGTTGGTATGCCGAGATCGATGATGTCGCTGGTGTGTTTCATACCAAAAGTGGTTGGTTTGCGCCAAGTATGCCACCCCTCCCGCTGTCTGGAAGAATCGATGATTTTAGTCCTTCATTACTACCTATTTTACGAAGCGGGCAGGAATTTGTTTGCAAGGATCTGTTAACAGATCCGCGCACGCAGGAATTTACAGCGCTATTTCAGGCGTTGAATATTCGATCTATCCTAATTGTTCCCATCCTCAAAAATGGTCACTTACTTTTTAATATCAATGCGATTAAACCGCACGCTTACTCTTGGACGCAGCAAGAGGTTCAAGCCGCGAAAGACGTTGTGAATCGCGCCTGGGTGGCGATGGAGAATGCGATTGCGCAACAGCGGTTACAGGTTGAACGCGACTGGAGCAATCAAATCCTCAATCAAATGGGTGAGGGATTTATGTTGGTCGGAGCGAACGGGCGGGTTGCCAAAGTTAACGCAGAAGGCCTACGTATTCTGGGTCGCCCGCCTGTTGATGTGATTGGAAAAAGCGATGAAGAGTTATGGGGTGCTGATGCTAAAACTAGAGTCAGCCGTGTTTATCAGCAGGCTTTCGATAAACGCGAAGCGGCATTGATTGAATTAAATCTTAATCCTGGAGAACCGCACGAAAGTTGGCTGGAAATAAGAGTCAATCCTTTACCAAATAAAAACCTGGCCGTATTTTTTCGCGATATTACTAAACAGAAGCAGGCGGAAGTTGCACTACGGTTAAGCCAGCAACATTTAATTTCGCTGTTTGATCAGACGGCGGCTGGTATCGCAGAGCGTGATCTGCAAGGGCGTTTGATTCGTATTAACGATCGCTTTTGTGAAATATTAGGGCGCTCCCGTGAGGAACTGCTGGGCAAAGATATCCATGATCTGACCTTTGCGGATGACCTCAATGCAAGTGAAGTCGCTTTTAACCAGCTGCTCGTGGATGGGCAGCCATTTGAGATCGAAAAACGTTATCTCAAGCCAGATGGATCACCTATATGGGTAAGCGCCACCGTTAGTTTGGTTCATAAGATTGAGCGTGAGTTTCCCGATTCTGTTCTGGCGGTAGTATTGGATATTTCGGAGCGCAAGCAAACGGAAGAAGCATTACAGGATGAAACCCGAATTCTCGAGCTATTCAACAATTCGTGGCAATCTCTTGCCTCCACTTTGGAGCTCGACAGCCTACTCCAGATAGTCACTGATTCGGGGCGAGCGCTGACAGGGGCGGAATTTGGGGCATTTTTTTACAACTCGAAAAACGAGCAGGGGGATAGCCTTTTGCTTTACGCGCTATCGGGCGCACCACGCTCCGCTTTTGAAAGATTTGGGCACCCGCGTGCGACCGACGTATTTAAACCGACATTTCTGGGACAAGCAGCATTACGTAGCGACGACATTACCCAAGATCCTCGTTACGGGAAGATGGCACCTCATTACGGAATGCCGCAAGGTCATCTTCCGGTCAAAAGTTATCTCGCTGCACCGGTCATCTCGCGCTCTGGTGAGGTAATAGGCGGGCTATTTTTTGGTCATCCAGAAGCGGCCGTTTTTACCGCCCGAAGCGAACGTTTAGTGGTCGGCTTGGCTGCCCAAGCTGCGATGGTCATCGACAATGCGAGGCTCTACGATTTAGCACAAAAGGCAGCTGAAGAGCGGCAGTTATTGTTATCAAGCGAGCGATCAGCGCGGGCTGAAGCGGAGCGCTTAAGTCGCTCCAAAGACGAGTTTCTTGCCATGTTGGCGCACGAACTTCGCAACCCTCTTGCGCCTGTGAGTGCGGCCGCAGGTATTCTGTGTCAGGCGGGCGATGACCCTCAGCGTGTACGCCAAGTGGGGGAAATCCTTTCGCGCCAAATTGCGCATTTCACCCGTCTGATTGATGATTTGATGGATGTGTCGCGCGTCACTCGGGGGTTGATCCAGCTCGAAACTGAACGCTTGGATATCAAAACGATAATGACTACCGCGGTTGAACAAGTGCGGCCGATGATAGATGCCAAATGTCACAATCTGACTATCCAGATGGATGCGCAGCCGCTCTGGGTAGAAGGCGATCGGATCAGGCTAGTCCAAGTAGTTGCTAATTTGCTGACCAACGCCGCCAAGTACACGCCCCCCCATGGCGAATTACAGTTGTCTATAGACGCAGATAGCACCCATGCCAGTATTGTAGTTTCTGATAACGGTCATGGCATGGATTCTGCCTTATTACCGCAGGTTTTTGATCTGTTTACTCAAGGCGCACAGCGTCTTGATCGCGCTCAAGGAGGGTTGGGAATTGGTCTGGCGTTGGTCAAAGCTATTGTTACTTTGCATAGGGGTGAGGTTAAAGCATTTAGCGCGGGCCACGGTAAGGGTAGTTCATTCGTGGTATCGCTCCCTCGAGTGGCTGCCGAAGTAACACAACCCTCTGCGTTAACGGGCGCCGGTAGGGGCGATGCCCAATTAACCATTTTATTAGTAGATGATAATGTAGATGCCGCTGAGTCCTTGTCCATGTTACTGGAGCTCATCGGGCACAAAGTGTGGACCGCTCACACGGCCGGTGATGCATTGACCATCGTCGAGAGCGAGCAGATCGATGCTTTTATCCTCGATATTGGCTTGCCCGATATGAATGGATACGATCTGATCAAAGCCTTGCATAGGCGCCCTGATATTGCGGCTAAGCCGTGTTTCGCACTAACCGGATACGCGCAACCGCAAGATCAGCAGTTATCCATCGCGGCTGGTTTCACACAGCATTTTGTAAAACCGGTTAACAGTCAGCTGTTATTCACCGCGCTGGCGGAAGTTAAAGCGGGAGCAAGGTCATGATCATTTTGCAGTCAGCATCTGATGTTTATTTGAAAGTTTTCTTGTTTTTTGCATAACCTTTTATGGTCAGCTTATTTCACACTCACTGCAGGTAATTCAAGCGCGATGCCAGACTCTCCAATCATCGACAAGACGCGAGCAGATTCGCAAGATGGTTTAACTAGCTCTGCAATAGCGGAACACTACGAACTATTCCGCCAAGCGGCAAGGGTTCTCGCGTCTTCCCTCGAATTGGATCAAGCACTCGCCAATACCATCGCCGTTTGCCAGCCCCACCTTTCCGATTTCGGTTTTTTTGATGTCATTGTGGATGAAGGAGTGCGGCGCACTGCCCGCGCGCATCAAAATCCAGAACTTGAAACACTTTTGCAATCAACCCAGTGGCAGCGCAATGAACGTAGCGATATCAATCTGTGCGCCTTGTCCACGGGCGAACCGGTGTTACATGACAACACTGATGATGCTTGGTATGAGGCCGCCTTTAACGCCTCCCGTGGCTTGGCGTTTAGTTCCATGCTCAGTGTGCCATTGCGTTTTGGCAATGAGTTGTTAGGCTCGCTCACGCTGTTTATGGCAGATTCAGGACGCAAGCATGATCGAGGGAATCTGAATCTGGCGATGGAGATTGCAGCACTGGCTGCCCCTATTGTTGTTAATGCCCGTTTACTTCATCGCGAGCGACTGGCGCAGTCGGCGCTTAAGGACAGCGAACAACGTCTGCGTTTTGCTACAGCAGCGGGAAAAATAGGAATCTGGGAGTGGGATATTCTCAATAACAAAGTCACTTGGTCCAAGCAAGTCTACGAACCGCATGGTCTTGCGCCTGGTGAGTTTGGCGGCACGGTGGAGGATTTTGGTAGTCTTGTTCATGCCGACGACCGTAGCCGGGTGTTTGAAAAAATTAATCGTTCGCTCGTCAGCGACGAAACATTGTCCGACGAGTTTCGAATTGTTCGGCCCGATCATTCGGTGCGG